>JANNGX010000133.1:0-5489 GCA_031404115.1 Gemmatimonadales bacterium | reverse complement strand
CGCCTTCGTCGGCTACGAGGCCGGCAGCTACCTGGTGACGGCGAGTTTCGGCCCCGCCAGCGGCGACGCCGCCGTCACGCTCGGCTACCGCGACGTGCGGCGCCCGGCGCAGATCGTCGGCCGGCTGCCGCGCTCGCAGTTCACCACCGAGGAAGTCTGGATCCACCCCAACGGCCGGGTGGCCTACCTCGGCACCGGCAGCGGCGGCGACCGGATGTACACGATCGACATCAGCAACCCGGCCAACCCGGTGATCACCGACTCGATCGTGGCCAATACCCGGCGCGTCAACGACATCATGACCACCCCCGACGGCCGCACCCTGGTCTTCACCCGTGAGGGCGCCGCCGACCGCCGCAACGGCATCGTCATCTGCTCGCTCGAGGACCCGCTCCACCCGCGCGTCGTCTCGGAATTCACCGAGGGCGTCACCGGCGGCGTGCACTCGGCGTTCATCTACCAGCAGGAGCGCTACGGGACCCACGTCTACATCACCAACGACGGCACCGGCGCCTTCCACATCATCGACATCGGCGACCCGGCGCACCCGCGCCAGGTGGGCGAGTGGCGCACCAACCGGCCCGACGCCGGCCGCTCCCTGCACGACGTGGACATCCAGAACGGCCTGGCGTACCTCAGCTACTGGAACGACGGGCTGGTGGTGCTCGACATCGGAAACGGCAAGTGGGGCGGGCGCCCCGACAAGCCGGTGATCGTGTCCCAGTTCAAGTACAGCCTGGATTCGCTCTACAAAGACGTTGAGGATGTGGCCGGCACGGGATTCGGGCGCGGCACCCACACCGCATGGCGGCAGCGCGGCGGCAACTATGTGTTCATCGCCGATGAGGTGTACCGGAACGGGCCGGTGATCGGGGCAAAGGACGCCGCAGCCAACCGAATGTACGGCACCCTGCAGGTGATCGACGTGAGCGACATCGAGCACCCCCGCTCGGTGGCGTGGTATACGCCGGAGAACGGCGGGGTGCACAACGTCTGGCAGGTGGCCGACACACTGTACATCGGCGCCTACGACGCCGGCTTCCATGTCTTCGATATTTCCGGCGAGCTCAAGGGCGATCTCCGCGCCCAAGGCCGCGAGATGGCCTCGCTCAATACCGCCGATATGGGCGGCAACGTGCAGAACGCCGCCTTTACCTGGGGCGTGGTGGTCAACCCGACTGACGGATTGGCGTACGTCAACGACTTCAACAACGGCCTCTGGGTCGTCCGGGTAAATCCCAAGAAGCCGACCAAGCCAGTCATTCCATGAGGAGGAAGGCTCGCAGCGGCGTGCTCGCCGGGCTCGGACACCTGGTGGTGGCAGGCGCGGTGGCAAGCGCGCAGACCGTGCCGACTCCACCCGAGCGGGACTATCTGGTCTTCGTGGCCAGCGAGGGAAACGACCAGATTTCCCTGGTGCGGTTCGGGCCCGCCGGCGCGCGGGTCGAGCGGCAGCGCACCATGGGCACCAACCGCACCGAGCTGGTGGGGCCCCATGGGCTCGCGGTGTCGCCCGACGGCAAGTGGTACTACGTCACCACCGCGCACGGCATGCCCAACGGGGCGCTCTGGAAGTTTTCCACCGCCAACGACGAGCAGGCCGGCCGGACCGAGCTCAGCCTTTTCCCCGCCACGATTCACATGGCGCCGGGCGGGCACTACGCCTGGGTGGTCAATTTCAATCTCTATGGCGACATGGTGCCCTCGACCGTGTCGGTCGTCTACACCGACCCGATGATCGAGATCAAGCGCATCCCCACGTGCGTGATGCCGCACGGATCGCGGCTGTCCCCCGACGGAAGCCGGCACTACTCGGCCTGCATGATGAATGACGTGCTGATCGAGATCGACGCCGCCAGAATGGAGGTGTCCCGGTATTTCATGCTGGGGAAAGGCACCGAACACGGCATGAGCGGATCGCCCGGCACCATGGCCATGCGCAACGCCGAGGGGCACGGCATCAACTGCTCACCGACCTGGGCGCAGCCCTCGGCGGATGGGAAGACGGTCTGGGTAGCCTGCAACAAGGCCAGTGAGCTGGTCGAGGTCGATGTCGGCTCGTGGAGCATGCGGCGCCGGATCCCGGCCGGCGACGGCGTCTACAATCTGGCCGTGACCCGCGACGGCCGGTTCCTCGTGGGCACCAACAAGCGCGGCAAATCGGTTTCCGTCTTCGACACCGCCAGCGGGGCCGAGCTCGCCCGGATTTCGACCGCGCGGCGGCTGCCGAGCGGCCTGGTCATCTCGCCGGACGACCGCTACGCCTTCGTCACGCTCGAAGGGGTCGGCTCGGAGCCGGGCACCGTCGAGATCATCGACCTCCGCGCCCGGGTCCGGGTGGGCAGCGTGAACGTGGGGCAGCAGGCCGGCGGCATCGATTTCTGGAAGACGGAACCGCCCGCTCCGCGGTGAGTGAACCCCCCGGCCTCCCCGCCGCACCCGCGCTGCCGCGCTGCCGCGTGCACTTGAAGGACGGGGTGGCGGCCCGGCTGTTGCCTTCGTATGTCGGAGGCTTCAGGAGGAGGCCCATATGCCAACGAATTGCCAGGACGAAATCGTCGAGACGCGCACGTGGAGGAGCGGAGTGGAAATCACCGCGCGCACCAATTGGAGTCACATTGCCCGGGTGCGCCGCGCGCTCGGCTTTGCAGGCGATGACCTGGGCCGCGGCGCATTTGTTCAGCCGGCCCAGCGCCCGAACCTAGTGCTGCATGGCGTCAGAAGTTGGAGCAGTGCACCTACGCGCGCGGCGTAAGAATTGGAGTCACCGCGCCGGTCAGTAGCGGGCGGACGGACTGGTGGGCCATTGCCGAATGGAGAATCCATCCGGCCGGGGTGGAGTGCAGACTCCGGCTGCGGCGTGCAGGGTTGCGCGCCCCGGCTCGAATTCCGGTGTCGGGCCGGGCCATCACCTGTCGCAAACATTGCGCGGCGTAATGTCCGCGATCAATGATTACGGCGTGGGGTCGACCACGCTGGATTCACCCCGCTGGACGAACGTCTGGAGCTGCGTGAGGAACGACGCCCAGCCGAAGGGGTAGTCGCTGAAGTCGGCCCCGCGCTCGAAGCCGCCGCACACCGCGGTGACCTTGGTGCCGCCCTCCCACCGGCGCAGCTCCGCCGGGTCGGTGTGCGCGGCAAAGCCCCGGTCCGGCTGCGCCGTCACCGTCTGGCTGAACTCGTGGGTCCCTCCCGGTTGCGCGGTGGTCATGCCCGGTGTGCCCCCTGTTCGACGTAGTGCTTGAGATCGTGCAGCCGTGCTCCCCAATGGACCCGGTAGGCGTTGAGCCAGCGGTCCACCTGGGCGAGCGGGGCGGGATTCAGCGCATAGCGGCGGAATCGGGCCTGGCGATCTGACCGGCGGAGAGCTCGCCGCGCCGCAGCAGGTCGAGGATGGCCCGGCGGGTGGGATCGGCGACCGCCCCGAAGACAGTGGCTTTGAAGCCGCCGGACCTATGCCTGCGTTGGTATCTCGCTCATCAAGGCGAGCTGGTTCCCGTCGGGGTCCCGGAACTCGGTAAGCCAGAGCTCATAGGTGGGGGCTGTGTGCACCAGATGGGGTGCGGCGACGAACTTGACTCCGCGGCTGGCAAGCGTGGCGTGCACCGCGTGAATGTCGGCCACCTTGAAGTAAATCATCGACCCCTGCTGAGCGGTCTGGGAATGTTCCGGAACGCCCACCAGCAGCCGGACGTTCCCCGCCATGAAGAAGCTCATCTGCGGGGGGGCAGAAAAGAGAAACTGGAGGCCCAGGGTCTCCCGATAGAAGGCGGTGCCCCGCTCCAGGTCGGTGACCGGAACGAGCAGCTGCCCCACGGTGGCACTGGACAGATCGGCTGGGGTCGGCATGGCCTGGCTCCTTGACTCTCGCGGTTCGATCTCATTACACTTAGCGTAGCTAACTAATAACATAGCATAGCAAACTATCAGGAGTCAATGCCGGGTGACCAGGCGCTCTACCGCAGTCCCCGGGGCACCCCGCCCCGACCCGCCGGTCGTGGCCGACCGGGTGCATTCCGCCGCCATTCATCTGCTGCGAAGGCTCCGGAAGCAGGATGAGGCCATCGGGCTCACCGCCGCGCGGATGTCGGCGCTCTCGGTGGTGGTGTTCGGGGGCCCCGTCACCATCGGCCGGCTGGCGGAGGCCGAGCAGGTCAGGGGACCGACCATCACCCGCCTGCTCGCCGGGATGGAGCGGGACGGACTGCTGAAGCGGACCCGGGACACCGGTGATCGGCGGGTCATCTGGATCAAGGCCACCCCGAAGGGAAGCCGCCTGCTTCAGGAAGGGCGGCGGAGGCGGATCGCGGCGCTCGCCGCGGAGCTGAGCGGGCTCGAGCCTGCCGACCTGGCGCTCCTGGCCAGGGCGGCCGAGCTCATCGAGCGCATTGCCCGGGGCGCGCCGGGCCCGTAACAGGGGACCCTGGGGTCAGCGGGGCCAGAGCCATCCGAAGACCCCGGCAGTCAGCAGGGCGTAGATCAGGCCGTCGATGCTCGCCTTGATCGTCATAGCGATGCCCCGCTTATACCAGATCCACATCTGCCAGAGTGCCGCCACGTATCCCAGGAATGCGCTCACGGCCGCGAAACAGAATACCTGCAAGTATTCCGCGCCCGGTGGCAGCGCCCGGCCGGTGATATAGGCCGCAAACCCCGAGACGACCGCGGCGTAGAGGAACCAGAGGACGAGGCTTCGGCCCATGCCCATCTCGCCGGGGGGCAGAAAGGTCACGATCATGACCGGCCCTTTTTTCAGTTTTTCCCGGAATTCCGGCGCTTTCATTGCCGCCGCGCTGTTACACCGCGGCACCATGTAGTCGCCGGGAGGAATGGCCAGCGGGCGCAGCGCCTCCATGACCTTGTCTTCATTGGGAATTCTGGGATAGTCGGTCTTGTGCCAGAATGGCCCCATGTGAATAATGGAGCTCACCAGGAACACCACCACCGCCGACAACAGGATCGGAAGCCAGAGTGCGCTGAGTGCCGTCATGAATCCCCCAGAAATGTGGACGGAGTGCCGCGTTAGTTCCGGCGAGAGCATAGCGCCCAAATCGGGTTTGCACCACATTACGAGGAGGGACTACCTCCGGAGTTTCCCATGATCGCCCGCCTCGCCGCCGCCGCCGTCGTGATGGTCCTGCTGTCTCCCGCCGCCGGGGTCCGGCTTGGAGCCCAGACCGCCGAGTCCTTTGCCGTTGCCGACAATGGCCCCGGTCCCCTGCCGCTCGGCACCCTCAAGGGCGAGCGGTATCGCCGGCTGGTAATCCGCAACGCAACGCTGGTTTCTGGCCGCGGGACGCCCGGCTCCAACCGGGCCATGCCGCCGGAGGGGCCGGTCGACATCGTGATCGAGGGGAACACGATCGTCGACATCGTGCTGATGGACGGGGTGAACGCGGCGGGGTATGGGCCCGGTTTCCGGCGCCCCACCGGGGACAAGGTCATCGATGCCGCCGGCAAATATGTGATTCCCGGATTGGTGGAGATGC
>JANNGX010000132.1:0-8469 GCA_031404115.1 Gemmatimonadales bacterium | reverse complement strand
TGGGACTCCGGGCGCTCGCCGCCTTCACCCTGGGCACCGAGGCCGAACAGACGGCGATCACCCGAGAGCTGGCGGGCGCGCGGGGCCTCACCATTGCGCGGACTTTTTCGGATGTGGCCTTGTATTCCGGGAATCCGGTGCACGCCGAACGATTGGGGCGCGAGTTGTTTGCGGCGGCGCGCTCAGAGGAATTCCGCGCCTTTGGTCACATCACGCTGGCCCACCTGGATCTGGCGCGGGGCCGCACGGTCGAGGCGTTCGATCGCCTCCACGAGGCCGAGCGCCTGGAGCCCGCATGGGCGCTGGAGGTCCGGGGCCTCTTCGCCTCGCTTTCGTTCTTCACGCCGCCCGAGGGCGTGCGGGCCCGGGTGCGCAGCGACCTCTCGGCTTGGGATCCCGCCGCCGCGCGGTCGGCGGTGGCGGTGCCATTGGCCTTCCACAACGAGCTCCATTCCCACTTTCGGTGTTTCCTCCTGGGCCTGCTGGCAGTTCGGGAGGGCGATTCGGCCGCTGCCTCCCTCGAAATCGAGTCGCTCGCCGAGCTGCCGGTGCCGGTGGGCGCCGGCGCGCTGCTGGAACACCTGGGGCGGACCCTCCACGCCGAGCTCCTGCTCGCCCGCGGCCTGGCCGCCGAGGCCCTGGCTGTGTTGGAGCAGGGACGGCTCGACGTCTGGTTTCAGTACGCGGTATCGTCGCCGTTCTACGCCGGCACCTTCGAACGGTTCCTCCGGGCCGACCTGCTGGCCCGAGCCGGCCGAGTTCCCGAGGCCATCAGGTGGTGGGAATCGATCGCGGAACGGACGCCGTTCGAGCTGCCGTTTCAGGCCCCTTCGCTCCACCGAATCGCGCAGGCCTGGGAGGAGTTGGGGGACGCCGACCGGGCCCGCGCCGCGGCAGACAAGGCGCGGGTGTTGTGGGGGGACGGCCTCAAGTAGTAGCCTTCCGGTACCGGGTCGCGGATCGGCGCGCATTGTTGCAGTCTCTTTCTGGAGGATCACGATGCGGGCGGTGCGAGCGAGGCGGGCGGTCCTGGCGGCGGCGGTGACGCTTTCAGCGGGCTGCGTGGGCTGGCGGGTGCAGCAAGTGCCGCCCAAGGAGCTTCTCAAGGACAAGTCAATCGAGGCGGTACGGGTGACTCGGGCCGACCAGTCCAAGGTCGAGATTTACAATCCTGTCATCCAGGGCGACAGCATCATCGGCCACCCGACCAACCGCGCCATTGCGCGCTTGGTCATGCCCATTTCCCAGGTGCAAACCATTGCCACACCCTACAAGAGTGTGCCCAAGACCATGCTGGCCGGACTCGCCGTCCTCGGCGCGGTTGGGGCCTACGCGCTGCTGCAGAGCCTGAACCAGGTGCAATGAACGGTCAGAGCCTGGTGCGATGGGTTTCCGGCGCGAACAGCGTGGCGATGACGCTGAGTGCGCAGCTGGCCGCCATATAGACCGCGATCGCGTTGGCGCCGTAACGCGCCAGCAGCAGCGTCGCGATGAACGGCGCCAGTCCGCCCGAAAACACCGACGTCAGCTGATAGATCAGTGACGCACCGCTGTACCGGACCCGGGTGGAAAACAGCTCCGAAAAGTATGCCGCTTGCGGACCGTACATCATGTCCTGCCCCACATTGAGCCCCAACACGATCGCCAGCGCGACAAATCCCGGACCTCGGCCCAGCAGCCAGAAGAATGGAAACGCGTAGAGCAGGGAGATCACCGCCCCCGCCAGATACACCGGTTTCCGCCCGAAGCGGTCGGAGAGTGCGCCGAACAGCGGGATGGTGAACAGCCCTACCACAGCCCCGGTGGCAACCCCCGCGAGCATGGTGCCCTTGGGATAGTGCAGCGTCTTCTCCCCGTAGCTCAGCACAAACACCGTGTAGATGTAGAACAGTACGTTCTGCGCGAACCGCATTCCCATCCCCACCACCACTTCGCGGGGGTGGTCCCGGAATACCTGAACCAGCGGGGCGGGGCTGGTTCCGCTCTCGGCCTTGAGCTGGGTGAACGCCGGCGTTTCCAGGAGGCGAAGCCGGACGAACAGGCCGACCCCGATCAGGAGGACGCTGAGCAGAAACGGCACTCGCCATCCCCAGGCCAGGAACTCCGCCTCCGACAGCCTGCTCGACAGGAGCGCGAAGATCCCCGTGGCAAGCAGCAGGCCGGCCGGCACACCCATCTGGGGCCAGCTCCCCGACAGCCCGCGCTTCCCTTCGGGGGAATGCTCTACTGCCATGAGCACCGCCCCGCCCCACTCTCCGCCGACACCGAAACCCTGGACGAAGCGGAGCGCAACCAGCAGGACCGGAGCCCAGACGCCGATCGAGGAATAGGTGGGCAGGAACCCGATGAGTGCCGTGGCCACCCCCATGAGCAGCAGCGACCAGACCAGCATCGCCTTCCGGCCAACCCTGTCGCCGTAGTGCCCGAAGACCGCTCCGCCCAGCGGCCGCGCCAGAAACCCGACCGCGAACGTGCCGTACGCTGACAGTGTTCCGGCCAGACTATCGAGATTCGGGAAGAACAGCTGGTTGAAGACCAGCGCCGCGGCAGTCCCATAGAGAAAAAAATCGTACCACTCGATGGTGGTGCCGACGAAACTCGCGATGATGACCGGACGGATCGAGGGGCGCGGCGGAGAGGTCACGGCGTTAGGGAGAAACACGGCGGCTGGACGCCCGGCCGAGCAGCGGCAGCATTGCCCTGACAACCGGATCGAGAATCCGCCGGAAGGGGCGGAGCAATCGCTTGATCGATTCGAACCGGCGCGGTGCCCCAACCGGGCGCGACATCTGACCCAGGCCCTCGAGCGAGGCGGCCGGGTAGGAGATCGGAATAGACGAAGCCCCTGCCGGAAGGTCGAGTGCCTCGAAGGCCGCCTGGAACCGACGGTAGAAGTGCTCTCGGGCCCGGGTGCGGTACTCCGACATCTCCGGAGAAAGGACGCCGCTGGACGGCCGGGTGCCGCGTCCGATGGTGGGGTTGAGGTTGATTTCCCAGGTCTCGACCCGACCATCCTGGATCGCATAGTCGATCCGGCCGTACTCCACGTGGGCCGCGTGGAAGATCCCGCGAAGCTGAGTCTCGTGCGGATTGTCCAGCACGTAGGCGCGCTCCTCGTCGAGGTTCGGCCGGGTGAAATCCGATCCGGAATGCTTGAGGGCCCACCGGGAACCGTGCTCGAGCGCGCGCGGGATGACCTCGGACCCGACCATGAACGCGGCATACTTGCGATAGGATCCGTCCTGATCCGCCGTATCGCAGAACTCCATGACGAGCAGGTCTTCGAGGCGGAGGCCCCGCACCAGCGCCCGGCCCAGCTCGGCCCGCAGCGCCTCGGGAGTCCGAAGCAGCGGAGAAAGCGCGCCGGTGTGGTGGTGCTCTTCCCGGAGAAAAACCGGATAGCGCAGGCCGGAGTGGTCACCGGTGGCGCGCGCAGCCCGATGACGGTTAAGCCCCTGGCGGAACAGCTCCTCCAGCAGTCCGAAGCGCCGCAGGGTCCTGGTCGGATGATTGAGAATCCGCGCGCCGGCCCGGATGAGCTGATCGGCCGCTTCCCCGGCCAGGCGGCGCCCGGCGGGCAGCAGCTGGTCCAGCGCGGAGAAGACATAGACGCCGCCGGGCAGCGACGTCCTGAACGGCAGGTCGTCGTAGTGGAGCACCGTCATCCGGGAGGCCAGGCCCTGGCCCCACAGCCCCAGGTAATCCCGGATTCCGAATTCGGTATCCCGCGGCACGACGAAGTGAATCACGCAGTCACACCCGCCTGCTTGCCCCGTGAGAGGATGGTGGCGACGCTCATATCGCCGGTGACGTTGAGGATGGTCTTGAAGATGTCCGGAATGACATCCACCGCCTCCAGGAGGACAATCGCCTCAATCGGCAGGCCGGCGGCGAGGTAGGCCGGCAGGTTGCGCATGGCCCCGCCCCCGCCCGGTACGCCGAGGCTGGTAAAGCTCACCAGGATCACCGTCACCACGAAGGTGACGATCATCCCCGCCGTGAGGGGAATGCCGAACACATGCGCGATGAGCAGGAGCCGCACCGGACCCGTGATCGTCATGTTGACCTTGAAGGCCGCGATCGCGAGGGGCAGCACGAAACCGGTCGCTATTGCGGGCAGTCGAAGCACATCGCGGGCACCCTCGACCAGCGCGGGGAGTGAGGCGATGGACGACCTGGTGGCCACCGCCACCACTTGGGCCGGCGCGACACCGCGGGCAAACCGGCCGATCGGCACCCGCCCCAGCAGCGAGGTAACCGGATACAGAAGCAGGGTGAAGGCGGCCATCAGGATGCAGGCGATCAGCACGAACGCGCCCATGAAACCGGCCGCGCCCCACCCGGCTCCAGCCGCCATCACCATTGAGAGGGCAAACACTCCGATCGGCGTTACCAGGATGATCCAGCGCACCAGCACCATCGCGGCGTCGGAAAGCGCCTGGCCGACCCGGAGCAGGACCTCGATCCGCTCCGGAGCGATCCGGGCCGCTGCCAGCGCGAAGAGCACGGTGAAGACCAGCAGCGGCAGGATTTCGGATCCCGCGGCGGCCTGGAAGACGTTGATGGGGACCAGGCTCGTCAGCCAGCCGCCCGGCGATTCGTGGGTGACTGCCTGGCCGGCGGATCGCACCGCCTCAGGCACCACCGCTCCCGCCTTGAGTGAGGCCATCGTCAAGGCGTCGGTCGGGAAGAGCGCAATCATCGGAGGCGCCGCGGCCACGGTAAAAAGCGCCGCGAGGATCATCAACCCCACGAACGCGAGCAGCGTCTTGCCGCCCAGCGCGGCGAGGGAGCCCTGACCGTGGGAAGCCAGTACCGCCACGAACATCTGGGTAATCAGGAGGGGGATCACCGTCATCCGAAGCAGCCTGAGCCAGATCTCGCCGACCGGGGAAACCCCCTGAATCAGCGTGGCCGTCCACGGTTCGTTGGATCCGTGCAACAACATTCCGATGCCCAGCCCGGCCCCAAGGGCAACGAGGGACCAGAACGTGAGGCTGCGTCCTCCCCGGGGAGGAGGCGTGGCAGGCGGAGCCAACGGGGCGGAGTCGATTGTGTCACCCGGACGGAATGTGACCGAAATAGAAACGGCACCTTGCAAGCATAGAGACCTTACAGGATTGGTGCCAATTCGGACCTTGCACTGAAGACAAGCATTTCCTAGTTTCGGGTTAGAATCGGTTAATCATTTCACGACCGATTCTGGAACGTCCGGACAGTCGGATAGTCGAGATCCGAAGGTGGCGGGCGTGGAATGGCTTCGAGGCGGAGCCTGTTCCACGCCCTTTTGCGTACCCGGATGTGCCATGCGCGGTTCCACGAGCAGGTTCACTTCACAGGAGAGAACAACTATGGCGAATACAGCCGTGTTCGGCCTCTATGCCTCCCGCGGTCAGGTCGAGATGGCCGTCGATCATCTCAAGGCGGCCGGTTTCCGCGCCCAGGACATCTCGGTGCTCTTCCCCGAGAACGTGGGTACCAAGGAATTTGCCCACGAGAAACACACGAAGGCGCCCGAAGGCGCCGCGGCCGGCGTCACGTCAGGCGCGCTGGTCGGCGGCACTCTGGGCTGGCTCGTCGGCATCGGTGCGCTCGCCATCCCTGGCGTGGGCCCGTTCATCGCCGCCGGACCGATCATGGCGGCCCTGAGCGGCGCCGCGGTGGGCGGTGCGGTCGGCGGCCTGGCCGGGGCGCTCATCGGCATGGGCATCCCGGAATACGAGGCCAAGCGCTACGAAGGTCTGGTCAAGGACGGCGGCATCCTGCTCTCGGTCCACTCGGATGACGGCGACTGGACCAAGCGGGCCAAGGCCATCCTCGAGAACACCGGCGCGACGGACATCGCGTCCACGTCCGAGGCCAAGGGCGATTACGCCAACGCGGACCGCCCCGGCCCGCGGGGCGGAATCTGACACGACGGGAAGGAGTCCACAGTCCACCGCCCGCTCGATCGATGGTTGATCGGGCGGGCGGCGTGCCGTTGGGGTTCAGCAGTTCTTGCGAACGACACCGAGCAGAACGTCGAGCACGATGGGCTTCCGCATGATGAGGACGCCGCTGGGCGCGCGCGAAGGGTCCGAGGTCGAGATCACGACCGGGATATGGGCCAGGGTGGGGTCGGCCTTCATGGCACGGTAGACCGCGTTGCCGTCGAGCACCGGCATCAGCAGATCGAGGATGACGATGCACGGTTTCGGGGACAGTTCACGGAGGAGCGCCAGCGCCTGCGCGCCGTTGGTGGCCACACCCACCGAATAACCTTCGTCCTCGAACACGTCCCGGAGGGTGTCGCAGATACCCTCCTCGTCATCCACCACCACGACCGTTTTGGTCCGGCTCAGCGTGTTATTCAACGGCCAGGTCCACCCGGGTCGAAGCACCCAAAGCCGACCCGGCCGGCGGCGTCCGGGGAAGCTGCACCCGGAACGTCGTCCCGTCGGACGGGGTCGAGTTCACGTCGATCGTGCCGCCGTGCGCAGTGACGATTTGCCGGGTGATATAGAGTCCGAGGCCCAGGCCCCGGGTCTTCTGATGCTTGGCGCTGCCCCGGAACGGCTCGAAGAGCACCGGCAGCATCTCGGGTGACACGATCCCCTTGTTATGCACATGCACGACCACGTCCCCGGCATCCGTGCCGTCGCCGCGGATGCTCACCTTGCATCCCTCCGAGCCGTGGTGGATGGCATTGCCCACCAGATTGGAGAGTACCTGGAGCAGGCGGTCGTAGTCCCATTCGCCGACGGTATTCCCGTCCGATTCGACGCCGATGACGCACTCCGGATGGGCGGCTTCCAGTTCGTCTCGAATCCGGTAGCAGAGCTCCATCAGGTCGAGCCGGGTAGGCCGCAGCGCCAGCCCGTTCCCGATGCGGATCTGGGTGAAGTCGAGCAGCTGATCGATCATCCGTGCCATGCGCTCGGCGCTGGACACGATGCGGTTCGCGGCCGTGCCGGTCTTGGCGCCGGGGTTGGTCCGGGCGATGTAGTACGCCGCGGTGGTGATCGCGTTCAGCGGATTGCGCAGATCATGGCCCAGCATGCCCGCGAACATCTCGTTGTACCGGACGGTCTGCTCGGCGGCTACCCGGGCCTCCTGCTCCCGGGCCAGCGCCTCACGCAAGGCGAGCTCCAGGTCTTTGCGGTGTTCGACCTCGTGCTCCAGCGACCGCGCCCGCTGCTGAAGCAGGCTGATCTCCACCAGGCGTGCATCGGAGGTCTCGAGCCGGGAATAGCCCTCGGAGGGAATGACGTGAGTGTGGGTGCGACAGACCTCCCGGAACTGGTCGGCATCGGCCGAGCTGTAGAAATTGCCCATGACGTAGGCGCAGAGCAGCGAGAACTGGTGGGTCTTCCCGAGGTCGTTCCACATCTCCTCGAGCCGGAGCGCGCCCTGCTTGTTCCCGTCTTTCCAGAGGAGGTCCACCATCTCGCCGTAGGCTCGAGCCCGCCCCGACGGATGAGCCTGAAGCGACTTCTCGATGATGCCACCGACGACCGCGAGGAATCGGTACCAGTCGGGCATCCCGTTGACCATGAAGCGGGCCAGCGTCTCTCGGGCATCCAGCAAGATCAGGCTGCCCGACCCGACGAGCCGCTCGACGTCGAAGCCGTTGAGCTTAAGCCGCTGGGAGAATGCCCGGCGATGCGCGTCCGTCGCCATGATGATTGTGGGTTCCCCGGCGCTGAGCCCCGCCCCCACGAACTGCGCGACATTGTCGTACAGGAATCCTTCGTCCTCGTAGAACTGAACGATGTGATTCGACTGTGCGGGCTGGGACAGAAACTCCTTGATGCGAGGCGTGCCATCGGAATCGATCAGCGTCAGAATGGGCCGCTCGCCGTGCGTATGTCCCGTATCGGCCAGAAGATGGTCGACTGTCCTGCTGTGGGTCATCGAAGCACCTCGCGCGTGGAAGTTAGGAGCCCGGACAGCGGGAATCCGAACCTCCCTAATATTATGCACGCATGAGAATTTGTCCACCGTCGGGGGGCTGTAGTGTAAGTGGCCGAATATCAATGCCTTCCGGAGCAGCGTCCCCTGTCACGTACCTGCACTGACCCCACGAATGGAGGACAGACCATGGCTGAGAAACTCTCCACGCCGCAGAAGTCCCACCGAACGCTGCAGAGCTCGGAAACCAGTGAAGGCCGGCTGGGCAAGCGGCCGGTGAAGACCCCCCGCAAGGCCGACAAGCAGCAGAAGGGTGACCGGACCGTCAAGCGGTCGCCCCGCTGATCATCCCGGGTTTCGGGAATGCGAGAAGGCGGGCCCGGGATCGGACCCGCCTTTCGCTTGTGCGCAGGATTGGAACGGGGATGGGGCCTACGAGCAGGCGATGACGCCGTCCGCAGTCGAAGCCGCGCCCGCGCCCACCTGCACCGTGCACTTCGTGAAGCCGGCGCTGATCGAGGCGTTGGTCACCGTCGCGGTGAAGCCGCTCGCCACGCCCGCCGCCGCCCCGGTGTTGCC
>JANNGX010000131.1:0-26394 GCA_031404115.1 Gemmatimonadales bacterium | reverse complement strand
CCAGGAGATGAGCGTCCGGCTCTCCAACTCGCTGGAATTGCAGCCCATACTCGAGGAGACGCTCCGCGCGGCCGCGGTGGGAGAGGGCGCGACCATGGGCCTGCTCTCACTCTGCGACCCGGACACCGGCCGCCTGATGGTGGGAGCCAGCCTGGGCTTCGACCGGGAATTCCTGGACGGCGTCGAGCCGATGCCTCACGATGGCTGGGCCGGTGGAATGGCGTTTCAGGAGCGCCGCCGGGTCATCGTAGAGGATGGGGACGTGGATCCCGCCTTCCAGTCGTATCGCGGCGTGGCCCGAAAGGCCGGGTTCCGCTCGGTTCACAGCACACCGCTGATCACCCGGTCGGGCAAGGTCGTCGGGGTCCTGTCCACCTATTTTCCGAAGCCCCACCGGCCGTCGCTACGGGAAATGCATCTGGCCGATTTGTGCGCCCGCCAAGCGGTGGACTTCATCGAAAACGGGCGGCTGTACTCCCAGCTCCGCGAAGCCGATCGCTCCAAGAACGAGTTCCTGGCCACCCTGGCCCACGAACTTCGTAACCCGCTCGCCCCGATCCGTAACGCGGTCCAGATCCTCCACATGAAGGCCGAGCCCTCGCCCGAGGTGCAGTGGGCGCTCGAGGTGGTCGACCGCCAGATGGAGCAGATGACGCGCCTGGTGGACGATCTGCTCGACATCGCGCGCATCACCGCCAACAAGCTGGAGTTGCGCCGCGAGCCGGTCGAACTGGCGGATGTACTGCGCATGGCGGTACAGACCAGCCGTCCTTTGATGGACGCATCGGGCCAGCAGTTCGACGTATCACTGCCGCAGGAGCCGATCTACCTCGACGGAGACCTGACCCGGCTGGCCCAGGTGATCTCGAATCTGCTGAACAATTCGTCCAAGTACACCGAGCACGGCGGGCGGATCGCGCTCTCGGTCCGGCGCCACGACGGGGAGGCGGTGATCTCGGTCCAAGACACCGGGATCGGCATTCCTGCCGACATGCTGCCCCGGATCTTCGAGATCTTCACCCAGGTGCACCGCTCCCCCGAGCAGTTCCCGGCCGGCCTGGGCATCGGGCTGACGCTGGTCAAGCGGCTGGTCGAGCTGCACAACGGAACGATCGAGGCGCGGAGTGGCGGCACGGGGCAGGGCAGCGAGTTTGTGATCCGGCTGCCGCTGATCACGGTGGGTCCCGAGGCGCGGCGCCCATTCCCGGGCGTCGCCCCCGGGTGCCGGCCCGGCGCCTCGCTCCGGATCCTCATCGTGGACGACAACCTCGACGCGGCCGCCAGTCTTGGGCTCCTGCTGCGGCTCACCGGGCACGAGATCCGCACGGCATACGATGGTCTGGAGGCGCTGCGGGTGGCTGAGGAGTTTCAGCCTGATGTGACCGTGCTCGACATCGGACTGCCCAAGATGGACGGCTACGAAGCTGCCGGCCTCATTCGGCGGCAGCCTTGGGGGGAGCAGATGGTGCTCATTGCGGCCACGGGATGGGGGCAGGAAACCGACCGCCACCGGTCACGAGAGGCCGGATTTGACCACCACTTGGTCAAGCCGGTCGATCCCGCGGTCCTCATTCACCTGCTGGAGTCCCTGGTGTCAACGAGGCTCCGGAACCGGACCCCCGAGCCGGCTGGCCTGGCGAGCTGAGCGCGGCGCCACCGGCCCGGCGGAAGTAGTAGTATTCTCCGTATCATCCCACCTGTCTGACATTCCAATCGGAGGCCGGCCGAATGTCCCGTCGCACGATGACCCGCCGTGCATTCGTCGAGGGCGCAGGCCGCGCCGCGCTCGGTGCTACCATCCTTCCCCGGCGCATTCTGGGCGGTGCCGCTTTCCAGGCGCCGAGCGACACGCTCAACGTGGCGATCGTCGGGGCCGGCGGCATGGGGATGAGCAACGCTGAGGCGCTCGTCAGCCAGAACATTGTGGCGCTCTGCGACGTGGATTTCAGCTACGTGGAGCGTGCGCTCACGGGTCGGCAGAAGGACGACAAGGGTCAGCCGCGGCCCGGCGGCGTCCAGCTCGCCGAACAACTTCAGAAGGCCAAGCGATACGCCGATTTTCGGGAGATGCTCGACAAGAGCAAGGACATCGAGGGCGTCGTGATCGCCACGCCGGACCACTTGCATGCGGTGATCGCCAAGGCGGCCATGGAAGCCGGCAAGCATGTCTACGTGCAGAAGCCGCTCACCTATTCGGTCCACGAGGCCCGGGTGCTTCGGGCCACCGCGACGCGGACCGGCGTCGTGACCCAGATGGGCAATCAGGGCCATTCGAGCAACGACGCGCGGCTGATCAACGAGTGGATCCAGGCCGGCCTCCTCGGTCCGGTGCGCGAGGTGCACATCTGGACCAACCGACCGATCTGGCCCCAGGGGATTCCGCGTCCGGCCGCTCCGCCCGCCGGAGCTCCCCTTTCGCCCCCGTCGTGGGGGATGCGCGCAATCAACGAGCGGACCGCCGCCGCGATGATGGGTGCCTATCCGGTTCCCGAAGGGCTGCGTTGGGACCTCTACCTGGGTCCGGTGGCCGAGGACATTCCCTACCACCCGGTGTATCACCCTTTCAACTGGCGCGGCTGGACCGACTTTGGCGTGGGGGCCCTGGGGGACATGGGTGCCCATCTGATGGATCACCCGTACTGGGCGCTCGGCCTCACCGCGCCCACCAGCATTGAGGCCACCTCCACGCCCTGGGGCGGGCCGCGTCAGAAACCCGTCACCTATCCCCAGGCCATGACGGTGCACTACGAGTTTCCCGCGCGCGGACCCGCGCCGCCGGTCCGGATGAGCTGGTACGACGGTGGCCTGATGCCGGCCCGGCCGCCGGAGCTACCCGACGATCTGCAGCTCAACCGCGAAGGCGGTGTGATTTTCATCGGGGAGAAGGGCATCCTGATGCATGAGACCTACGGGTCGAAGCCTCGACTGTTTCCCGACGCCCTCATGCAGCAGGCCGCCGCAGTGCCTCAGACCATGCCACGGATCGAGCAGACCCATGAGCTCAACTGGGCGGCCGCCTGCAAGGGCCAGGCGACCGCCAGCTCGCCGATCGAATATGCCGCCCAGCTGACCGAGGTGATGCTCCTCGGTATCGTGGCGCTCCGGGCCGGGCAAGGCCGCAAGATTCTCTACGACGCCGAGCGGATGCAGATCACCAATGTGCCCGAGGCGAACCAATACCTGACTCGCGAGTACCGCGCGGGTTGGAGCGTGTGAAATTGCGGGCGAGAACCCGGATTTTTCCCCTGCTGGCACTCGCCGCCTGCGGTCCCTCCGCCGGCGCGCCCCCCTCGCCCGATACCGGTGCGCCGGCGGAGTCGGCCGTGCCCAACATACTGACTCCCGGCGAGCTGAGCTCCGGCTGGCGCCTACTCTTCGACGGCAAAACAACCGGAGGCTGGCGCGGCTACCGGAGCACCGGGATGCCGGCCGGCTGGCGGGTGGTGGACGGCGCGCTCACCCGGGTGGAACCGGCGAGCGACATCGTCACCGAGGAGCAGTTCAGGAATTTTGACTTGTCGCTGGAGTGGAAACTCACCACCGCCGGTGCCAACAGCGGCATTTTCTATCGCGCCACGGAAGGCGCGGATCAGATTTACTTCAGCGGGCCCGAAATGCAGGTGCTCGACGACGACGTCCACCCCGACGGCAAGTCGCAGCTGACCTCGGCCGGGGCGGCCTACGGACTGTACCCGGCGCCTCGCGGCGCCGTCAAGCCACTAGGTCAGTGGAACACCGCGCGCATTGTGGTCGACAACGACCACGTGGTGCACTGGCTCAACGGCGTCAAGATGGCGGACTATGTGCTGGGCAGCGCCGACTGGCAGGACCGAGTGAGGCGGAGCAAATTTGCCAAGTGGTCCGACTACGGAAAGGCCAGGCAGGGGCACATCGGGCTCCAGGAGCATGGTAACCCGGTGGCGTTCCGCAACATCAAGGTGCGAGTGCTTCCCTGACCCGCCGGCGCCGTGGCGCAATTGACCGGACCGGTCCGGCCTCGTAGATTGCCCGCTCCTATGCCGACGGCACGTTTCTTCCATCATGTTCATTGCCACTGCGGCCCCACGGGCTCTGGTGAGGCTCCGCGTACGTGGGTGACGGTCTAGCCGCCACCCTGTCCCAGGCGAGAGACTCCCACGGCCCGTCCCCCGCTGGACGGGCCGTTGTCGTTCCGACGCAGACTCGACCGAAGGGATCCGGTGACACTTCGCATTGCGCTTCCCAACAAGGGCCGACTGGCGGACGAGATCCGCGAGCTTCTGGCCGACGCCGGTTTGCCGCTGCGGTTCCGTGGCGCTCGTGCGCTGACGGCCTCGCTGGGCGGCATCTACGAAGCGCTCTTCGTCCGGGCCCAGGACATCCCCGAATTTGTGGCGGACCGCGCCGCCGACCTCGGTGTGACGGGATGGGATCTTATTTGCGAAAGCGGGCGGCCGCTTGACTCCTTGCTCGATCTCGAGTTCGGCCGGTGCCGGCTGGTCGTGGCCGTGCGTGAGGAGCGGGCCGTCACCGGCATCGCGGACCTCGACGCCGGGGAGCGCGTGGCTACCGTCTTTCCTCGTCTGACCGGCGCCTATTTTGCGCGCGCCCTGGCTACGGTCGAGCTGGTTCCGGTGTCCGGCGCCGTCGAGGTGGCTCCGCATCTCGGCATCGCGGACACAATTGTCGACCTCACCGAAACGGGATCGACGCTCAAGGTGAATGGCCTTCGGGAAATTGCTACGGTACTGGAGTCGAGCGCGCGGCTGGTCAGCGCTCCCGGCGGCCGCAGTTCGATGGAGCCCGAGCTCCTCGCCGCGCGGGAGGATCTCGTGGGCGCTCTGCGGTCGGTGGTGGCGGCGCGGGGGCAGCGCTATCTCATGGCGAACGTCCCGCGGTCCCGTCTCGAGGACGTGAAGCGACTGCTTCCCGGCATTTCGGGCCCTACGGTCGTCAACCTCCTGGACGGTGGCGACATGGTCGCGGTTCACTCGGTTTGTCAGGCCGATGGTCTGAACCGCACCATCAAGGAACTCAAGCAGATCGGGTGCACCGGAATTCTGGTCACCAGGATCGAGAGGTTGATGGCGTGAGCGGCCTCTTTGCGGCGCGGGGCAGCCTCTCCGCCCTTGCTCCGGAAGCACGGGCGCATCTGATCGACCGGGGCGCGGCGCAGGACGACGCCATCCGGGAGCAGACCGCGTCGCTCATTCGTACCGTTCGGGAAGCAGGCGACGCGGCATTGCGCCGCATGTCCTCCGACTTCGACGGGGCA
Organism: Gemmatimonadales bacterium; assembly: GCA_031404115.1. Lineage (GTDB taxonomy): Bacteria > Gemmatimonadota > Gemmatimonadetes > Gemmatimonadales > GWC2-71-9 > JABFSM01. Next base: position 21,140 of record JANNGX010000131.1, on the reverse strand, counting down.
CTGCTGGGGGAGCTGGAAGTACCCCGTACGGCGTGGCTCGCGGCCCGCGACGGCCTCGACCCCGCTCTCCGGACCGCGCTCGAGCGCGCCGCCGAAAACATCCGCGCCGCGCACGAGGCCTTCGCTCCAACGACCCGGCGGTTTGTCTCGGCGGATGGCGTGGTCCTGGAGCGCCGGCCCGGGCCGCTGGACCGGGTGGGCGTCTACGCTCCCGGCGGGCGGGCGGCCTATCCGAGTTCGCTCCTCATGGGGCTGGTCCCGGCGCGGGTGGCGGGAGTGCCTCAGGTGATCATCTGCTCCCCGCCCGGACCCGCAGGCATTCCAGACGCCACCGTCCTGGCCGCCGCGGCAATCGGCGGGGCGGATCGGCTGTTTGCCGTGGGGGGAGCGGGCGCCATCGCCGCCATGGCGTACGGAACCTCGAGCATTCCCCGGGTGGACCGGATCGTGGGTCCGGGAAATGCCTGGGTCATGGAGGCCAAGCTCCAGGTCTCCCACATGGTGGGCATCGACTCGCCGGCCGGCCCCAGCGAGTTGCTGATTCTGGCCGATGATTCGGCCGGCCCGGCCGCACTGGCGCGCGAGCTGGCGGCACAGGCGGAGCACGACCCCCGCGCCGCCGTGGTGCTGATCACGACCGCGGCCGGACTCGGCGATGCGGTCGAACGGGAGCTCACCCGCCTCCTCGATCGAGCTCCACGCGCCGCGATCATTCGTGAGGCGCTGGCCGCCCGCAGCGCGAGCCTCACCGCGGACACGCTGGACGAGGCGCTGGCATTCGCCTCCGACTATGGAGCCGAACACGTGCTGGTCGCCTGCCGGAATGCCCGAGCCGTCGCGGACCGGGTCCGGCACGCCGGCACCGTCTTCATCGGCGAGTCCAGCAGCGTGGCGTTCGGTGACTACCTGACCGGCGCCAATCATGTTCTCCCCACGGGGGGCACCACCCGCTGCTGGTCCGGACTGTCCACCGACGACTTTTGCCGCTGGACGACCTATCAGGAAGTCAGTCCTCAATCTGCGGCCCTCCTGGCAGCGGACGCGGAGTGTCTTGCCCGCGCCGAAGGGCTGCCGGCGCACGCCGAGGCCGCTCGCGCCTGGGGGCCGAAGGGATGATCAATCTCCGCGACAACGTGAATCTCTGGGGTCCTCCGCCTTCGTCCGCGCCGGTGCTGCGCGGGTTCGAGTCGGGATGGATAGCCCAGTATCCCGGCAGCGAGGGCGGAATGCTGGCGGGGGCGCTGGCCCGCTCCCTCGGGGTCGCGGACACCGAGGTCGGCGTCGGTTGCGGGTCCGACGAGCTCATCGACGCGGCATTCGGACTCGTGGCACCGGGCTCGGTGCTGGTCTACCCCGATCCTACGTTCGCCATGGTGCCGGTCTTTGGCCGGGCGAACAGACTCCGCGCCGAGCCCGTCCCCTACGGCCCCGGCGGCACACTCGATGTGGAGCAGGTGCTTCAGGCGGCACACCGGAGCGGTGATGGCGGGCCGGCGGTCGTGTATCTCTGTTCACCCAACAACCCCACTGGCGGGGTGATTCCGGATGCGGGAATCAAGCACATCGTCACGCATGCACCTGGGATGGTGGTTCTCGATTGTGCCTACGCGGAGTTCTGTGACGGCGAGGACTGGGTGTCCGCGGCGGTGCAGTCCGAGCGCCTCCTCGTCCTCCGGACTTTTTCCAAAGCCTGGGGACTCGCGGGACTCCGCGTAGGATATGCAGTGGGACCCGCTGCACTGATCGGGCCGCTGCGTGCCAGCCGGGGGCCGTTCAGCGTGAATGCCGTGGCGGAACGGGTGGCCACGGCGGCTTTGGAGCAGGACCGGGAATGGATGCAGCGTCACGCGCGCCAAGCCGCGGTCAACCGGGACCGTTTGCTCGAAGCGCTTCGGGCGCGGGGGCTTTTTCCCCTTCCCTCGAGGGCCAATTTCGTTCTGCTGCCGGTGCCGGATGCCGCCCGGGTCGCCGTGGGGCTCCAGGAACGGGGCATCGCGGTGCGGGCTTTCCGGGATCTTGCCGGCATCGGCGATGCGATCCGAATCGGCGTGGGCCCCTGGGAGCTGCTGGAGCGGTGCCTGCTCGCGCTTCAGGAGCTCCGGCCGTGAGATTGACCGTGTTCGACTATGGCGCGGGCAATCTCCACTCCCTGGTCAAGGCGGTGGCGGGTGACGGGCGGGAGATCACGGTGGAAACCGATCCCCGGCGGCTCGCCGTGGCTGAGATGCTGGTTCTCCCCGGTGTCGGAGCCTTCGCGCAGGCGGCGGAGCGCCTCGCGCCGGGACGGGTCGAGCTGGGCGCCGCACTGCGGGACGGGCTTCCCTGTGTGGGCATTTGCCTGGGTATGCAGTTGCTTTTCGATGGAAGCGACGAAGGTGAGGGTGCGGGACTCGGCCTACTCGGCGGCAGGGTGGAACGCCTCCGTGCCCGGTGCGTGCCGCACATCGGCTGGAACCGTGTGGAGGGAGGTGAGCCGTTGCTCGCCGCGGCCGGCCTGGAGTTGGCGTACTTCGCCAACAGTTACGTCTGCCGCGCAGAACCCTCCGCAGTTGTCACGGCCTGGACCACTCACGAACACGATCGCTTTCCCGCGGCGGTCCGAACCGCGCGCACCGTCGGCGTGCAGTTTCACCCGGAGAAGAGCTCGACGGCGGGCCTCCGGTTTCTCCACGGGGTGCTGGACGAAATGGCCTCCGCCCCACGATGATCGCCATCCCGGCCGTCGACCTGCGCGGGGGTGCGTGTGTGCAGCTGGTCGGGGGGTCCTATGAACAAGAGCGGGTCCGGATTGCCGATCCTCTCGTCGCGGTTCGTCGCTGGGTGGACGCCGGGTTCCGGCGGATCCACGTCGTAGATCTCGACGCCGCGACAGGCCGCGGCGCCAACCGAGCCATCGTCGATGCGATCCTGGCGGATCGGGGCCTCAGGGTGCAGGTGGGCGGCGGCGTCAGGAGCGCGGCCGACGTGGGTTCGCTCCTCGACGCGGGAGCGGACCGCGTGGTGGTCGGGACCCGTGCCCTCGAAGATCGTGAGTGGCTGGCGCGGACCGCGACTACGTTTCCCGGGCGGCTGATGGTCGCCGCCGACGTGCGGGGTCGCCGGGTGGTCGTGGACGGTTGGACCCGCGAGCTTGCACTGGACCCGGTCAGCCTGGTGTCCAGCCTCTCCGGTCTCCCCCTCGGGGGGGTTCTGGTGACCGCGGTGCACCGGGAGGGCCGGGTGGAAGGAACCGATCTGACCCTGATGACGGACGTGGTGCGCGCCACCGCGGTTCCGGTACACGCCTCGGGCGGCATCAGCACGCTGGACGATCTCCGAGCGCTGGCACACGCCGGTTGTGCCGGGGCGGTTCTCGGCATGGCGCTCTACACCGGAGCCCTGGATCCGCGCGAGGTCGCGGAGGAGTTTGCCACGTGAAGGCGGTAACCCGGAAAACCAAGGAAACCGAAGTGCGGGTCGAAGCGTCGATCGGTGCCGGCACGGCCTCGGTGGCGACGACCGTCCCCTTCCTCGACCACATGCTGACCGCGCTGGCCGCGTACTCCGGCATCGACCTCCGGGTGACGGCCACCGGCGACCTGCGCCACCACATCATCGAAGATGTGGCCATCACCGTGGGCGAAGCGGTGCGCGCCCTCATCCCGGCTACCTGCCGGCGCTATGGCGAGCGAACCGTCCCGATGGACGATGCGCTGGTACACGTGGTGCTCGACGCCGGCGGCCGGCCCTACTATCGCGGCCCGCTACCCAATGCGCTGTATGACCACTGGATGCGTTCCTTCGCCGATAGTGCCCGGGTCACGCTGCATGTACGGGCCGTCCGCGGGCACGACCGGCACCACGTGGTCGAGGCGGCATTCAAGGCGCTCGGGTTTGCCCTGCGCGACGCGCTCGCTGACGCGGGCACGGTATTCAGCACCAAGGGCGCCGTTACGCTGAGAGACGAGTGACCCTCACCCGGCGGGTCGTCGCCTGTCTCGACATCGAAGGAGGCCGGGTGGTCAAGGGAGTCGAGTTCCAGAATCTTCGTGACGTGGGAGATCCCGTGGCCCTCGCGGAGCGCTACGAGGCGGAGGGCGCCGACGAGTTGGTGTTTCTCGATATCACCGCCACCACGGAGGAGCGCGCCACGACCTTCGACCTGCTCCGGCGCACCGCCGAGCGGCTTTTCGTTCCGCTGACCCTGGGTGGCGGTGTTCGCTCGGCCGATGACGTCGGGCTGGCCCTGCGGGCGGGCGCCGACAAGGTGGCCATGAACACCGCGGCTGTCCTCCGCCCCGACGTGATCACCGAGAGCTCGAGAAGGTTCGGGGCGCAGTGCGTGGTCATCAGTATCGACGCCCGCCGGAACGGGAGCCAGTGGGCAGTGAGCACGCACGGAGGCAGAACCCCAACCGGTCTGGACGCGGTGGCGTGGGCTCGTCGCTGCGTCGAGTTGGGCGCCGGCGAAGTGCTCCTGACCAGCATCGACCGCGACGGCGGCCGGAAGGGGTACGATCTCGATCTTCTCAAGGCCGTGTCCGAGGCGGTCGATGTGCCGGTCATCGCGTCGGGCGGTGCCGGTAGCGCCGCGGATGTGTGCTCGGCGTTCACCGAAGGCGGAGCCGACGCGGCCCTGGTCGCCGGAATTCTCCACGACGGAGTCGTCTCCGTTCGGGAGATCAAGGCGGCGATGCGGCAGGACGGGCTGGCGGTGCGATGGCTCGGGTGAACCGGTCCGGCAGCCTGATGCAGGCGGCGATGGAAGTCGCCCGCTGCGCCGGGAAGACCGCGCTCCAATCGTGGCGCACCTCGCTCACCATCGAGCAGAAGGGGGACGGCTCGCCGGTGACCGCCGCCGACCGGGCCGCGGAACTCGCCGCCCGGAAATGGATCACCCGGCGATTCCCGCGCGACGGCATCCTGGGCGAAGAGTTCGGCGAGACGCCAGGAGTGAGCGGGCGTCGATGGATCATCGATCCCATCGACGGCACCAAGACGTTCGTACGCGGCGTCCCCCTGTGGGGGAGTCTCGTCGCCGTCGTGCAGGGGGAGACGGTACTCGCCGGTGCGGCGGCCTTTCCCGCCATGGCGGAGGAACTGGCCGCCGCGCCGGGCGAGGGTTGCTGGTACGGAGGCGCCCGCTGCGTGGTGAGCGACGTGTCGCGCCTCTCGGCGGCCACGGTACTGACGACCGATGAGCACGGCTTTCCCACGGCGCGTGCCCGGCAGGGATGGGCCGACCTCGCGGCCGCGGCGGAAATCGTGCGGACCTGGGGCGATTGCTATGGGTATCTGATGGTGGCCACCGGCCGGGCCGAGGTGATGGTGGATCCCCGGCTGGGGGCGTGGGACGCCGCCTGCTTCCTGCCGATCGTCACCGAGGCGGGCGGGTCGTTCACCGATTGGACAGGCAAGATCACGGCGTTCGGCGGAAGCGCGATCGCTACCAACGGGGCCCTCGCCAGGAAAGCGCGGCGGCTCTTGACCGGCACCCGGGAGGCACGGTGATCGATCTGGATCGGCTGGACTTCGCCAAAGGAGGCGGCACGGTCACCGTGGTGGCGCAGGATCACCGCACCGGCAGGGTGCTGATGGTGGCCGCGGCCGACCGAGAGGCGCTGGAGCGCACGGTTGCGACCGGGGAAATGCACTACCTCTCACGGAACCGCGGCCCCTGGCACAAGGGCGCCACCAGTGGCAACGTGCAGCGGGTCGTGGCGCTCGCCCCCGACTGCGACGGCGATGCGATCCTCGCCGGCGTGATTCCGGCCGGGCCCGCCTGTCATCGGGGCACCCAGTCCTGCTTCGACGCCGGCGGGACGCCGGTGCCGGTACCCTCGGACGCCCTCGAGGAGCTCGACCGGGTGATCGTCGCCCGAATGGGCGGGTCGGACCCGGCAACCTCCGCGAGCTACACCCGCCGCCTGCTCGATGACCGGAACCTGCGCCTCAAGAAGCTCGGTGAGGAGACCGCCGAGCTGGTGTTGGCCTGCGGGGATGGCGACCGCGCGCGCGCAGTCGAAGAGGCGGCGGACGTCCTGTATCATCTCCTGGTGGCGCTGCGTTCGGTGGGTGGATCCTGGGATGACTTGCGGAGGGAGCTGCTGGCGCGGCGCACGCAGGGTTAGCGGGCGCCCTTCGTCATCCAGTAACGGGACAGGCCCTGCCAGCAGGCGTCCGGCCCCGCCCCCGCCAAAAATGTCCTGGCCCGCTCCGGCGGCACCCGCCCCTCGATCCACACTTCGAGCTGGTGGCTGAACCACCTGATGCGGTCCTGGTCGGTTCCGGTGACCGAAAGGCTGTCCCTGGCATACTCCGCCCAGACCAGCAATCCCGACCGCAACTCTTCCAGGTGACTCTCCGGCTCGGTCGAGGGCCCGTAATGAGTGAGCACGATCTCCGACGGACGCCACATCCGGATTCGATGAATCGAGTCGAGCCATGCCTCCAGATCGAATTCGGGCGGAGGCGTGACCGGGAGTACGCAGGGCAGCCGGGGGCTCATCAGCCCCCCCGTGTCACCGACAAAGGCCACGCCGGACGCCGGCTCGAAGTAGCTGACGTGATGTGCGGCGTGCCCCGGTGTGTAGGCCACCTGGAGCTCGCGTCCGCCCTGGGCGATCGGCTCCCCACCGCGCAATGCCCTGATCCGCTCGGAGGGCACTGCCGCGATTTCGCCCCAGAGCTCGTCCATCTTGTCTCCATACAGCCGGGTGGCGCTCTTCAGAAGCTTCGACGGATCCGCCAGGTGCGGCGCCCCAACCTCGTGCACGTAGACCGTCAGTCGCGGATTCTCCCGCGCCAGCGTGCCGGTGCCGCCCGCGTGGTCCAGATGGATATGGGTGAGGAGGAGCGCCGAGAGGTCGGCCACTTCGTAACCCTGCTCCGCGAGGCCGCTCCGGAGCGCGGGCAGGGTAGAGGCCGGACCCGGATCGATGATCAGGGGGCCGTCACGGGTCTCGACCAGGCAGGCGCCCACCGACTCGGGCCGCCCCATGTGCCGGAGGTCGATGATTCGGTAGGTTGCGCCGGCGTCCGTCATGCCCATTAGGATAATCACACCGTGACCGCATACGATGTCGGGATCGTGGGGCTGGGCGCCATGGGCAGCATGGTGGCGCTGGAGCTGGCCCGCCGGGGCCGGAGCGTGATCGGCTTCGATCGCTTCCGCCCGCCGCACGTGCTGGGCTCTTCCCACGGCAAGAGCCGGATCATTCGCGAGGCCTATTTTGAGCATCCGCAGTACGTCCCCTTCGTACAGCGCGCCTATCGGCAGTGGGCCCGATTGGAAAAAGACAGCGGACGACGCCTCCTGGTGACCACTGGCGGGCTCATGCTGGGCCCTTCCCAGGGCGCCCTCGTGGCCGGGGCCAGGCGCAGCGCACGCGAGCACGGCCTGGAATACGAGGAGCTTTCCGCCGAAACAGTTCGTCACCGGTTCCCGATGTTCGCTCCGGCTGAGCATGAGGTGGGACTGCTTGAGCCCAGGGCCGGCGTGCTCCACCCGGAGGCATGTGTCGAGGCGGCGCTGCAATTGGCCGCGGCAGCGGGCGCCGTACTCTGTTACTACGAACCGGCACTGGAGTGGCGTGGGGGCGACACGATCACCATCGTCACCGCCCGCGGGAGCTATCAGGTGGGCCGCTTGATCCTCGCGGCAGGCGCCTGGATGGCGACGGGGCTCCCCGGCGCCCCGCTCCCGCTCCGGGTGACCCGACAGCCGATGTTCTGGTTCGACTCCACAGCAAACCCGGAGCAGGTGACCCCGGAACGGATGCCGATCTTCATCTGGGAGTGGGCGCCGGAGCGGTACTTCTACGGATTCCCCGATCTCGGTGACGGGGTCAAGGTAGCCATCCATCACGAGGGCGAGACCACCACCGGCGAGAGTGTGCGTCGCGAGGCCCTCGCCGATGAGGCGCGACCTCTCCGTGCGCTCATGGCGGACCGCACCCCGATGCTCAACGGACCCCTGCGGGCGAGCGCCGTCTGCCTCTACACCAATACGCCCGACGGCGACTTCCTGATCGACCGCTCTCCGCTCGATCCCCGCGTCATCCTGGCGAGTCCCTGTTCCGGCCATGGTTTCAAGTTTGCGCCGGCCATCGCAGAGGCGCTGGCGGACCTGGCTCTCGACGCGCAACCGGCGCTCGACCTGAGCCCCTTCACCCTGACCCGCTTCCCGGCATAGGGCCACGCTATTATTCGGGCGTGAATCCAACCTCGACATCCATCACCCCGGTTGTGCGCGCGCTGCTCACCGGGGGTCATCGATTACGCCGGCCTCTTCCCGCCCGCCGAGCTGGACATGGCGACCGCGGTGGCCCGGTACCTGGCCCACCGTGCTTCTCGGGATGCCTGGGCGCTGGGCCGTTTCGTGGTGCCGGTCTCCGGGTTGGACGCGCTCGCCGCGGAAGCCAGAGTCCACGCCGGCACCGCCGCGCAGCTGCTTCCCCTTACGGCGCTCCTTGGCGCCGCCACCGCCGATGATGTGGACGCCATCGAGCGGTTCAACCGGGAATGCACCTTGAATGGAGCGCGCGTGGACGCTGTCGAGGTCAAGGCTGCAACCGACAACGTAGTGCGCGCGGTGCTCACCGCGATACCGGCGCGCTGGGCGCGGTACGTGGAGGTCGTGGCGCTGGGCGACGGCACCGCCATGTCGCTCGACGAGATTTCGCGAGGCGGGGCGTTTGCCAAGGTGCGCACCGGAGGTCCCACCCCGGAGGCGATCCCCACGCCGGACCGACTCCTCGATTTCCTTGAAGGTGCGGCGCAGCGGAAGCTTCCCTTCAAGGCCACCGCCGGGCTGCATCACCCGGTGCGGGGGCTGCATCGCCTGACGGGCGCTCCGGACGGTCCTTCTGGCGTGACGTACGGGTATCTCAACCTCATGATCGCCTCCGCGATCCTTTTTCGCGGTGGAGACCGGACGCTCGCGCGGGAAGCGCTCCTCGAGTCCGAAATCTCCGCCTTCACCATCAACGGTGACGCGCTGCTCTGGCATGATCTCCGTTTTGATGGAGATGCCGTGGGCCGGATGCGAGGCGCCTTCTTTCACGGCTTCGGCTCCTGCTCTTTCCGCGAGCCGCTCGAAGAACTTCCGGCGTGGAGCGGACGGTGAATCGCCGGCTCGATCAAACCCACGATTCGACGGTGAGCTCCTGGGTAGCCTCCGCGGCGCGGCCCGGCACCGATTTTCCCGTCCAGAACCTTCCCCTCGGCGTCTTCCGCCGGAAGGGTACCGGCGGGCCCGGTACGATCGGCGTAGCCATCGGGGACGAGATCTTCGATCTCGGCCGCGCGGTCCAGGCCAGCGAGTTGGGGCCGTTGAACCCCGCGATCGCCGACGCGCTCTCGCAGCCGGCGTTGAACCGGCTCATGTCACTGGGCCGGTCCGCCGCGCGCGAGCTCCGGCGATCGGTGCACGCCGTGCTTCGCGCCGATTCGCCGACCCAGCAGCGACTGCCCGGGTATCTGGTGCCGATGTCCGGGGCGGACATGCTGCTTCCCTGCGTTATCGGCGACTATTCCGATTTCTACGCGTCGATTCACCACGCCACCAACGTCGGCAGCATGTTTCGCCCGGACCAGCCGCTGATGCCGAACTACAAGTGGGTGCCGGTCGGCTATCACGGGCGGGCGTCCTCGGTCGTGCCGAGCGGGACGGCGGTGCGTCGCCCGCTGGGCCAGCTCAAGGACGACGCGGCGCCGGCGCCGGTGCTGGCGCCGACCCGGGCGCTGGACTACGAGTGCGAGGTCGGCGCCTGGGTGGGCCGCGGGAACTTGTTAGGTGAGACGGTCCCGATCGCCGACGCGGAGAATCATCTCTTCGGGCTCGCTTTGCTGAACGACTGGTCCGCACGCGATGTACAGCGCTGGGAGTATCAGCCGCTCGGCCCCTTTCTCGCCAAGAATTTCGCCTCCACCGTCTCGCCGTGGGTGATCACTGCAGACGCGCTGGAGCCGTTTCGGGTGCCGCGCCCCCTGCGCCCCGAGGGCGATCCCGCCCCGCTCTCCTATCTCGACTCCGAGGCCGACCGGGAGCGCGGCGGCTTTGGGATCGACCTTGCCGTCTGGCTGACTTCCCCGCACATGCGCGCGCAGGGAATCGCACCGCTTCGGGTGAGTCGTGGCAGCTTTGCAGCCATGTACTGGACGGTGGCGCAGCTCCTGACCCATCACGCCAGCAACGGGTGCAACCTCCGCCCCGGCGACCTGATTGGCAGCGGAACCGTCTCCGGGCCCGACACGGAGAACCGGGGCTGCATGCTGGAGCGGACCTGGGGGGGCACCGAGCCGCTGGCGCTACCCGACGGCACAACCCGGCGATTCGTGGAAGACGGCGATGAGATTGGAATGACCGGTCGATGCGAGCGCGAGGGGTTCGCCGGTATCGGCTTCGGCGAATGCCGTGGCGTGGTGCTTCCCGCGGTCTCGGCGCCATGACACGGGTCAAGACCACCTATCTCGAGCTGCTCTCCCGGGGAGCATTCAAGCCGTCGATCAGAGTGCCGGCGGACGTCATCCTGATCCGGGCCGGGATGCCCAGTCCGGAATTCAATCGTTATCTCTATACGGCGGTGGGTGGGGATTACTACTGGAATGACCGGCTTTCCTGGACCTGGTCCCGGTGGATGGAGTGGCTGGCTCACTCTCACGTGGAGACCTGGGTGGCCTACCGGTCCGGTACCCCGGCCGGCTACTTCGAGTTGGAGGCGCAGGAGGGCGGCAGCGTCGAGATCGTCTCTTTCGGGCTGCTGCCTGCCTTCATCGGTCAGGGGCTCGGTGGGTATCTGCTGACCCAGGCGGTGGATCGGGCGCTTGCTATGAGGCCGGGCGTTACACGGGTGTGGCTTCATACCTGTACCCTCGACCACCCGCGTGCGATGGCAGGGTACCAGGCGCGGGGATTCGCCATCTTCAAGGAGGAGGAGGCCGACATGAACCTTTCCGAGGACGTCTCCGGACCGTGGCCCGGCGCGGCCAGACCCCGATGAGCCTGGCCGACCTGCGGAAGGCCTACGCCAAGACGGAGCTCGACGAGCACCTGGTCGAGCGGCATCCCCTCAGACAGTTTCTGGCCTGGCTCGACGAGGCCGTTCACGCGGGATTGCCGGAGCCCAACGCGATGGCCCTGGCCACGGCCACTCCGGATGGACACCCCTCTGCCCGCATGGTGCTTCTGAAGGGTGCCGACGATCATGGCTTCGTGTTCTTCACCGATTCGCGGAGCCGGAAGGGCGCGGAGCTCGCCGTGAATCCTCACGCCGCGCTGGTCTTCTGGTGGGCCGAGCTGGAACGCCAGGTTCGGATCGTGGGCCGGGCGGAACCGATTGCGACGGACCAGTCGGATGCCTATTTCGGCTCCCGTCCCGAGGGCAGCCGTCTCTCCGCCTGGGTTTCCCACCAGAGTCAGGTCGTGAAAGACCGCGCGGAGCTCGAAACCCGCTGGGCAGAGGCCGCGACCCGCTACGCCGATGGCGCCATTGCGCGCCCGCCCTGGTGGGGAGGTGTGCGCGTGGTTCCCGAAGAATACGAATTCTGGCAGGGCCGTCCCAACCGCTTGCACGACCGCGTTCACTACCAGAGAGCCGCCAACGGGGCATGGGTAGTGGAGCGCCTGAGTCCCTGACCTGCTTGCCCTGCCCAACACACTCATGAGAGTCTGATGCGCCATTCCGCGCCACTCCTGATGCTCGCTTTCCTCCCTTCCACCGCATGTGCGGACCGGAAAACGTCGGCCGGGAGCCGACCGGGACAACAACATCTTCGGGCTGGACCTCACGCAGACCGCGGTGCAACAGCTCACCGACATCCGCAGCGGCCCCGCGCCCGAAGAGCGCAAGAAATCGGAGGGCCAGCGGGCCTTTGTCGAGAATGAGGAGGCCAGGCTGCTGGGCCGCATTCGGGACCGCCGCCGGCGAGACAGTCTGGACCAGGCGGAACGGGAGGCGCGCACGTGGTACGGCTGACCCAGCGCTTGATCGACTCGGGAAGACCGATTGGAACCTCGCGGCCTACCCGCTGGAGGACCACAGCTTCGTGCGACCCGACTCCTGGACCGACGCATACCGCCGGATCCTCGAGTTGTTCGCGACCCGGCTCCGGCGCAAGTGACCGCCGCATGAACCGGGGCATCCGGCTAGCGCAGCTCGGGCTCCTGGTCAACGGCGTCCTCGCACTGGTCAAGCTCCTTGCCGGGATTCTGGGGAATTCGTACGCCCTGATCGCCGATGCAGTCGAGTCGCTCGCTGATCTCTTTTCCTCCCTCATCGTATGGGGCGGCCTCCGCTTTGCTTCCCGCGACGCCGATGACCGCTATCCCTTCGGCTACGGCAAGGCGGAATCGGTCTCCGCCGCCATCGTGGGCCTCATACTGGTGGCCGCGGCGGTCGGCATCGGCATCGAAGCCGTGCGGGAAATCCGGATTCCTCACCACGCTCCGCGGCCCTTCACGCTGATCGTCCTGGTGGGCGTCGTGGCCGTCAAGGAGACCCTCTTCCGCTTCGTGCTCAAGGGCGCCGAGGAAATCGGGAGCCTCGCCGTCACCGCCGACGCCTGGCATCACCGCTCCGATGCGATCACCTCCGCCTTCGCCTTCACGGGCATCACCATCGCGCTGGTCGGCGGGCCCGGCTGGGAGCCGGCCGACGATTGGGCCGCTCTCGCCGCGTCGTTTGTCATTCTTTACAACGGGGTCAAGATCATCCGGCCGGCGCTCGCGGAGCTGATGGATCGCTCCCCCGCGGAGGAGGTCTTTCGCCAGGTGGATGCCGCCGCGCACGGTGTTGCCGGGGTGCTCGCCACCGAGAAACTCAAGATCCGCAAGAGCGGGCCGAGGTATCTCCTCGAGCTCCACGTGCAGGCGGAGCCCTCGCTCTCGCTCCATGAGGCGCACATCCTGAGCGGCAAGGTCAAGCGGGCCATCAAAGTCGCGGTTCCCAGCGTGCAGGACGTGCTGGTGCACATGGAGCCGTTCGAGGCCTCGTGACCCTCGAGGAGCGGTTCGACCGGCATCTGGCCGCCCTGGGTCTGCCTCGCGGCGTGACACTCGTGGCGGTCTCGGGGGGCCCCGACTCCGTCGCGCTGCTCGATCTCCTCGCCCGATCCCCTGCTGCCGCGGGGCTGGTGCTCCAGGTCGCCCATGCCGATCACGGGATCCATCCCGAAAGCCCGGTGGTTGCCGAAACGGTCCGGGCGGCCGCCGCCCGCCTTGGTTTCCCGGTCCACGTGGTCCGGCTCGAGCTCGGTCCTGACGCCACCGAAACCCGCTCCCGGGAGTCGCGGTACGCCTGGCTGTTCCGCCTTGCCGTTGAGGTCGGAGCCGGCCTGATCCTGACGGCCCATCACCAGGACGACCAGGTCGAGACCATCCTCATGCGCGCGCTCAAGGGGTCCGGTCCCGCCGGTCTGGCGGGGATGGCGCCGCGCCGAGGGAAGGTAGTCCGCCCACTCCTGCCGTTCCGGCGCGAAGAGCTGGCTGAACATGTGCGTAAGCAGGGGCTGGAAGCCTGGATGGACCCCGCCAACATCGATCTTCGGCACCAGCGTTCATGGATCCGGACCGAGCTCCTGCCGATGCTCCGGGACAGGGTGCCAGATGTGGATCAGCGACTCCTCGCTGTGGGGCGGCAGGCGGCCGCCGACCGGTCGGCTTGGGACGCCCTCCTGGACCGGGTTCCGGGGCTCGATTTGATGCGCGAACCGGGTGGGGTTTCCGTTGCTGCTACCCCCCTCACGGGGTATGATTCGGTCGTTCTTCGGGCCCTCCTGGGCGCCGTGGGGCGCCGGGCAGGAATCCAGGCGGGGCCGGCCCGGGCGGCGCGGATCGAGCGGCTGCTCGTGGGAGGGCGGAGCGGGGCGGTCGCGGAGCTCGGGGCGGGGTGCGCGGCCGAGCTCTCGTTCGGCCGCCTCCGCCTCTTTCGGGGTCCTGCGCATCCTGTCGCGTGGGCGCCCGTATTGCTCACGGGTCAGTCGGGAAACGTGCAGGCGGGCGGCTGGCGCGTTTCCTGGCGTCGCGAGCCCGCCCCCGACCGGCTGGAACGCAATCAGCTCTCGAGCTGGTTCGAGGAAGGCCCGTACACCGTGCGGCCCTGGCGCGCCGGAGACCTCCTCCGTCCGCTCGGCGGCACCGGAAGGAGACTCGTGGTGCGTTGCATGCAGGACGCCCGAATCCCGCGGAGCCAGCGCGCGTCATGGCCGGTGGTCGAGGCCGGCGGGCGTATTGTGTGGGTGCCCGGCGTCAGCCGTTCGGCCGATCGGGTCCCCGCGCCGGGTGCACCCGCGCTCCGGATCGATGCCCACGTCGCCTGACGTACTCCGCCGCACCGGCGGACGTACCGTCAAGTCGATCGTCTACGACGAGGCGACGATCGCGGCCAAGGTGGCGGAGCTCGGGCTGCAAATTACCCGGGACTATCCCGACGGCGATTTGCTGGTGCTCGGGTTGCTCAAAGGAAGCTTCATCTTCCTGGGAGACCTGGTGCGGAAAATCGAGCGCCCCCTCCAGGTCGACTTCCTGGTGGCCAGCTCCTACGGCGCCGGCACGACGTCGTCGGGCCATGTGCGGCTGTTGTACGATCCGGAAACCCGCCTCGAAGGCAAGCACATCGTGCTGGTCGAGGACATCGTGGATACCGGCAACACCTTGCGTCGCCTGCTCGGCGTGTTGAAGGACCGGGCGCCGGCGTCCTTGTCTATATGCGCGCTGCTCGACAAAGTCGAGATGCACGCACCGATGCCCGAAGTGCGGTTCGTCGGGTTCGAAGCCCCGGCCGCCTTTCTGGTCGGTTACGGGCTGGATCACGCCGAAGACTTCCGGCATCTCCCCTTTATCGCGGACTTGATGTAATGCAGCAGCGACCGCCTCAGAAGCCCCAGATGCCCAATTGGTCCGGCCTCAGCAAGAACCTCGCGCTCTGGCTGCTGGTCGCCCTGCTCGCAGTGGCCATCGTCCAATTGATGAGTAAGAATCGGGGCACCGCGGGTCAGCTGAACTACACCCAGTTCAGCGAGCAACTCGACGCCGGAAACATCAAGGCGGTCGAGGTGTTCAACGGCAAGGAAGTCAAAGGCGAGTTTCGCCGGGCCGTCCCTCTGGGCACCGCGCAGGTCCGCAACTTCACCGTCCTGCTGCCGGTGGCCAACGATGCGGCAATGCTCAGCCGCCTCGAGAAGGGCGGGGTCACCATCACGGCCAAGGAGCCCAAGAGCGGCATCGTGTCGATCCTGCTCGCCATGCTCCCGTGGATCGTGATTTTCGCCATCTGGTTTGTGCTGATCCGGCAAATGCAGTCCGGCGGCAACCGGGCCTTCTCCTTCGGAAAATCCAAGGCCAAGCTGCTGGCCGGGGATACCCCGAAGATCACGTTCGCGGATGTGGCCGGCGCCGACGAAGCCAAGGTCGAGCTCCAGGAGATCATCGAATTTCTGAAGGATCCCCAGAAATTCACCCGCCTCGGCGGCCGGCTGCCCAAGGGCGCACTGCTGGTTGGCCCTCCGGGCACCGGGAAGACCCTGCTGGCCAAGGCCGTGGCCGGTGAGGCCGGGCGGCCCTTCTTCTCGATGTCGGGCTCCGACTTCGTGGAAATGTTCGTCGGCGTCGGCGCGTCCCGGGTCCGGGATCTTTTCGAGCAGGGCAAGGCGCACGCGCCCTGCATCATCTTCATCGACGAGATCGACGCGGTCGGCCGCCATCGCGGGGCCGGCCTGGGCGGCGGTCACGACGAGCGGGAGCAGACCCTGAACCAGCTCCTGGTGGAGATGGACGGGTTCGAGTCCAACGACGGCGTCATCCTGGTCGCCGCGACCAACCGGCCCGATGTGCTCGATCCCGCGCTGCTGCGGCCCGGCCGGTTCGACCGGATGATCGTGGTGGACGCGCCCGACGTGCGGGGCAGGGAAGGCATCCTCCGGGTGCACACCAGGAAGATTCCGCTCTCCTCCGACGTCCGGCTGGAGACGCTTGCCAAGGGGACGCCGGGCCTCACCGGCGCCGACCTGGCCAATCTCGTGAACGAGGCCGCGGTGCTGGCGGCACGGCGGAACAAGAACCTGGTGGACATGTCGGACTTCGAGGACGCCAAGGATAAGGTGATGCTCGGCGTGGAACGGCGGAGTCTTCAGCTCACGGACGACGAGCGCAAGCTCACCGCGTACCATGAGGCCGGCCATGCGATCGTGTCGCTCAAGGTTCCCGGCTCCGACCCGCTCCACAAGGTCACCATCATCCCGCGGGGCAGGGCGCTGGGGCTCACCGTCTGGCTGCCCGACGAAGACCGGCACAACTACACCAAGGACTGGCTCGAGGGCCGGCTCGCCTGCGCGTTCGGCGGCCGGGTGGCCGAAGAGCTGGTGTTCGGCCCCGAGAAGGTGACCACCGGTGCTTCCAACGACATCGAGCAGGCCACCGGCATCGCCCGGCGGATGGTCACCCAGTTCGGCATGAGCGACAAGATCGGCGTCATCGCAGTCGGCGACCGCGAGCAGGAGATCTTCCTCGGCCGTGAAATCGGCCACCGCCGCGACGTCTCCGATTCGCTGGCCCAAATGGTGGACTCGGAAGTCAAGCGCATCGTGGACGAGTCCTACGAGCGGGCCCGGGGCATCCTGAGCCAGAACCGTGAACTGCTCGATCGCTTCTCGCTGGCGCTCCTGGAGCGGGAAACCCTGGACCGCGAGGAAATGTCGCTACTCAATCGCGGTGAGCCGCTGCCGCCTCGGGCGGCGCCGCCTCCGCCGCTGCCCCCGCCGTCCAAGCCCGGGGCAACTCCGGCGGCAGTTCGCACTCCCATGCTCGGGGCCCCACCGGCCGAACCCGCCGGCGCGTGAGGGTCGTTCCGCTTCCCGGACGGTCCGAAGACGCCGTCCGCACCGCCCTCCTGTCCCATGGGTGGGAGGGCGAGTTGTCCCGCACGACCGCCGATGGACTCGAGTCGCTCGCCTTTCATCTGACGCAACTGGATCCGGTAACCCTCGAAGCCCTGGTCCACACCGGATCGCGTCTCGGTCTCGACATCATCACGGGCGACGACTGGGCGCTGCTGGCCGGGCCGCGGGCGCGGCTTTCTGCCCTGGCGCGGCCCTGGACCAGCCCGGCACCGCTGGTGGAGCTGGCCACGGCGCTGGGGCACGCGCTGCCCGCCGAGGATCCGCTGCTCTGGCAGACCGCCAGGGGCCCGATCCCGCTGGACCGGCCCATACTGGTCGGCATCCTCAACGTGACGCCCGATTCGTTCAGCGATGGCGACCGCTACTCCGACGTCGATGCGGCGATGCGACACGCCGATCGGTTGCTGGCTGATGGCGCGACCATTCTCGACATTGGCGGAGAATCCACCCGCCCGGGGGCTGCGGTAGTCTCGGAGGCCGAGGAGCTTTCCCGGGTCCGGCCGGTCATCATGGAGGCGCACCGTCGTTTTCCTGACACGCGGCTTTCGATCGACACGGTCAAATCGGGCGTGGCGCGCGCGGCGCTCGACCTGGGCATCGCGATCGTCAACGATGTCTCCGGGCTGCGGCTCGACCCCGCGATGCCCGCGCTCTGCGCCGAGCGCGAGGCGGGAGTGATTCTCACGCATTCCCGGGGGACCTTCGAGGAGCTGAGCTCGCTCACCAACGTGGAGTATCCCTTCGGAGTGCTCGCGGGAGTCATCGAGGAGCTGGCCTGGGCGCTGGCCCGGGCCAGAAACGCGGGACTCCAAGGGGAGCGAATCGTGATCGACCCGGGACTGGGCTTCGGCAAGACACCCGAGCAGAACGTGGAGCTCCTGCGCGGTCTGGGAGCGCTCCGGGTCCTCGGCCGGCCGATCCTGATCGGCCCCTCCCGCAAGCGCTTTCTCGGTGCCCTCACCGGCCGACCGGTGGAGGAGCGAGAGACCGCCACCGCCGCGGCCTGCGCGCTCGCCTGGGAGGCCGGCGCCCGACTGTTCCGGGTGCACGAGCCCGGCCCGGCGCGGGACGCGCTTCTGGTCGCGGAGGCGACCCGCCCGCGATGACCGCCGCCGCCCGCACCCCGGCCGCCGGTTCCGTGGAGCGTCCGCCCTACGGCGCCGCGCTGGTCGTCTCGCTCGTGGTGTTGCTGGGATACTTCGTTTCGCTGGCACCCTCGGTCACTTTCTGGGACGCCGGCGAGTTCATCTCGGCGATGAAGATCCTGGGGATTCCGCATCCGCCCGGGACACCACTCTTCGTGATGATGGGCCACGTCTGGGGAATGCTCTTCCCGGTCGGCGAGTTCGCTTTCCGCACCAATCTCCTCACCGCACTCTTCAGCTCGGCCGGCGCGGGGTGCTGGTTCCTGGTGCTGCAGGAGTCGGCCGACCGGTATCTCGACGAGATGGAGCCGCGGGGCCGCGCGGTGCTGCGGACGGTGGCTGGCGCCGCGGGCGCGCTGATCGCCGCGTTCGGATTCACCAACTGGCTCAACAGCAACGAGACCGAGGTGTACGCCGTCGCCACCTTCACCATCGCGGCGGTCTGCTGGCTGCTGTTTCGCTGGCGGGCGACCCGCAACACCGAGCACGCCCCGCGCTACCTGCTGCTGGTCGGTTTCTTTCTGGGCATCGCCATCGGGAACCACCTGCTCGGGTTGCTGGTCGGGCCCGCAACGGTCGCCTTCGTGGTGGCCGAACTACGCCAGCGGCCGTCGGCCGATCCGGCCATGCGGCGTCGCGAATGGGGCTATGGGGCCGCGCTGGCGGGGCTCTGGGCGCTGCTCACCGGAATCGGCCTCGGCAACGGCACGCTTATCGTGCTGGGAGGGCTGGCGTTTCTGGCCGCGCTGTTCTTCCTCGGCACTTCGGGCGAACTGCTCTTCGGCCTGCTCCTCCTCGGTGTGGCGCTGATCGGCGTCACTCCCTACCTCTATCTCTACCTCCGCTCGGCACAGCACCCGATGCTGAACGAGGCCGGGCCGGAGACTTGGAAGGCGCTGACCGCCGTCATCAAGCGCGAACAGTACGAGCTTCGGACGCCCTGGGATGATCCCACCGTCCGCCATGGGATCGGAAACCCCGGGCGCAGTCTGACCATCATCGGGCTCCAGCTCGCCAACTACTTCCAGTATTTCGATTGGCAGTGGGCCAAGGCGGTTCCGGGCGCGATTCCGTTCCCGGGCGGCGGCATCCCGATCCGTTCCCTCTTCACCGTACTGTTTTTCGGGCTCGGGCTGCGTGGCATGGTCGCGCAGCGGCGGAGCGATCGGAGCGGCGGCTGGCTCCTCGGGACCTTGTGGCTCACCACCGGATTCGGCCTGGTGGCCTACATGAATTTCAAGCCGGGGTTCAGCCTGGGCTACGATCAGTTTCCCAGCATCGAGCAGCACGAGGTGCGGGAGCGGGACTACTTCTTCGTGGTCAGTTTCGTGGTCTGGGGCCTCTGGGCGGGGCTTGGGCTGCTGGCGCTGATGAGAGACTGGGGCCGGGTGTTCTGGAGTGCCAGGAACGCCGAGTCGTCGTCGCGCACGAGGTTTCGGCAGCTCCTTCCCCTGTCCCTCTTTTTCGTCGCGCTGCTTCCCTTCGTGCTCAACTTCCGCCAGGCGGACCGGCGGCACGGGCCCGACGCGCGCCTTCCGGCCGATTTCGCCTACGACCTGCTGAACTCGGTACCGCCCTACGGCATCCTGTTCACCTACGGAGACAACGACACCTTCCCGCTCTGGTGGGCCCAGGAGGTCGAGGGGATCCGCAAGGACGTCACGGTTGTCTGCCTCGCGCTGGCGGAGACGGATTGGTACATGCGCCAGCTGCGGGACAATCCGATCCGTCCATTCGAAGAGGACAAGGCGCCCGCCATCTGGAAAGGCCTGCATCCGGCCGCGCCCACCTGGCCGCTCCACACGATGACCAATCAGGAAATCGACGTGGCGGTGCCCCAGATCATCGACAAGGCAGTCACGCTCAAGGTGGGTGCCTATGAGACCACCATCGATTCCAATACGGTGCTGTACGGCAAGGATTTCCTGGTCCTCCGGGTCATCCAGCAGAATTTCAGCCGACGGCCGATTGCCTGGGGGCTCACCGCCACCGGGACGAACTTCGGGCTCGACCGCTTCCTGGTGCAGCGCGGGCTGGCCATCACGATGGAATCGGTGCCGGTGGATTCGACGACTCCCGGTTACGATTTCCGACGGCTGATGGGAGTTCCGCTCGACATCGCGGTAACCGACAAGCTGATGATGGAGACCTACCGGTACGCCGAACTGCTCGAGCGCCCGAAGCGCGCGCTCGAGAGTACCGCGAGCGGAATTGCGAGCACGCTGGGCCTGCCGTTCACCCAGCTTGCCTTCGCCATGGAAGACCGGGCCGATACCGCCCGCATGGTGCGGTACCTGGAGCGGGCGGCCCAACTCTCCTCCAATCCCGCGGTTCAGGCGGCGCTCGACCAGGTGCGTGGGGGTCTTCCCAGGAAACCTTGACACCCCCTGGGGTCAGGCGGTTTCACCTCGCGACCTGCAGCATCTTCGCCGCCAGGGGTCCGAAATCCTGCATCGCGGCCACGCCGGCGACCGGCGCTCCAGCAAGGATCAAGAAACCGCCAGCGGCGTGATTTCCCGTGCCGGCGGCATACCGGATCAGCAGGTCGGGAAGGGCTGTGGCGCGCGTCCCGGCGTGCTCGGCCGACGGCCGGTCGACCGCGACCACCAGGGGCTGACCGGGATCGGCATCGGTCAGTTCGCGTAACATGGATTTCAACCTGCTCCAGCATCCCGGCCTTGAGGCGCCCCAACGGCGGATTTATTCGCAGTGCGGTGCAGTTCTCGTTGTAGGGCAGGAGCTCGCAGGGCCGGGAGGCGCGTACGGGCGATCTCCGCTGCCGTATTCGGCGCACGGTCCGGGTGAGCAGGGTCTGGCCCGAGCCGGTACGCTGGAGATAGTGGTAACGACTATGCTCTCCGAGTCCGGTGGCATACTGGAACGACGCCCGGAGCGCGTCGTCGGTGATGCCCTCCGGGGCTGACAGGCGCGTCGCCACGCCGCGTGCGCGCAGCGCGGCAAGGTTCGGCAGTGTTCCGTCACCGCTCCACCGATCGAGCAGCCCACCGTCCGCCCCATCCAGCGCGATCATGAGGAAACGCGAGGTCATCACTGCTCCCTTTCCTGGGTCGCCGTCCTCGAGTTCCGGCCCCAGTGCGCTGCCTGCGCCCCACCCCTCGG
>JANNGX010000130.1:0-3235 GCA_031404115.1 Gemmatimonadales bacterium | reverse complement strand
CCGGCCGAAGGGCGCCATGATTCACCACCGCGGGCTGGTGAACTATCTCTGGTGGGCGGTGCGCGCCTACGATGCGGCGGCGGGCGAGGGGGCGCCCGTGCACTCCTCGATCGCCTTCGATCTGACCATCACGGGGCTCTTCGTTCCGCTTC
The DNA here is from genome assembly GCA_031404115.1 of Gemmatimonadales bacterium. GTDB lineage: Bacteria > Gemmatimonadota > Gemmatimonadetes > Gemmatimonadales > GWC2-71-9 > JABFSM01. The sequence goes on along the minus strand of JANNGX010000130.1, from coordinate 3,083 downwards.
TTGCCGGACGGCCGGCGATCCTGCTCCCCGAGAACGCAGGAATCGAGGCCCTGGCGGCGCTGCTCCGCGAGCGGCGCAACCTGAGTCTCGTCAAAATCACACCCGCGCACCTCGACCTTCTCCGCCTCCAATTGACGGCAGCGGACGTGGCCGGCCGCACCCGGCGGTTCGTGATCGGCGGCGAAAACCTTCTGGGCGAGTCGCTCGCCTTCTGGCAGGATCACGCGCCGAACACCGTGTACGTGAACGAGTACGGCCCCACCGAAACGGTGGTGGGCTGCTGCGTGGAGACGGTGACGGCATCGGACCGCTATGCCGGCGCGGTGCCGATCGGCCGCCCGATCGCGAACACACGGCTCTACATCCTGGACCGCCACGGCGAGCCGGTTCCGATCGGCGTGGTAGGCGAGCTCCACATCGGCGGCGACGGCGTCGGGCTCGGCTATCTCAACCAGCCGGTGCGGACGGCAGAGTCCTTCCTCCCCGACCCTTTCGCCGACGACTCGGCAGCACGCCTTTACCGCACCGGAGACCGCGCCCGCTGGCGGACGGACGGACGGATCGAGTTTTTAGGGCGGCTGGACGATCAAGTCAAGTTGCGGGGATTCCGCATCGAGCTGGGCGAGATCGAGGCGGTGCTCGGCGCGGCTCCCGGCGTGGAGGGTGCCGTCGTCCTGGTGCGCGAAGACGTTCCGGGGGACCGGCGGCTGGTCGCGTATGTCGCGGCCGACGGGTCCACCCCGCCGACACCCGCCTCGCTGCGCGAGCTGGCACGGATCCGGCTCCCGGAATACATGGTGCCATCGCAGGTGGTGGTGCTCCCGAGCCTCCCGCTCACTCCGAACGGCAAGGTGGACCGCCAGGCGCTGCCCGCACCGGAGCCGACGCAGGAGGAGGAGCCTGCCTCCGAGCCACCGCGCACGCCACTGGAGCGCGAGGTCGCGGCGACCATGGAGGGAGTGTTGCGCCGGGGTCCGATCGGCCGGAACGACGACTTCTTCCGGCTGGGAGGGCATTCGCTTCTCGCCATGCGGCTGCTGGGCCGGTTGCGGGCGGAGTTGTCGCCGGAGTTGGGCCTCCAATCGATCTTCGAGCACCCGACGGCGGCTGGGCTCGCGGTGGTGATCGAGACGACCGGCGGCGCGCGCGCCGGGACCGAGCGTATCCCCCGCCGGCCCGATCGGACGCGGGCTCCGCTCTCGTTCGGCCAGGAGATGCTCTGGGTCCAGGCGGCGATGGAGCCGGGGCTTCCGTCCTATAACGTGCCCCTCATCCTCCAGCTCCACGGCCCTCTCAACGCCGACGCGCTCGACCAGGCTGTAACCGCGCTCGTGGCACGGCACGAGCCGCTCCGGACCGCATTCACTCTCGAGGAGGGAGAGCCGGTCCAGGTGATTCGAGCGCCGTCACAGGTGCCGCTGGCGCGCCTGGACCTGGGCACCGCCGGAAGTCCCCATGGGGAGGCGCTGGCCCGGGCCCGCGAGGTGGCCGGCCGGCCGTTCGACCTGGCCGGCGGCCTGCTTCTGCGCGCCGAGTTGTACCGGCTCGCTCCCGACGAGCACCACCTGGTGCTGGTGACCCACCATATCGCGACGGACGGCTCGTCCATGAGCGTGCTGGCCGACGACCTCGCCGCGCTCTATGAGAGCGCCGTGACCGGCAGGCCGGCGGCGCTTCCGCCGGTTGAGCTCCAGTACGGCGATTTCGCTGCGTGGCAGCGCGAGCACCTTCGCGGGGAACGCATGGAACGGCTGCTGGACTTCTGGAAAACGGAACTATCCGGCGCACCGTCGGTCCTGGCGCTTCCCACCGACCGACCGGCCACCGCGGCAGGTGCGGCGGGTGCCCGTTGCTCCACCACGCTGCCCGGCGCGTTGCTCGAGCGGCTGCGCCAGGTGGGCGAGGGGGTCGGGGCCACGTTGTACATGACGCTTCTCTCCGCCTGGGCAGTCCTGCTGCACCGCTACAGCGGTCAGGACGACATCCTGGTAGGGACGCCGGTTGCCGGCCGCGACCGGCCCGAGACCGAACGCCTGTTCGGCTTTTTCATCAACACCTTGATGATCCGCGTGAAGCTGGATCCCGAGGCGCCATTCCCGCAGCTCCTCCAACAGGTACGCCGGGCCTGCGTGGACGCCTTTGCGCACGACGAGATGCCGCTGGGACATCTGGCGCAGGCGCTCCGCGCAGCGGGAGGGGATGCGCCCTGGTTCCAGGTGACCTTCACGCTCAATGGCGCGCCCGGCTCGCCGCGGGAATTCCCGGGCCTCCGGACCGATCTGGCCGGTGTCCATTTGGGCTCCGCGAATTTCGCGCTCGGCCTCATTGCGCAGGAAACCCCCGCCGGCCTCGCGGTCACCCTCGAGTACCGCACGGACCTTTTCGAGCGCGCGACGGTGGAGCGCATGCTCGGGCATCTCGCCACGCTTCTTGAGGCCGCCGCGACGGCTGCCGACCAACCGGTTTCCCGACTCCCGATGCTGACCGCGGACGAGTACCGGCAGCTGGTTGAAGACTGGAATCCGGTTTCAGCGATGCTCGTCGACCGCAGAACACTCGCGGAGCTGTTTGAGGCACAGGCGGCCGCCGGACCGCGGCGGATCGCGTTGGAATGCGAGGGCAGGCACCTTACCTATGCCGAACTGAACGAGGCGGCCAATCGCGTGGCGCACCAGCTTCGTTCGGCGGGGGTCGGCGCCGGGACGCTGGTGGCGCTGTGCGCCGACCGGTCGCTCGAGCTGGTGATCGGTCTGATCGGCATCCTCAAGGCCGGGGGAGCCTACCTCCCCATCGACCTCGCCGTGCCGGTGCACCGGGTCGACTTCATCCTGTCCGATTCGGCCGCGCCAGTCGTTCTGGCCCAGCGGCACTTGATGGACCGGCTTCCACCCGGCAATCGTGTCGCGCTGGCTATCGAGGATCTGATAACGGGCGGGAACGCCGCCAACCCGAAACCGGTCGCTACCGAGGATTCGCTGGCCTACGTGATCTACAGCGAAACGCGCTGCGGTTGCGAAGGTGCAGAGCAGGGTTGCCTCTGCGATTGATCTGATCGCGCAGCAGCCGGCGCTTCGAGTTGAAGC
>JANNGX010000129.1:0-45245 GCA_031404115.1 Gemmatimonadales bacterium | reverse complement strand
CGGATCGACATGCTCGCCACCGGTATCCGTACGCCGGTCGGAATCAAGATCTTCGGACCCGATCTCGCCGAGCTCGAGCGGCTGGGCAAGGAAGTCGAACGCGCGGTCCAGATGGTCCGCGGTACCCGGAGCGCATTCGCGGAGCGGGCGGTGTCGGGGTATTACCTGGACATTGACATCGACCGTGCGGCGGCGGCGCGCCACGGCCTGAACGTGGGCGACGTGCAGACCGTGATCGCGACCGCCGTGGGGGGCATGGTGATCACGCAGACCGTGGAGGGCCGGGAACGGTACGGCGTGCGCATCCGCTATCCGCTGGAGCTGCGCGACAATCCGGAGCGGCTCGCCTCGGTCCTGATCCCGACCTTTCACGGTCTCGGGCAGCCCAGTCCCTCCGCAGGAGGAATGGCGGGGACCCCGATGGGTGCGCCGGGATTTGCCGGTGCCGGGGAGGCGTTTGTCCCGCTGGGGCAGATCGCCACCATCCGGCAGGTGGCGGGCCCGATGGTCGTGCGCACCGAGGGGGCCCAGCCCACCGCGTGGGTGTATGTGGACGTCGTGGGACGGGACATCGGCGGCTATGTCGCCGACGCCAAGCAGCAGGTCGAAAGCGCGGTGACCATGCCCCCCGGCTACACGATGGTGTGGAGCGGTCAGTACGAATACATGCAGCGGGCCAAGGAGCGGATGAAGCTGGTCATCCCGGCCACGCTCGCCATCATCTTCCTGCTGCTCTATTTCAACTTCAAGAGCGTCGGGGAGACGCTCATCGTGATGCTCTCGCTCCCCTTCTCCCTGGTTGGCGGCATCTGGCTTATCTGGCTGCTGGGCTATAACTGGTCGGTGGCAGTTGCAATCGGCTTCATTGCCCTCTCCGGGGTCGCGGCCGAAACCGGCGTGATCATGCTGATCTACCTCGATCATGCCTGGGCGGCACGGCGTGCCTCCGGCGGCCGGCCGACCCTGCGTGATCTTTACGAGGCGGTCATGGAAGGTGCGGTGGAGCGCGTACGCCCGAAAATGATGACGGTGACGGCGATCATGGCCGGCCTGCTGCCCATCCTGTGGGGATCGGGTGCAGGCGCGAGCGTCATGAAGCGCATTGCGGCGCCAATGGTTGGCGGGATGATCAGCAGCACGGTGCTCACCCTGGTGGTCATCCCCGCGATCTACTCGCTCTGGAAGGGGCGCGAGGTGTTGGCCGGAGGGAGGCAGGCCGCTCCGATGGGGGTCGGAGTGGTCACGAAGGCGTAGCAGCTGTGTACCATTAAGAAGGTTTAATCTGTGCAGGGTCTCGCTTGTGGTTAATTTTCTCTAATCGATATCGGCGACTGCCGATCGATTGCCCGTTCAGCATTCCGCTCGCCGCGACGCCCGCATCACCGGAGCGGCCCGGCACCACCAAAGGATCAAGAGGCAGCATGAAAACTCCGAATCGTTCGATGGTCCCGATTGCGACCACGTTCCTGGCGTTTCTAATGGCAGGCGCCGTGGCACCCGGCATGGCGCAGACCCCCATGCCGGCGCCCGGCAAGATGGCCCCGCATGAACATATGAAAGTCATGCCGGTCATGAGCGGCATGATGAAAGGACCCCATCATGTGCTTGCGATGGCGTACCGGGACAACCTCGCGGCGTTTGCTCGGGCGTTGGAAGGCCAAGTCACCCACGCGACGACCGTAGACCTCGAGCTGGCCCGGCCGGCGGTGGCCGAGATGCGGCGCAGTTTCGACCAGATGCAGCAGCACCATCAGGCGCAGATGGCGATGATGGGCAACGCCCCGAAGCCGGAGATGTCGGGAGCCATGCAGCACATGGAGACCCACGTCACGGGGCTCGGCGAGCATCTCACGGCGCTGGAAGCCGAAGTGAATGCCGGTACGCCGGACCCCAAGAGCGTCTCGGCGCATACGAGCGAGATCCTGAAGCATTGTGCCGGCATGTCGGGGATGCCCGCCAAGGCCAAGCCCCATCAGATGTGAGGAGATTCGTCACGGGGCGCTACCTGCCGGGCCTGACCGGTGTCTCACACGGGCACCCAGCAACCACAGGTAGCGCGCCGATTCCATACCCGAAACACTTTCGGAGGCGGTGATGCAAAACACCACGCACGGTTTCATGGGTGGGTACGGGCTCTGGACGGTTCTCGGCGTGCTGCTGGCCATTCTCCTGGTTGTTGCCATTCTCAAGATGGTGCAGAAGAAATAGCCTCCAGCGGTGGGTTCCGCGCATGAAGTATCACTACGTCTGGCTGGCCTGGGCGAGCGCTTTCATTCTGCTCTGGATTGGGCTGTACGTGCTGAACCCGGGGGAACGCAGGGTGATGTGGCGCGCCAGCCTCGCAACGGCGCTGCTTGGCCTGACCGAGCCCATCTTCGTTCCGGTCTACTGGAATCCTCCCAGCCTCTTCGAGCTCGCGCGGCGCACGGGGTTCGATATCGAGAGCCTGATCTTCGCCTTCGGCATCGGCGGCATCGGCACTGTCCTGTACAACACATTTACCAGGGAGTATCGCGTCCCGGTCGGCCCCGAGGAAAAGCGTCTGCCGCTCCATCGGATCCATCTGGCGGCCCTGTTCGTGCCCTATGTCCTGTTCGTGGCGCTCTATTTTCTACCGTGGAATCCCATTTACCCATCGATCATCACCCTGGCGCTGGGCGCCATCGCCTCCGTTCTGTGCCGCCCCGATCTCACGCGCAAAACTCTGCTTGGCGGGCTGATGTTCCTGGGCCTGTACGCGGTGTTCATGCTCGGGCTCAAGTGGTTGACGCCCGGCTACATCGAGCAGGTGTGGAATCTGGCGGCGTTACAGGGAGGACTGGTCTACGGCGTTCCGCTCGAAGAGCTGCTCTTCGGCTTCAGCTTTGGTCTGTACTGGACCGGCGTGTACGAGCACTTCACCTGGAGCAAGAGGGCAACACGCGCAGGGGCTGAGGCGACGCAATGACCAGAATACGGGTAGCCGTGTCCGGGTTCGGAGTGATCGGGCGTCGCGTGGTAGATGCGGTGTTGCTCCAGGAAGACATGGAGCTGGTCGGCATTGCCGATATTGCGGCCGACTATCGCATGCGCGGGGCGCAGTCGCGCGGGCTTGCCATCTACTCCGCTCTCGCCGAGAAACAGGGTGAAATGGTCGACGCGGGCATTGAGGTGCGTGGCACGCTGAACGATCTGCTCAAGGAGGCGGACGTCGTCGTGGACTGCACGCCCAAAGGCATCGATGCCAAGAACAAACCGCGCTACGAGGACGCGAAGGTGAAATTCATCTTCCAGGGCGGGGCAAAGCACGAGTTGACCGGACACAGCTTCGTCGCCTCGGCCAACTATGACTCCGCCGTCGGGCGCAACGCGACGCGTGTTGTCTCCTGCAACACGACCGCAACCGTACGCACGCTCGCTGCGTTGCGTGATGCGGGGCTGCTTCGCAAGGCGCGCGGCGTGCTGATCCGGCGCGCCACCGACCCGTGGGAAAGTCAATCTGAGCGGCATCATCAACACGATGGTACCGGAGAGCAGGATTCCGAGTCACCAGGGACCGGACGCCAAGACGGTGGCGCCCGACCTCGATGTCGTGACGATGGCCGTGATGGCCCCTGAGAATATCGGCCATCTCCACTGCTGGATCGTGGAGCTCTCCCGTGATGCGTCGCGCGATGAGGTGTTATCCGCCTTCAGTCGTAACGGGCGCATTGCCTTCATCCGCGCCAGCGAAGGCGTTACGGCGCTCAACGTCACCGCAGACCTGATGCTGGAACTGGGTCGTCCGCGCGGTGCCATGTGGGAAGTGGCCCTCTGGGAGGACATCCTGGCCGTTGAAGGGCGAGAGGCGTACTACGCCTATCAAGTGGACAATCAGGCTATTGTGGTCCCGGAAACCATTGATGCGATTCGCGCGCTTGCGGGCCGCGAACCGAGTGCGCAGGCGTCTATGGAACGCACCAACCACACTCTCGGCATCAGACAGCGGTTTGTCTGACCCTCCAACGTCCCAGGCTACCCGGTGAGACGAGCGATGGAAGCGGCAACAGTACCAGATCGACGGGATCTCAAGCTGGTCGGCACCGTCACCGAGCGTGACATCTGTTGCGGCGTGGCGACTGATGACCCGCGCGCATCGGATGTAGCCGTCGGTGAGATCATGAGTCCCGCGTCGCATTGATGATATAAAACGGTCGTAGCGCACGGGACGAAGGGGAGCGCCACAATGACGGGGCAACGTCTAAGCGTCGATGCCGAACTGGACAAGCTGCAGCGGGATTCGGCCGGCTATTTTCTGCACGAGACGAATCCCGTCAACGGGCTGGTCATCGACAAGACCGCAGCAGAGTGGCCTGCCAGTATTGCCGCCACCGGCCTTGCGTTAGCGGTGTACCCGGTGAGCGTCGAGCGCGGATTCATGTCACGGGGGGTGGCGGTCGAGCGAACCCTTGCGACTCTGCGGTTTTTGTGGAACAGCCCGCAAGGCCCCGAGCCTGACGCGACCGGCTACAAGGGCTTTTACTATCACTTCCTCGACATGCACACCGGCCGGCGCGCGTGGCAGTGCGAGCTGTCAACGATAGACAGCGCTTTTCTGCTGGCGGGTGCGTTGACGGCAGGCATCTACTTTGATGCCGATACCGTAGGGGAAGCTGAGATCCGCACCCTTGCCGATGCGCTCTATTGCCGCGCTGATTGGCCCTGGGCACAGAACCAGGGTGCGACCGTGACGCACGGCTGGAAGCCGGAAAGCGGCTTTCTCCACTATCGGTGGGAGGGCTATGACGAGGCGCTGCTGCTGTATATCCTGGGGCTGGGGTCGCCAACGCATCCGCTGCGTGAGAATGCCTACGCGGCGTGGGCTTCCACCTATCGATGGGAGCACTGCTACGGCTATGACTATCTCTATGCCGGGCCACTATTCACGCACCAGCTCTCCCATCTCTGGGTCGACTTTCGCGGCATCCAGGACGCCTTCATGCGTGCCAAGGGCATCGACTATTTCGAGAACAGCCGGCGCGCGACCTATGTGCAGCGCCAGTACGCGATCGACAATCCGCTCAAGTTCGCACACTATAACGAGCACTGCTGGGGGCTGACCGCCAGCGACGGTCCCGGGCCGGACTCCGTGACCGTAGCGGGCATCGAGCGCACCTTCTTCGATTACGTGGGACGGGGTGTGCCATACGGCCCCGACGATGGCACGATCTCGCCGTGGGCGGCGGCGGCATCGCTACCATTCGCCCCCGAGATTGCCCTGCCGGCGCTGGAGTACTGTATTCATGACGTCAAGCTGACAGCGTCCAACCGGTACGGCTTCAAAGCGTCCTTTAATCCGTCCTATCCGGCTGCGGTTGGCAATTCCCACGGATGGGTATCCCCGTGGCATTTCGGGCTCAATGAAGGTCCGACTGTGCTGATGATCGAGAACTACCGGACCGGCTTGTTGTGGCACTTGATGCGGAACTGCGGATACATCGCCAGCGGCTTGCGTCGGGCGGGCTTTGGCGGAGGTTGGCTATAACCGCTCGGCGAGGTGAAAAGAGGCGTCGTGCAGACCGCAACCATAGACGTGAACCCACTAACGCTGACGGGGGAAGACGTCCGGCGGATAGACGCCTACTGGCGTGCCGCCAACTACCTCTCGGTGGGGCAGATTTATCTCTCCGACAACCCCCTGTTGCGCGAGCCACTGACCATCGAGCACGTCAAGCGAAGACTGCTCGGCCACTGGGGAACAACGCCCGGGCTGAACTTTATTTATGTCCATCTCAATCGTCTGATCAAGCAGCATGATCTGAATGTGCTGTACGTCTGTGGCCCGGGCCATGGCGGACCGGGCATGGTTGCCAACACCTATCTGGAAGGAACCTACAGCGAGCTGTATCCCCGCATTTCACAAGACGTAGAAGGGCTGAGAAAGCTATTCACTCAGTTCTCATTTCCGGGCGGCATTCCCAGTCACGCCTCAGCCGAGACTCCGGGGTCAATCAATGAAGGCGGTGAACTGGGCTACTCCCTGATGCATGCGTACGGAGCGGCCTTCGACAACCCCGGTCTGCTGGCGGCGTGCGTCATCGGCGACGGGGAGGCGGAAACCGGCCCGCTGGCGGCCAGTTGGCACTCCAACAAGTATCTGAACCCGGTGCACGACGGGGCCGTCCTTCCCATCCTGCACTTGAACGGCTACAAGATCGCCGGACCGACCGTGCTGGCGCGGCTACGCCACGACGAGCTGGCGAGCCTCCTGACCGGGTATGGCCACAAACCGCACTTCGTCGAGGGCGACGATCCCGAAGCAATGCATCAACTGATGGCCCGCACTCTCGAGCTCGTGCTCGCCGAGATTCAGGTGATTCAACGCGAGGCGCGTGAGCACGGCTTCTCGCAGCGCCCACCGTGGCCGCTGATCGTGCTGCGCTCGCCGAAAGGGTGGACCGGGCCAAAGGTGGTCGACGGTTTACCGACGGAGAACTCGTTCCGCTCACACCAGGTGCCACTCGCGGAGCTGGCGAACAAGCCAGCGCATCTGAAGATGCTGGAAGACTGGATGCGGAGTTACCGGCCCGAAGAGCTCTTCGACACGAGCGGACGACTGATACCGGAACTGGCGGCACTGGCGCCGCAGGGGGAACGCCGGATGGGAGCCAACCCTCATGCCAACGGGGGGCTGCTGCTCAAAGACCTGAGGATGCCCGATTTCCGGGACTACGCCGTGACCGTATCAAAGCCGGGGACGGTCGAAGCGGAAGCCACCCGCGCGATGGGACGCTTTCTGCGCGACGTGATGACACGCAACAGCGTCAGCCGGAACTTCCGTGTCATGGGGCCGGACGAAACCGCTTCTAACCGTCTGAACGCTCTTTTTGAAGTGACCAACAGAGTATTTACAGGAGGCATTCTGCCCACCGACGACCACCTGTCGCCGGATGGCCGAGTGATGGAAGTGCTGAGCGAGCACCTCTGCCAGGGCTGGCTGGAGGGCTATCTGCTGACGGGCCGTCATGGATTCTTCAACTGCTATGAAGCATTCATCCATATCATCGATTCGATGTTCAACCAGCACGCCAAGTGGTTGAAGACCACCGGCCACATCCCCTGGCGCCGGCCGATCGCTTCGCTCAACTATCTGCTGACATCGCACGTGTGGCGGCAGGATCACAATGGCTTCAGTCATCAGGACCCCGGTTTCATCGATCATGTCGTCAACAAGAAGGCAACAGTCGTCCGGGTGTACCTGCCGCCCGACGCAAACACGTTGCTGTCGGTGACCGATCATTGCCTGCGGAGCCGCAATTACGTCAATGTCATCATCGCGGGCAAGCAGCCGGCGTTGCAGTATCTCGATATGGATGCGGCGATCAGTCATTGCAGGAGCGGCATCGGCAGGTGGGGGTGGGCGAGCTCCGATGGAGGAGGCGAGCCGGACGTCGTGATGGCGTGCGCCGGAGACGTGCCGACCCTGGAAACGCTCGCCGCCGTGGATCTGCTCCGCCAGCATGTCCCGGACTTGAAAGTGCGGGTGGTCAATGTCGTCGATTTGATGACGCTGCAGCCCGAGCGCGAGCATCCGCACGGATTGTCCGACCCAGACTTCGATGCGCTCTTTACCACCGACAGGCCGATCATCTTCGCTTTTCACGGCTACCCGTGGCTGATCCACCGACTCACCTACCGCCGGACGAACCACAAGAACCTTCACGTGCGGGGGTACAAGGAAGAGGGGACGACCACCACACCGTTCGACATGACGGTGCTGAACGATCTCGACCGCTTCCACCTGGTCCAGGATGTGATGGATCGGGTACCGACGGTGGGATCAAGGGGTCCACCCGTCAAGCAGGCGATGCGCGCGAAGCTTCTCGAGCACGCGCAGTACATTCGCAAGCATGGCGATGACATGCCCGGAGTGCGCGACTGGAAATGGCCATACTAGGCAAGCGTCGCGCGTCAGTATGCGCGAAGCACCAGGACACCACACCCAAGAACCGACACAGGGGGCGTCAATAGAGTGAATGTCCTGGTGTTCAATCCCGGAAGCGCCACGCTGAAGTTCGGTGTGTACCGGATGCCCGACGTGCATCAAGCATCCGCTGCGCGGAGTTCTGCAGTCGTCATGGCGAGCGGGATCGTCGAGCCGATAGGAGCGCGACAATCCGAGCTTAGAATGTCCATGGCGGCGCAGGAAGCGGCGAGCGAGCCAGTCGAGGCGGCCACGATGGTGCAGGCCGTGGAGCAGGTCGTCCGCCGCCTGGTCCCCGGTATCGGCAAGAACTCCCAGACACCGCGTTCAATGCCGAGAATAGACGCCGTCGGGTGTCGCGTTGTACACGGTGGCGCACGCCTGGTGAAGCCGACGCGCGTCACCGCTGCGGTGCTGGACGAACTCCGTGCCTTGAATGACTTTGCTCCGCTGCACATTCCGGCGGCGGTGGCCGTGCTCGATCGCGTGCAGGAAGTGCTGCCGGATGTGCCGGTGATCGCAGTATTCGACACGGCCTTCCACCAGACAATACCGGCAGTCGCCTACACCTACGCGCTGCCGGTCGCGGTCTCCGCCCGCTATGGTTTGCGTCGATACGGCTTTCACGGCATCTCCCACGCGTACGTGTCCGGACAACTGACGGAGCACCTGGGCCGGCGCGCGCTGGGCACCCGGGTGATTACCTGCCACCTGGGGAGCGGCGCGAGCGTCTGTGCGGTGCGTGATGGTCAGAGCATCGACACCAGCATGGGATTCACGCCGGTGGAAGGCCTGGTCATGGGTACGCGTTCCGGTGATGTGGATCCCGGATTGATCCTGTACCTCATTCGCACGGCCGGTATGACGGCAGGTGAGGTGGACACTCTGCTCAATCATGAGAGCGGCCTGCGCGGCCTGTCAGGACTGGACGCCGATGTGCGGGCTTTGGAAGAGGCGGAGCGTATGGGAAACGAGCGCGCGGAACTGGCGCTTGAGGTCTTCGCCTACCGGGCCCGCAAGTATATTGGCGCGTTTGCCGCGGCGTTGGAAGGATTGGACGGACTGGCCTTTACCGGTGGTATCGGTGAGCACTCAGCGTTGATGCGGAACCGAATCTGCCGCGGTCTGGGATTTCTCGGAGTGCGGCTGGACGAAGCGCTGAACGATGCGGCAGACGGGCGCGTGGCAATGCGGATTGGCGAAGCGGGCGGCTCCGTGCAAGTGTGGGTGATCCCGACAGACGAAGAGCGACAGATTGCAAGGTCAACGTACGAGCATTTGGGGGGTCGGTGACCATCCAATTCCCCCAGGCCCGCCACTTGAGGAACACTCCGCCATCCCGCCGACGGGCAAGGGGGAGTTTGCCCTTCCTCATCCGCTCCAGATAGATTGCGTCGTGCTCAAACCGCGTGCGTTACGAGTTGCTTCGGTCGCCCTGTTGCTCGGGGCGGCGCTCTGTGAGCCCGCCTGGGAGATCGGGCACGCGGTCGCTCATGCCGAGACCCCCCACGACTTGCACGAGGCATGGGAGCCTGCGCCGGACGCTGCTCGCCCCGGGGTCCCGGCGGTGTTGCCGTTCGCCGAGCACGGTGGGCATGGGCACCCAGTCTTCCAGGCGCCGGTAAGGCCCTTCGCGGGCCCGCTCGTGGCCGTCGCGGCCTTATCCGCCAGTATCGCGGTGCTCCCGCTCGAGGACGTCGCCGTTCGGCTCCCCTCTTTTTCCAGCGTTTCCGCCCGCGCGAGCCCGCCCAAGGGCGGCACACCCCAACCTCGCGCCCCTCCTCTGACCTAGCCTGCCTCTGGGTGCCGGCCTTCGGCGCACCCGAGCCTTCATTCAGCCACTCGAAGTCCCTTGCAAGCGAACGGCATCGGTATGCCGCCGAGCCAGCTTGGCAATGACATACCCTGGGGCGACCCGGGGTCTATCGCTGTGGATCGGGTATGTCCTCTTGGATTTGCAGGCTGGCGGCGCCCGGGATTCTGCCTTCGCGAATCGGGGTGTCGACCAGGACGGCCGACCATGCCTGTGTATTACTCAGCATCGTGTTGACACTCTCCGCGTGTGCCCCGCGGTCGAGTCCACCCGGTGTGGCCGCGACCCCCCGGCTGCTGGGCCGAGATGTACCCGTCTATCAACCATCGCGTGGGGAGAGGGGACGTCCGGAGGGGCCGGCCTTTGAGAATCCCCTGGGAGACATCTCCCTCCGGGACGCGCTCGCGCTCGCTCTCCTCCACAGTCCCGACTTGGCGGCCTTTGCGTGGGAAATCCGGGCGCGCGAGGCGCGCGCGTTCCAGGCGGGCCGGCTACCGAACCCGGTACTTGGAGTACTGGCTGAGGACGTGGGGGCAACATCGTCTCTCGCCGGCGGCACCGGAAATCAGCGAGTGGTTCAGCCTCAAACGACCGTTCAGCTCAGCCAACTGGTCGAGTTGGGAGGGAAGCGTGCCGCGCGGAGGAAACTTGCGGCGCTGGACCGGGATCTGGCGGGGTGGGACTATGAGATCGCCCGTATCGATGTCCTCACCCAGGTGACCCGTCGCTTCATCGATGTTCTCATGGCCCAGGAACTGGTCGCCCTGACCGACCAAACGACCCGGCTCGTGGAACAGGTGGAGCAGAGCGTCGGTGCCCGTGTCATCGCCGGTGTGGTTTCCCCGGTCGAGCAAACCAAGGCTCAGGTGGCGCTCGCGGGCGTACGGGTGGAATCGGGCCGCGCGCGCCGGCTGCTGGAGGCAAGCCGGGGACGGCTGGCGGCCTCGTGGGGCAGCACGGAGGCCGGCTTCCAAGCCGCCATCGGCGATCTGCGGGAGGTCGCCGAGCTGCCCGCGCTTCCCGAATTGAAGGTCCGGCTGGCCGAAACGCCGGAGCTGGCCCGGTGGACCGCCGAAATCACGCAGCGGCAAAGCGCGCTTTCTCTGGAGCGGTCCAGGCGGGTGCCCGACGTGTCGGTGACTGCCGGTTTTCGGCGGTTTGCCGGTCTTACCGGCAGCTCGCTGCTGTTCGGCGCTGCGGTGGCGTTGCCGATCTTCGACTTTAACGGGCGCAGTGTCCAGGAAGCCAGCCTTCGCCTTGGCAAAGCGTACGAGGAGCGACGCGCCTCCCAGGCACGGGTTTCGGCGGCCCTCGCCGAGGCGTATCGAGCCCTGGCCAGCGCGCATGAGGAGCTGACCGCCTTGCGCGAAACAGTGCTCCCGGGCTCCAAGCAGGCGTTCGAAGCCGTCACTGAAGGGTACCGTTTGGGAAAGTTTGAATATCTCGATGTTCTGGACGCGCAGCGCACCTTGATCGGCGCCGGTGGCCAATATTTGCGCGCGCTTTCCGAGTATCACAAGGCCGCCGCGGATGTGGAGCGGCTCATTGGCGAGCCCCTGAATCGGTCCGCCGTTCCGCCGGCTCGCCCCGGCAAGGAGTGATCAACCCTATGCGCCAGAAGTCGACCACTGTCATTGCGATGATTGTGGGGATCGGAGTCGTGCTCACCGCCCTCATCCTCTGGTCCGAGCCGGGCGGCGGCGCCAGTGAGGCCAGCGCGGAAGCGGGGCCGGCGGCGTATCCCCGCGGTCCTCACGGCGGACGGCTGCTCTCCGACGGCCCGCTCCAGGTCGAGGTCACCATCTACGAGACCGGCGTACCGCCGCAGTTCCGGGTCTACCCGTTCGACGCCGGGTTGAAGCCGCTGCCGCCCGGGGACGTGGACCTCCGGATTGAGCTGCACCGGCTGGGAGGCCGGGTGGACCGCATCACGTTCCGGCCGGAAGCGGACTACCTGATCGGCGACTCCGTCGTGGACGAGCCGCACTCCTTCGACGTAAAAATCCTGGCGGGGCACAGCGGCCGTAAGTCCCAATGGGCCTATTCGCAAATTGAAGGCAAAGTGAAGCTCGGCGCGGATCAGCGCGCGAGCGCGGGTATCGTCCTCGACACCGTGGGTCCGCGGCGCATGGTCACCACGCTCGAGTTACCGGGGGAGGTCAAGCCGGATGCCACGCGCCGCGCGCACGTGGTGCCGCGCCTCTCGGGCGTGGTGACCGACGTGTTCAAGCAGGAGGGCGACCGGGTGCGACGCGGGGAGCTGATGGCAGTTCTCAACAGCCGCGAGCTCGCCGATGCGAAGAGCGCCTATCTGGCTGCCGCGAGCCGGACCGCCTTCAGTCGCGTCACGCTGGAGCGGGAGGAAAGTCTCTGGAAGAAGAAGATTTCGGCCGAGCGAGACTATCTCGAAGCGAAGCGGGCGTTCGATGAAGCCGAACTCACCCAAAAGCTGGCGGCGCAGACCCTGGTGGTGCTGGGGATATCTCAGGCAACGCTGTCCGCCCTTGCGACGGCACCGGCGGAGAGCATGGCACGGCATGAAATCCGCTCGCCGCTGGACGGAACGGTGACGGAACGCAATGTCACCGTAGGGGAAGCGGTGGCCGCTGAGGAAAAGCTGTTCGTGGTTACCGACTTGTCATCGGTCTGGGTCGATATCGCGGTATACGCTACGGACCTCGCCGCAGTGCGCCAAGGCCAGGAGGCGACGGTCCAGTCCACGGATCTCGGCAGCGAGGTGTCCGGCCGAGTCAGCTTTTTCGGCCCGCTGGTCGGCCAGGAGACCCGGGCCGCCACGGCGCGCATCGTGGTGCCGAACGCCGACGGCCGGTGGCGGCCAGGGCTGTTCGTGACGGTGCGCCTGGTTCGGGAAGCGGCCACGGTCCCGCTCGCCGTTGCCGTGGAAGCGATCCAGACATTCCGCGACTGGCAGGTGGTGTTCGTGCGGCATGGTGACTGGTTCGAAGCCCGGCCACTGGAGCTGGGACGCAGCGACGGGAAGTGGGTGGAAGTTCGCAAAGGGCTCTCGGCGGGCGAGCAGTACGCGAGCAAGAACAGTTTTGCGGTGAAGGCAGAAATCGGAAAGCTGGGCGCGTCCCATGACCACTAAGGCACGAGGCGCCTATGCTTGAGCGTATTCTCGGCGTCTCCATTCGCCACCGGTGGGTCGTCCTCGTCGCGACGCTCGCCATGGCCGCGCTCGGGCTGTACAACTACACCCGGCTTCCCATCGACGCGGTGCCGGACATCACCAATGTCCAGGTGCAGATCAACACCATGGCTCCCGGCTACTCGCCATTCGAGGCGGAACAGCGGGTAACGTTCCTGGTGGAAACCGCCATGGCGGGCCTCCCGAAGCTGGAGGAAACCCGGTCGATTTCACGCTATGGCCTCTCGCAAGTCACGGTAATCTTCGAAGATGGGACCGACATCTACTGGGCGCGCCAGCTCATCGGTGAACGGGTCCAGGAGGTCAAGGGCCGTTTGCCGCCCGGCATCGAGCCGACGATGGGGCCGATCGCCACAGGCCTCGGTGAAATCTTCCTGTGGACCGTCGAACCCAAGCCGGGCGCCACCACTCCGGAGGGTCTGCCGTTCACGGGGATGGATCTCCGGACGATTCAGGACTGGATCGTGCGACCCCAGCTGAAGACGGTGCCGGGTGTGGCCGACGTCAACACTATTGGGGGCTTCACGAAGCAGTTCCACGTGACGCCGTATCCGGAGAAGCTCTTGGCGTACGGCTTCACATTTCGTGATGTGCTCCACGCGCTGACGCAAAACAACAGCAATGTCGGCGCGGGCTACATCGAGCGCCGGGGCGAACAATACCTGATACGCGCGCCAGGACAGGTGCAGAACCTCGAGGACATTCGGCAGATCGTGGTGGGCAATCACCTGAGCACCCCGATCCATCTGGACGACGTGGCCGACGTGCTGCTGGGAGAGGAGTTGCGGACCGGCGCCGCTACGGAAGACGGCAAGGAGGTCGTCCTCGGGACGGTGTTCATGCTGCTGGGCGAAAACAGCCGAGTGGTCTCGAGGCGGGTGGCCGACAAGATGGAGGAGGTCAACCGGACCCTGCCGGAGGGCGTGGTCGCGAAGACGGTGTACGACCGGACGGTGCTGGTCGACGCCACCATCGAGACCGTGCAGCATAACCTTACCCTCGGTGCAATCCTCGTCATCGTAGTGCTGTTTCTCTTTCTGGGCAACGTGCGCGCGGCCATCATCACCGCCTGTGCCATCCCCCTGTCGATGCTGTTCGCGATTACCGGCATGGTGGAGCGAGGCGTCAGCGGCAATCTCCTGAGCCTCGGCGCGCTCGATTTCGGCATCATCGTCGACGGCGCCGTGGTCATGGTCGAGAACTGCCTCCGCCGGCTGGCCGGGCGACAGCATGAAACGGGGGCCGTGCTGACGCGGGCCCAACGCCTGGAAGTGGTGTTCGACGCGTCCCGGGAGGTCTGGCGGCCCACCTTGTTCGGTCAGCTCATCATCATGGTAGTCTACCTGCCGATCCTGACACTCACCGGCATCGAAGGAAAGATGTTCTACCCGATGGCGTTCACGGTGCTGGCCGCGCTGTTCGGCGCGATGCTCCTCTCGATCACCTTCGTCCCGGCCGCGGTGGCGATTTTCGTGACGGGTCGCGTGTCGGAGAAGGAAAGCCTGCCGATGCGTTGGGCGGCGAGAGCGTACCTGCCGGCGCTCACGTCGGCAATGCAGCATCGCGGAGTGACGGTCGCAGCCGCGGCCGTGCTCATCACGGTTACCGGGGCCATGGCCACTCGGCTCGGGAGCGAGTTCCTGCCAAGCCTGGACGAGGGGGATCTGCTGGTCCACGCGCTCCGCATTCCCGGGACCAGTTTGTCCACAGCGGTCGAGATGCAGCACGCGCTCGAACGAAAATTCAAGACCTACCCGGAAGTGGCCTACGTATTCTCGAAAATCGGGACCGCCGAAATCGCCACGGATCCCATGCCGCCAAGCGTGGCCGACACCTACGTCATGCTGAAACCCCGGGATCAGTGGCCGAATCCGCGGCGCCCGAAGTCGGACCTTGTGGCACAACTCCAGCGCGAGTTGCCGCAGATGCCTGGCAACAACTACGAATTCATCCAGCCGGTCCAGATGCGGTTCAACGAGCTGATCGCCGGCGTCCGCAGCGATGTGGCGGTGAAAGTCTTCGGGGACGACGTGGAAGTCCTGGCTGACGTGGGCAACCGCATCGAGGCGGTGCTCAACACCGTGCCGGGCGCGGCGGATACCAAGGTTGAGCAGACGACGGGGCTGCCGCTCCTGACAATCAACCTCAAGCGGGCCGAGATGGCCCGCCTCGGGCTCAATGTCGCCGACGTCCAGGACGTCGTCGAAGTGGCGTTCGGCGGGAAGGCGGCGGGAGAGGTATTCGAGGGTGACCGGAGGTTCGACATCGTCGTCCGGCTGCCGGAGCGGCTCCGGGCCAGCGTGGAGGAAATGAGTCGCCTCCCGATCCCGCTGCCGCAAGGCGGCCGCCTGGCCGGGGGCGGCAGTCTCCTCCCCGTGGGGGCCGGCGGGGCAGGCTTCGTGCCACTGGGATCGGTGGCCGAGCTCGAGGTGGCTCTGGGTCCCAACCAGGTGAGCCGTGAAAACGGCAAGCGTCGGGTGGTGGTGACCGCCAATGTACGGGGACGGGACATCGGGTCGTTCGTGGCCGATGCAGAACGGCGGATTGGGGAGGAGGTGGCGATTCCAGCGGGCTACTGGACGGCATGGGGAGGCCAGTTCGAGCAGCTGCTCTCGGCTCGCAAGCGTCTCCAGGTCGTTGTCCCGGTGGCGCTGTTGCTGATCTTTGCGCTGCTGTTCGCGACCTTCGGCACGTTTCGCGACTCACTGCTGGTCTTTACCGGGGTGCCGCTGGCGCTTACCGGCGGCGTCTTGTTTCTGTGGATTGGCGGCATCCCGTTCTCGATCTCCGCCGCGGTCGGATTCATTGCGTTGTCGGGTGTGGCCGTCCTGAACGGACTCGTCATGATCACGTTCATCAATCGGTTGCGGGACGAGGGGCAGTCGCTCGACGACGCGGTGATGCATGGGGCCGTCGCGCGATTGCGCCCGGTGCTGATGACGGCGCTGGTGGCGTCGCTGGGCTTCCTGCCGATGATGCTCGCGACGGGACGGGGTGCGGAGGTGCAGCGGCCCCTGGCCACGGTCGTGGTGGGCGGCATTCTGTCCTCGACGGCGCTGACGCTGCTCGTGCTGCCGGTACTGTATCGACTGTTCTCCCGCGAGCGAAAGGAAGTGGAGCTGTGATGCGAGAGATCAAAGCCATCATCCGTCCGGAACGGCTGCCGGAGGTCCTGCATGCACTGCACACGGTGCCGGACCTTCCCGGCGTGACGGTCTCGACGGTGCGAGGATTCGGGCGGCGCTATCCCCGTGAGCCGGAGGCGGTGTTCGAGGAAGTCGAAATGACGAAGCTTGAAATCGTGGTGCCCACTGCGCTCGCGCCGGCCGTGGTCCGCCTGATCGAGCGCACCGCGCATACCGGTGGGGGAGGAGACGGCAAGATCTTTGTGCTGCCGGTCGAGTCCGCGATCAAGATTCGGGATGCGGACGAGAGGTAACGGGGTGGGTCCTTCCAGCCCATCGTTCCGGACGCTGCTGACCCGCGATCGCTGGATTGAGATCGCGCGCATTCTCCTCGTCGGCGGCGTCGTGCTGCTTTTTCAGCAGGGTGTCGTGCCGCTGCCGGTCCTGTTTGGTGCCGTGGCCCTCGGGCTGTATCCGCTGGTCAAGACCGGGGTGCTCGACCTGGTGCGCGAGCACAAGATCGGCACCGAGATCTTCGTGACACTCGCCACACTGATCGCCATGGCGGGTCGGGAGTACGTGGCCGGGGCGATCCTCATGACGATTATTCTCATCGCCGAGCTGATCGCCGAGCTCAACACCGAGCGGGCGCGCGCCTCCATCAAAGCGCTGATTGGTTCGGTGCCGGCCACCGCGCTGGTCCGCCGGCCAGAGGGTGATCTCGACATGCCGGTCGCGAGCGTCCGCCCGGGCGACATCGTCATCGTGCGGGCCGGCGAGAAGATCCCGGTGGATGGAGTGGTGCGCACCGGACAGGCCTCCGTTAACCAGGCGCCCATTACCGGGGAAAGTATTCCTCAGGAAAAAGCCCCGGGCGCGACGGTATTCGCCGGGACCGTCGTCGAATTGGGCGCGCTCGATGTCGAGACCCAGAAGGTCGGGGGCGATACAATGTTTGCCCGGATCGTGGCGCTGGTCGAGACGGCGGAGGAGCAGCGGGCTCCGGTGCAGAAGCTGGCCGACCGCGTCGCGGCGTGGCTCATTCCCGTGGTGCTGGTTTTTCTCATTGTGGTGTTTATCGCAACCCGGGACATCCGGCTGATCATTACGCTGCTCATCTTCACGTCACCGGCCGAGCTCGGCCTGGCCACCCCGCTGGTAGTCATCGCGGCCATCGCGCGGGCGGCCCGGGGTGGCATCCTGTTGAAGGGCGGGCTCTTCCTGGAGACGCTCGCCAAAGTGGACCTGGTGGCGTTGGACAAGACCGGAACGCTCACGGTGGGCCGGCCGGAAGTCACCGGGATCGACCGGTTCGATGACACGATGACCGACACCAGGCTGCTGGAGCTCGCCGCGGCTGCGGAGCGGCGCTCGAGCCATCCGCTTGCTGAGGCGGTGCTGGTGTACGCCAGAGCGAAAGGCGTGGCGATCGCCGAGCCTGACGCGTTCGAAGTGGTGAGCGGCCGCGGCGTGCGTGCCCAGCTAGCGGGAGTGGAGGTCCTGGCGGGGAACCCGGCCTTTCTCAACGAGAATGGGGTTCGGGTTCCGGAACGCGCCGGCGCCGGGGGCCAGACGGCTATCTACCTCGCCTCGGGCGGCCGCGCGATCGGCCGGATCCGGTTGGCAGATGCCGCTCGTCCTGGCGCAAAGGAGGTCATCGCCCAGCTCAAGGCCAGCGGGGTCCGGCGGGTCGTCATGCTCTCGGGAGACAACCATGCGGTCGCCCTCCGAATTGGGACGGAGCTCGGTGTAGACGAGGTGGAAGCGGACCTGCTGCCCGATGCCAAAGTGGCGCTGATTCGCCGGTACCACACCGAGGGGTACGTTGTGGCCATGGTGGGAGACGGAATTAACGACGCGCCGGCGTTGGCGGCTGCCGACGTGGGGATCGCCATGGGCGTCGGAGGAACCCAGGCGGCGCTCGAGGCGGCGGACGTGGCCCTCATGACCGACGATCTGGGCAAGATCGTGGAGGCCCGGGCAATCGCAATGCGGGCGTACCGGACCATCAAGGAGAACCTCTTCGTCGGCGTCGGGGTGGTGCACGTGCTGGGCATTACTGCGGCGCTGCTTCGCCTCATCGGCCCCGTGGAAGCCGCCCTGATCCATCTGGGGCCGGACATCCTGGTGTTTCTGAATTCCGTGAAGCTCCTGCGGGTGAAGATCCACCTGCCCGTGGCCGCACGGCATGAATCGCCAGGTATTGGCGCCCCGATACTCCCATCGTGAATTGCCGGCGACGGGGCTACCTGATGATCGGGAGTGAGCCGTACCAGCGGCTCGCAGATCGAGGCAAGGGGGACATCAGGCGAGCAGGGCGACCGCAAGCAGCCGGACGATGGACTTCTGCATCGGGAACTCCGTCTACGTGAAGGGAGGGGATCGCGCGTACGTAAACCGCCGTCAGGAATCAGCCGCAGCACAATGGCGATGGCGGGCTTCCCGCCGAAGTACTCCGCATTGGCGGCGTAACGAATCTCCGCTCCGGGCGTCCAGGACACGAACCGATAGGGACCGGTTCCGATCGGGGCCCGGTTCGCGGGGTTGGTCGCGGGATCGGTGTTCTGGAAGCGGTGACGCGGGACCATCGGGGCTTCGACGACGTTGAGCTGCTGGAGCAGGATGGCGTACGGCTGTTTGAAACGGAACTCGACGGTCGAATCATCGGGTGCATCGATCGAGGCGATGGCGGCGCCCATCGAGGCGCGGGTACGCGCGTGGAACCGGAGCAATACGCTGTCGAACCCAAACTTGACGTCCGCGGAGGTGAAGGGACGTCCGTCGTGCCAGCGAGCGTCCCGCCGGAGGTTAAAGCGATAGCGGGCCCCATTGTCCTCGATGGTCCAGCTCTTTGCGAGGCCGGGAACCGGCTGGAGGTTCTCGTCGAGTTCCACGAGCCCGTCGTAGAGCAGGGAGGCGGCGGTGTGGACGCCGCCCTGGGTGGTGATGGCGGGATTCAGGTGCCCCGGATCGCTGGTGAGCGCGGCCACCAGCCGCCCTGCGCGAGAGGATTCGGGGCGGCAACCAAGCAGCGTGAGGGTCGCGAGGGCAGGCCACAGCGGCAGTCTCAATGGGTCCTCGGGACGGGGGGCGCTATGGCGGCAGGGATTCGTCCTGCATCGCGAAGGTATCCCCCCGTACCTCGACCTTCAAGCGGGCCAGGCCAGGGCTCATGGTTGCGGGTGATCCATGGTCGGACTAGCTTCTCAGCCCGAGATATGCCCTCGGTCACCCGGCTCCTCGATGCCCCCGCCATGGCGCGCTCCCTCGAGCGTATTGCCGGTGAGGTCATTGAGAAATGCGGGGGGACCGAGGGCTTGGTTTTGGTGGGTATCCAGCGGCGGGGGGTGGAGCTCGCCGCCCGGTTGGCTGCCCTGATCGGGCAGGTCCCTCTGGGCAAACTGGACATCACCCTCTACCGGGACGACCTCTCCGCGGTCGGACCGGTTCCCCGAGTAGGGGTCACCAGCCTCCCCGCCGAGCTCGAAGGCCGCACCGTCGTCATCGTGGACGACGTGCTCTACACCGGGCGCACGATCCGCGCCGCCCTCGACGAGCTGGCCGACTTCGGACGTCCGCGCCGCATCCTGCTCTGTGTGCTGGTAGACCGGGGCGGGCGCGAACTGCCGATCCAGGCCGATTTCGTGGGCCTCACCGTGGACACCGGGGGCGACGACCGGGTGGACGTTGCGGTGCTTGAGCTCGATGGACACGATGCCGTCGATCTGATACGCGGAGCGCCGCTGTGAGTCCCCCCGTGCTTGGCAAGGACCTGGTGGGGCTGGAGTACCTCACGGCCGACCAGATCCTCCTGATCCTCGATACCGCGGAACCCTTCAAGGAAGTGAGCGAGCGTCCCATCAAGAAGGTGCCGGCCCTCCGCGGCAAGACCATCGTCAATCTCTTCTTCGAAGCGTCCACCCGCACCCGAATCTCGTTCGAGTTCGCCGAGAAGCGTCTCTCCGCCGATACGGTGAACGTGGCCACCACCGGCTCCTCGGTCTCCAAGGGAGAGACGCTGGTGGATACGGCCCGCAATCTCGAGGCGATGCGGATCGACATGGTGGTGATCCGGCATCCGTCGAGCGGCGCGGCCGAGTTCCTGGGAAACCGGATCCGCTCCAACGTCATCAATGCCGGCGACGGCCGACACGAGCATCCCACCCAGGCCCTCCTGGATATGCTCACCCTGCGGGACCGCTTTGGCAGGATTGCGGGCCTCAAGGTCGCCATCTGCGGAGACGTGCTGCACAGCCGGGTGGCCCGCAGCAATATCTGGGGGCTTCTCAAGCTGGGCGCCGAAGTGGCCATCTGCGGCCCGGCGACCCTCATCCCCCGGGAATTCGCCGAGCTGGGCGTGCGGATTTTTCCCAGAATCGAAGAGGCCATCGAGTGGGCCGACGCGTTGAACGTGCTCCGGCTGCAGCTCGAGCGGATGTCCTCCGGATTCATCCCCTCGCTGCGCGAGTACAACAGGGTGTTCGGGGTCACCCGTGAGCGGCTGGCCAAGGCGGGCAGGGAGGTGGTGATCCTCCATCCCGGCCCGATGAACCGCGGAGTGGAGATCGACAGCGACGTGGCCGACGGGCCCGCCAGCGTGATTCTGCCCCAGGTCACCAACGGCGTCGCGGTCCGGATGGCGGTTCTCTACCTCCTTGCGGGCGGCGCGCCCGATTGGCGCTCGGCGCCCACCCCGGGGGACGACCGATGACCGAGCTTTTGATTCGCGGCGGGCGGGTGATCGACCCGTCGCGGGGCACCGACGGGGTGGCCGACCTGTATATCAAGGACGGCAGGATCGAGGCGGTGGGCCGCAACATTGCCCTGGACCCCGGAGTCGAGGTGGTGGACGCGGCCGGAAAGGTCGTGGCGCCGGGACTGATCGACCTCCACGTTCACCTGCGGGAGCCGGGCTTCGAGCACGCCGAAACCATCGCCACGGGCGCCCTGTCCGCGGTGGCGGGGGGATTCACCGCGGTGTGCGCGATGCCCAACACCGACCCGGTGACCGACAGCCAGGCCACGGTCGGCTTCGTGGTGCGCCAGGCCATTCGCGCCGGCAAGGCACGGGTCTATCCGATCGGTGCGGTGTCGCTCGGGCAGAAAGGGGAGCAGCTTACCGAATTCGGCGAAATGGTCCAGGCCGGGGCCGTCGCGGTGAGTGACGATGGAAAGCCGGTAGCCACCAGCCACCTGATGCGCACGGCGCTCGAGTACGCCCGCACTTTCGGGATTCCGGTGGCGGATCACTGCGAGGACATGTCGCTGGCGACCGGCGGCGTCATGCACGAGGGGCTCATTGCCGCGCGGCTCGGGCTCCAGGGGATTCCCTCGGCTGCCGAGGAGATCATGGTGGCCCGGGACATCATCCTGGCCGAGCTGACCGGCGGTCACGTGCACCTCTGTCACATGTCCACTCGTGGCTCGGTCGAGCTGATTCGCTGGGCCAAGGCGAAGGGCCTCAACGTGACTGCCGAGGCCACCCCGCATCACTTTACGCTCACCCACGAGCGGTGTCTGGGATACGACACCAACGCCAAGATGAATCCTCCGCTCCGCGAGGCGGCCGACCGCGAGGCAATCCGGCAGGGCCTTCGCGATGGGACGATCGACTGCATCGCGTCGGACCACGCGCCGCACCACTACGATACCAAGGAGCGGGAGTTCGATGAGGCGCCCAACGGAATCGTCGGGCTGGAGACGGCACTGGGGCTGGCGTTACGGGAGCTGGTCGAGCCGGGACTGCTTCCGCTTCCGGATCTGATCGCGCGGATGAGCACCGTACCGGCACGAATTTTCCACCTGCCGGGCGGGACGCTCGCGATTGGCGCGCCGGCCGACGTCGTCGTGTTCGATCCGACACGGCGATGGGCGGTACGACGCGAGGATTTGCACTCCAAGAGCACCAACTCCCCTTTCCTGGGCGAAACGCTGTTGGGACAGGCAGATGTGACGATCGTAGGGGGCCGAGTGGTCTTTAATCGATCAGATCGTCCAATTTCTTGACAGTAAGGAAGCCTACACGTTTCGCGATTGCGCTTATTCATTACATTGGAACGACTTGGGGGAGTGTGTTCCAGTGTTTTGCCGGGGGTCCGCATGAGTGATCAGAAGTCGCATAACATCGCCGAAATCGAGAGCCTGCTGGGCTCCCGGCTGCAGCTGACCGGATGGCTCGATCGCCTCGATTCGTCGGGCGCGCGCGCACCGGAGTCGGTACGGGCCAAGGTTCGCGCGGATTACCGCGCCCGGCTTGCCCAGGTGGTCACCCAGCTCGGAACCCACGCCGACCTCATCTCCTCGACCCTCGACGGCCTCAAGGCCCAGGCCCGGGAGTTTGGCCAGCTTCGCGGTGAGGAGCTTGAAGTGCGCTCCGAAGCCGAGCTGCGGCACTCGGTGGGCGAGTACACCGATGACGAATGGCAGCTGGTGGAGCTGGAGAGCTCCGGCAAGATCGAAGGCTTCGACCAGGAGCTCGACCGGCTGACCGGGGAGATCGCCCGGCTCGAGGAGGTGCAGTCACTGATTCAGCCCGCTCACCAGCAGGTTGCGGCGCCCCCGGCTCCCCACCACCCGGTGCACGAGCCGGAGTTCATGGTGACGCACGGCACCGAGATGCCGCCGATGCACCCGGAGCAGATGGAGCAGCCGCCCCTGACGCTGGTGAAAGACGAGCTTCCGTCGGCGCCGCCTTCGCGCCCCGAGGCTCCGCGGTTCGTGCCTCGTGGAGGAGCCCCCAAGCCGCGCGAATCCGGCGCTCACCGCTCGATTCCGTTTCCGCAGTCGCCTCCCGCGCCCGCCCCGGCTCCGCAGCAGCAGACAGACGAGCTGACGTTTCTCCGGTCCGTCACCCTGGACTCCCCCGCCGGCGCCCGGCCCGCTCCCAGCGCCTCGCCCCACCGCGGTGAGCCCGCTCGATCGCGAGGACCGGCCCAGCACCACGGTGGCCAAGACGCTGAAGTGCGGCGAGTGCGGGTCGCTCAACCGGCCGACGGAGTGGTACTGCGAGCGGTGCGGGGCGGAGCTCGCGGCGTTGTGAGCGGTGAACAGTGACCGGTGACCGGTAGAAAACTCGGCGGGGGACTTCGAATGGCTTCGAAGTCCCCCGCGTTGCTTTTCCTCTCACTGGTCACTGTTCACCGCTCACTTCTTGTTGCCCGCCTTCGCGAGCTGGCTCTTGATCCGGGCGGCCGTATTCGGATGGATGAGGCGCTTGCGCCCGGAACGATCCAGGAGCTTCACGGCCTTGGCGCGGTCCTCAACGGTCCCGGTTCCCTTGACCTTCTTGAGCGCGGAGCGAAGCTCGCTGCGCTGGGCCCGATTCCGGGCGGTGTGCGTCTTGGTTTGCCGCATCTGCTTCTTGGCGGATTTGGTTCTCGGCACAGCGAATCCTGAGGCGAAGGGAGCGGGTGGTACGGCAAGCGCATGGAGCCTGCCGACGAAGGGCTAAGTATAGTCCCGGCAATATCTTGACGCAAGTGAGCGAGTTGACGTCCGGCCTGTGATGGAACATCTTTCGGACATGACCGCCTCGGCCCCGCTCACCGCCTTGCTTCCGGATGCCCGGGATAACGGGCCGGCGCCCTCCTCTCCCGAGGCGGCGGCGATACTGGGAAGCCTGGGGTTCGTGGTTCGGCTGGACACATTCAACGGTCCGCTCGATCTGCTGCTGCATCTCCTCCGCGAAGAACAGATTGACATCGCCGACATTCCGATTGCGCGGATCGCCGATCAATTTCTCTCGGCCATCAAGCATCTCGGACTCAATCAGGCGGCCGACTACCTCGAGATGGCGAGCCGGCTGGTGCGGCTCAAGGTGCAGATGCTCCTGCCCCGCAATCAGGATGGCGAGGAATGGGAGGATCCCCGCGCCGAGCTGGTGCGGCGGTTGCTGGAGTACCAGCAGATCCGGGAGATCGCGCACTGGATGGCCGCGGCCGCGGACCGGCGCGCGCTCAGCTTTGCGCGGGGCTATCTGCCGCCGCCGCCCGAGCTGCCCCCGTTGCCGCTCACGCTCGACCTTCTCGACCTGCTCACCGCGGTGCAGCGGGTCGTGTCCTCGATTCTCCACCCGGTCTTTCACAGCGTGGTGGCACGCCCGCTCAACGTCGAGGGCGCCGCGCTCCGAGTGCACGCGCTGCTCGCCGAGCGCGAGGAATTCATCTGGACCGAGGCCCTGGGGCCCAGGCCCAGCATCACCGATGTGCTCTCGCTCCTCCTCGCCCTGCTCGAGCTTGCCAAGCGCGGGCAGTGCTTCATGACCCAACCCGCGGTGTTTACGCCGCTCGTGATTCGCCGTGAATCCCCTCGCCCAGCTGATTGAAGCCGCGCTCTTTGCCGCGGCCCGCCCGGTAACGGCCGAAGAGCTCGTTACCCTGGATCCCGACACTTCGCTCGACGAGGTTCGCGCCGCCCTCGAGCAACTGCGGGAGCATTACGACTTCGATGGCCACGGTGTGGAGCTGGTCGAGCTGGGCGGAGGGTATCAGATCCTTTCGCGTCCGGCGTTTGCCGCCGCGATCGAGCGGGCCCAGCTTGGCGGTCGGCAGCCCAGGCTCACCGCCGCGACGCTGGAGACGCTGGCCGTCATTGCCTACCGGCAGCCGGTGGGCCGCGCCGAGATCGAGGAGATCCGTGGAGTATCGGCCAGCGGCGTGCTGCGGTCGCTGCAGGAGCGCGGGCTCATCGAAGTCACCGGCCGGAGTGAGGGGCTGGGCCGGCCGCTGCTCTACGGCACCACGCCGCTCTTCCTCGAGCTCCTGGGTCTGCCCGATCTCGCCAATCTGCCGCGTGCCGAAGAGCTCACCATCGCGCTGCAGCCCTACAAGGCCGAAACCGCGGGCCCGGACGATGAGTCCGCGGCGTACGTCGCGGCGGACGCATGACGCTGATGCGGGTGCAGCGCGCGCTGGCGCAGGCGGGGGTCGCCTCGCGCCGCGCTGCCGAAACGCTCATCGAGAACGGCGTGGTCCGGGTCGATGGCGAGGTGGCCACGCTTGGCTCCAAGGTCGATCCCGACACGCAGGTGATCACCGTCAAGGGAAAGCGCGTCACCCAGAAGCCCAAGAAGTGGATCCTCTTTCACAAGCCGCTCGGGGTGGTCACGACGGCGCAGGATGAAGAGGGCCGCCGCACCGTGTTCGACTTCGTTCCCAAGGGACAGGGGCTTACCTACGTGGGGCGCCTCGACGTCATGACCACCGGGCTCCTGCTCCTCACCACCGATGGAGACGCGGTCCAGCGCCTCAGTCATCCCAAGTACCACGTCCCGCGCCGGTACACCGCGCTGGTCCACGGCCGCTCGACGGGCGAGATTGTCGCCGCCGTGAAAGGCCGCGTAGTAATCGAGGGCCGGCCGGTGGAACCCCTCGCGGTCCGGGTCCGTCCTGGTGTGGAGGGACGCAGCATCGTGGACGTCACCCTCGCGGAGGGTCGCAAGCACATCGTGCGGCGCTGGGCCGAGGAGCTGGGGCTCAAGGTGGAGCGCCTGGCGCGGCTGTCGTACGGGCCGATTCGCCTGGGCGAGCTGCCGGTCGGCAAGTGGCGTCCGCTCACGCCCGCCGAGGAAAAGGCAATCTACCGGGCGATCAAGTAAATCCCTGTTCTCACTCCGAGGTTCGTGATGGCCCAGCCCGTTCCCCGATCCGACCAGCCCGCGCCCGAATCGATTCCACTCCGCCAGGTGACGGAGGAGGTCGGACGGCGTCTCGTGGGGCAGACGGTCATGGTGGAGCGGCTGATGATCGGCCTGCTCACCGGCGGGCACGTGCTGCTGGAGGGGGTGCCGGGTCTGGCCAAGACCCTGGCGGTGCGCACCCTCGCCGAGGTGCTCCACGCCAGCTTCTCGCGGATCCAGTTTACTCCCGATCTGCTCCCGGCCGACGTGGTTGGCACCATGGTGTTCGACCCGAAGAATCAGGAGTTCTACCCCAAGAAGGGCCCGCTGTTTGCGCACATCGTGCTGGCGGACGAGATCAACC
The DNA here is from genome assembly GCA_031404115.1 of Gemmatimonadales bacterium. Lineage (GTDB taxonomy): Bacteria > Gemmatimonadota > Gemmatimonadetes > Gemmatimonadales > GWC2-71-9 > JABFSM01. The sequence goes on along the minus strand of JANNGX010000129.1, from coordinate 19,216 downwards.
GCGCGCCGGCCAAGGTGCAGTCCGCGCTGCTGGAGGCGATGCAGGAGCGCCAGGTCACCATCGGCGGCACCACCTACCCGCTGCCCGAGCCGTTCCTGGTCCTGGCCACCCAGAATCCGATCGAGCAGGAAGGCACCTATCCGCTGCCGGAGGCGCAGCTCGACCGCTTCCTCTTCAAGGTGCGCGTCGAGTACCCCACGCGCCTCGAGGAGCGGGAGGTGCTGGTCCGGATGAGCGGGGGCGAGCCGATCCCGGTCAAGCGGGTGCTCGACCCGGCCGGCATCCTGTCGGCGCGCAAGGCGATTGCGGGCATCCACCTGGACCAGCGCCTGGTGGATTACATCGTGGACCTGGTCCGCGCCACCCGCGAGCCCGCGAGCGTCGGGCTGCCCGCGCTGGCGCCGCTCATCGCGTTCGGGGCGTCGCCCCGCGCGTCGATTTCGTTTGCCCAGGCCTCCCGCGCCTATGCGTTTCTGCAGGGCCGCTCGTTTGTGGTGCCCGAGGATATCCGGGCGCTGGCCGGCGACGTACTGCGCCACCGTCTGGTGCTCACCTTCGAGGCCGAGGCGGAGGACGTCTCGTCCGACGGGGTGATTGCGCAGCTCCTCGGGGCGGTGAAGGCCCCCTGATTGCCGCCCGTCCCCGCCGAGCTCCTCAAGCAGGTCAAGGGCATCGCCCTTCGCACCCGCGGCGTGGTGGATTCGCTCTTCTCGGGCGAATTCCGCAGCGTCTTCCGGGGGCAGGGAATGGAGTTTGCCGAAGTCCGCGCCTACGAACAGGGCGATGACTTCCGCGCCATCGACTGGAACGTCTCCGCGCGCCTCGGCTCCCCGCACGTCAAGATCTTCACCGAAGAACGCGAGCTCACGCTGCTGCTGATGATCGACCAGTCGGGCTCGACCCGGGTCGGCGCGCCGGTCACCAAGGCGGCGCGCTCGGCGGAGGTCGCCGCGGTGCTGGCGCTGGCGGGCGCCCGGGAGCAGGACCGGGTCGGCGCGCTCCTCTTCAGCGACCGGGTCGAACACGTGGTGCGGCCGGCCAAGGGCCGCCGCCACGCGCTTCGGCTCATTCGGGACCTCCTGGCCTTTGCGAGTGAACGACGAGGCACCAATCTGGTGCAGGCCATTCACTATGCCTCGAACGTGCTGGGTCATCGCAGCGTCGTGGTCATCCTGTCCGATTTTCTTGCGGAAGGGTGGGAGAAGGCGCTTCGCGAGCTGGCAGCCCGTCATGAAGTCATCGCGATCACGGTGGATGATCCCCGGGAGCTGGATCCGCCGCGGGCCGGCTGGATTGAAATGGAAGACGCCGAGAACGGGCGCCGCGCACTGGTGAATACCGGAAGCGCCGCCGCCGTCCGCCGCTGGCGCGCGGCGGCGGAAGCGCGCCGGGCCCAGCGTTCCGAGCGGCTTCGCGGGGCCGGTGTGCAGCAGATCTCCCTCGACGTGGCCAGCGACTATGGACTGGTGTTACGGAGAGCGTTCGGCCGGCGCCGCCGTCATCGGGGAGGGAAGCGGTGATGACCGCCCGGCTCCTCATGCTGCTCCAGGCGGGCCTGCCCAGCGTCGGCGATACGGTGTGGGTGGAACGTCCCGTAACCAACGTGGGGAGCGCGGTGATCCGGCCCCAGTCCTGGTCACTCGGCGCGCTGGGGCAGCAGCTCGGGTCCGCGATCGTGGAACTCGGGGGCAACGGCGCCCTGGTCCGCTACCCGATGGTGTTCTGGTACCCCGGGGAGCATCAGCTCAGGATGCCGGGGCCGGTCCTGGTGCGACGAGACGGAAGCTCTGACACCCTCGCCGCGGCCCCGGTCCGGGTCCGGGTGGCCAGCGTGCTGCCCGCGGGAGTCAGCCGTTCGCGGCTGGATCCGCGTCCGGCCCGGGCGGCAGTGCCGCTCGAGGACCGCACGATTCTCCCGCTCGCCGTGCTGGTGCTCGCGGTGCTTCTGGTTGCCGGAGTGGCGGCGCTGCGGTGGAGACGCAGGGGGCGGGTGCCCAGGCCGCGTACTCCCGCGCCGGGCGGCCCTCCGCTCGCGACCTTCGAGGCTTGGGCCGCGCACGGTGAATACCGCGCCGCGCTGCACGAGCTGGCGTGGCTGCTGTCGGACCGGATGCGGAAGAGCCAGGATCTTGCCCAGACCGCCGAGCTGCAACGGATGCTGGACGATATCTCGTTCAGCAGCTTTGCCCCCCGCGGGGAGGGAGAGCTCGCCGCGCTGTATCAGCGCGCGGCGAGGCTCGCCGTCGCATGAGCTTTGCACGCCCGGTGCTGCTTTTGCTGCTGGCACTCCCGCTGCTGCTCCTGCTGTTCCGGCGGCGGGGCGCGGCGGTCACCGTGGGCGACGGCGCCATTCCCGCGGCCGCGGCGGGACGCTCGTGGCTGACCTGGATTCCCCGGGTCCTGCGCTCCCTGGCACTCGCAGGCTGGATCGTGGCCGCGGCGGGCCCCCGGCTTCCCGGCGGGCCCACGACGGTCCGGAAGGACGGGATCGCCATCGTCATCGCGATCGATGTTTCGAGCAGCATGCTGGCGGAGGACTTTGCCCCCTCGAACCGGCTGGAGGTCGCCAAACGCCAGGCGGTCGCGTTCATTCGCGGCCGCAGCGCCGATCGGATCGGACTGGTGGCATTTGCCGGTGAGGCGCTGACGCAGATTCCGGTGACGCTGGACTACGCGGTGCTGGAGCAGGCGGTCCTGGCCCTCCGGGTGGGCACGCTGGAGGACGGCACCGCCATCGGCAGCGGGCTCGCGACCGCGGTCAATCGCCTGCGGCGGGTTCCCGCGAAATCCAAAGTGGTGCTGCTGCTCACCGACGGGGTCAACAACCGCGGGGCGATCGATCCCCGCACCGCGGGGGACGCGGCGGCAGCGTTCGGCATCAAGGTGTACTCCGTCGCCGTGGGTACCCGGGGAGAGGCCCGGATGCCCACCGGGCGTGGCCTCTCGGGTTTTCGCTACGAGATGCTTCCGGTGGAAATCGACGAAGTGCTGCTCAAGGACATCGCGGACAAGACCGGGGGCCGCTACTTCCGCGCCACCGATACCGAATCCCTGGGCCGGATCTTCCAGCAGATCGATGCGCTCGAGCGCACCAGGGTCGATGCGAAACAGTACCGTGCCGCCGACGAGTCCCCCAGGCCGTTCCTGCTCGCCGGCCTTGGCGCGATGGCCGTAGCGCTGCTGCTCGGCTCCACGGTACTGGTCCGGGCCCCGTGAGCATCGACTCGATCGTGCTGCTCATGCTCGCGCCCTTCGTGGCGCTGGCCGCCGGACTGCTCGCCTGGCGGACCCGCCGGGCCCGGATCCGCGCGGCGCTCCTCTGGGCACCCGAACAGCGGGTGGCCCGCGGGGGCCGCGCCGGGCCCTGGCTGCTGGGCGCCTCCTGCCTGGTGGCCGGCGTGGGTGCGGCGGGCCCGCGCTGGGGCACGACCGAAACCGAGATGGAAGGCCGGGCGCTCAATCTTGCCATCGGCATCGACATCAGTCGTTCGATGCTGGCGGAAGACGTCGCGCCCAATCGGCTGCAGCGCGCGATCCGGGAGTCCCGCCGGCTGGTGCAGGATGCCCGCGGCGATCGCCTGGCGCTTCTCGCCTTCGCGGGACGCAGCTACATCATGACGCCGTTGACGCTGGACGACGGGGCGGTATCGCTCCAGCTCGACGCGCTCGAGCCGGACATCGCGAGCGAAGGCGGCACCGATCTGGAGGCGGTCATGGCGCAGGGAAGGGGCCTGCTCACCGCCGCGGCGGAAGGCGGCGCGAAAGCGCTGGTGCTCTTTACGGATGGAGAGACCCACGGTCCTCTCGATGCCGCCATCGCGGCGGCGCGCGCGCTCCGCTCCGCCGGCGTCACGCTGGTACTGGTGGGGGAGGGCGACAGCGCCCCGGCCCGGATTCCGCTCCGTGACGAGCGGGGCGAGCTCACGGGGTTCAAGACCGACGCCGAAGGACGGATCGTGCACACCTCGCGCCGGGACGACATCCTCCGCGCGGTCGTGGATGCGGCGGGCGGCATCCTGGTGCCCGGCGACGCGGCCGACCAGGCCGGCGCGGTGCGCAGCGTCCTGGCCGGTCTCGAACGGCGCGCTATCCGGGAGCGTCGCCGTGAGGACCTCACCCCGCGCGCCTGGCTCTTTGCGCTGGCGGCCATCGGGCTGCTGGGCCTTCAGGCACTGCTTCGCAGGGGTCCCGCGCTGGCGGTGCTGGCGCTGATGGCCGGCTCGGGGACCGCGACGGCGCAGCGCCCGTCGGCCGGCGACCGCCTGCTGCGCCGCGGGGATACCGCCGGCGCCATTGTGGCGTACAGCAGGGACGCGGCACGCCTGACGGCGAAGGACACGGCGCTCTTCAACGCCGGAACCGCCGCGCTGGCCAATCGGCAGTTCGCGGCGGCGCGCCAGTGGCTGGCCCAGGCGGCCAAGTCGCTCGATCCCGAGCTGCGCTTCCGCGCCCTGTACAACCTCGGCCTCACCGACATGCTGGAGGCGCGCGCCGACACCGGCAAGCGGGCGGCGCTGGAACAGAGCGCCGCCGAGCAGTTTCGCGAGGCGCTGCTGCTGACCCCGCGCTCCGCGGAAGCCAAGTGGAATCTCGAGCTGGTGCAGCAGCGCACCCCGCCGCCCAGCGGCGGGGGCGGCGGCGCCACGCCGCCGCCTCGCCCGCAGCCCAGCGCTCCGGCCACGCCGAGCCCCCGGGGCAGCGGCGTGCTGTCCCAGGCCGAAGCGGACCAGATCCTCAATTCGGTGGAGCGCACCGAGCGTGACGTTCGCGCCGACCAGGCGCGCCGCCGCCGGGTGGCCCCAAGCGCCTCGGGCAAGGACTGGTGATGCTGTCGCTCGTTGCGCTGATTGCGCTGCAGACGCCGGCGCTGGATGTGACCGCCGTGGTGGATCGCGACCGCGTTGCGGTTGGCGAAATCGTCGTTCTCACGGTCAAGGCCACCGGGCATTCCACCGCGGCCTTCCGGTTCGAGCTTCCGGCACTCGACGGCTTCGCGCTGGTGGAGCGCCGGGAGCGGACCGACGTCGTGGTCGCACGGGAGGCCACGCGGACCTATACCCTGGAACTGGACCTGCGCGCCGAGCTCGTCGGCACCTGGGACCTCGGGCCCTTCGCGGTGGAGCAGGGGGAGGCCTCGGGCTCCTCACCGGCGGTCTCGGTGACCGTGGTCAGCGCCTCCTCGGGCGCCGCGCCCGGGCTGGAGTCCGATCTGCTCGCGTTGATATCCCGGGTGCCAGCGCCGCGACCGTCCGTTCCGTCGGTGTTCGTGGTGACGTCGAGCGACAATGTCTTTGCCGGCGATCAACTGAACGTGCTCACCGCCGCGTGGCTGCCGCGAGGCCTCAGGCTCCGGTTGCGGCAGCCGCCCTCACTCACGCCGCCGGCGCTGCCAGGGGTTTTCTCCTCGCCCCGGGCCTCGGTGCCCGGCGCGGTGGCCAGCCGAGTGGTGGATGGGGAGACCTACGATCTCTTCGTGGGGTTCCAGACCGTCTATCCGCTCAATCCCGGCCCGCTCACCATCCCCCGGGCGCGACTCAGCTGGGTGCAGCCCGGCCGACCCGCTTCCGGAGACGACCGCCGCCAGAGTGTCGAGAGCCCGCCCGCCGCGCTGGTCGTGCGGGATTTGCCAGCGGCCGGGCGGCCCCCGGCGTTCGACGGCCCGGTGGCTCGAGGGATGGCCGTGGAATACCGCCTGGCGCAGAGCTCGGCCCGCGCCGCCACGGTGCTGCAGGTGGATATCGTGGTGAGTGGTGCCGGCAATCTGCAGCTGTGGCCGAGTCCCAAGGCGGCGTGGCCCGCCGGCGCGCGAGTCTACGAAGAAGGGACCGATGGCGCCCTCCGTCCCTCCGGCCCATGGCTCGGCGGCAGCAAGCGATTCCGATTTGCGGTGGTGCCCGATTCCGCCGGAAGCCTGTCGCTCCCGCCGCTCGAGTATCCCTACTTCGATCCCGGCAGCGGATCGTACCGGTCGGCTCGCGCGCCGGGAATCCTGGTCCCGGTTCTGGAGGCCGCTCCCGTGGGCGAGCGGGGCACGCCGGTACCCATCGAGCAGACCGGACCGGTGCCGCTGGCGGAACGCATCACCGGCCTCGATCCATTGCTCCTGACCGGATTGGTCGCGGCGCCGCTGGTTGTGATGGCGCTGGTCGCGTGGCTCAGGAGCCGCCCCCGGCGCCGCCGTGCCCCGGCCTCTGAAGGCGATCCCGCCGAGCGGCTGGAGCGTCTGGTGGAATCGCTGGCGCGGACCGCGGGAGGTGCCACGCCCCGGGCGCTGGTCGGGGCATTGCGCGAGGCCGGCGTCGATCGCGAGGAAGCCGAGCGGCTGATCGCGCTGCACGCGAGCCTCGAGGCGGAGCGATTCGGGCCCGCCGGCACCGGCCGCGCGGCGCCGGAGCTGCTGCGCGCCATCGACGCGCTGCTGGCAAGGATTCCCCCCCGGCTTCGCCGGCTGGCCGGTGTGGGCGCGCTCATCGTCCTGTTCCACGGCGTTGCCGTGGTCCGCCCCGCGCCGGTGTCGGCGCAGACCGGCATCGAGCTCTATCAGCGGGGCGAGTACGCCGCCGCGGCGCATGCATTTCGGGCCGAGGCCAGCGCAAGGTCCCCGGTTACGCTCTGGTACGATCTGGCGGCGGCGGAATACATGGCCCGCCACGATCCCCAGGCGGTGGCGGCGCTGCTGATTGCGCGGGAGCGAGCACCCCGGAATCGCCACGTCGAGCTGCTCTGGAATGCGCTGGCCCGGGAGCACCAGCAGCTTCGGAGCGCCGGGTCGCGCTGGCCCTTCAACGCGGAAGAGTGTCTCGCGGTCGCGCTCCTCCTGCTCTGGCTGGGCGTCGTGCTGTTTATCGGAGCCGGAACGCTGCGAGCGCTCTGGATCGCGGTGCTGGTGCTGGCCGGTGTCGCGGCCGTGGCCGGCTTCTCGCTGCGCGCCGCGCGGGCCACGCCCCGCGCGGTGCTGGTGGGCGGCTCGAGCCTCCGGGTGTCGCCGCACGGTCTGGCGCCGGAGCGGGGAACGGTGCTCCCGTTCAGCGTGGTGCGCCTGAATCGCCGGCAGGGAGGATGGTGGCTGATCGAGACGCCCGACGGCGCGATCGGCTGGGTCCCCGCCGACATCCTCGCTCCAGTGGCCGCGTTAGATTGAGGCGATGGCCGCCACCGCTCCGCCCCGCATCGCCATACTGCCCGACGCCGTCGCGAACCAGATCGCGGCCGGCGAGGTGGTCGAGCGGCCCGCCTCGGTGGTCAAGGAACTGGTCGAGAATGCCATCGACGCCGGCGCGCGCCACGTGAGGGTCGAGCTGGAGCAGGGCGGAAAGACCCTGATCGCGGTCAGTGACGACGGATCCGGCATGAACCGGGAGGACGCGGTCCTCGCCCTCGACCGTCACGCCACCAGCAAGATCACCAGCGCAGCCGACCTGGTCGGGATTACGACCTTCGGCTTCCGGGGCGAGGCACTTCCCGCCATCGCATCGGTCTGCCGATTTACTCTCATTACCTCCGACGGCGGCGAGGCCACGGAAATTATCGTGACGGGCGGGCGCCTGGATGCGGTGGCGCCGGCGGTGCGGCAGCGGGGCACTTCGATCTCGGTCCGGTCCCTCTTCTTCAATACTCCGGCACGGCGGAAGTTCCTGCGCTCGGTGCCCAGCGAGACCCGCGCCGCGTCGGAGGCGGTGGCGACGCTCGCGCTGGCCCATGCCGCCGTGGGGTTCGAGCTGATCGTGGACGGCATCACCCGGCTGCAGGTGCCCCCGGGCCAGGACGAAGCCGCGCGGCTCGCCGGGGTCTGGGGTCCCGACCTGGCCGGCACCCTGATCCCGGTGTCCTATGCATCCGGGCCGCTCAAGGTGGTGGGCTTTACCCAGCGCCCCGCGGACGCAGCGCCGACGGGCCGGCGGGCCCAGCTCTTTGTGAACGGCCGTCCCTTCCGGGACTCGTTCCTGGTGCGCGCCGGCGAATCGGGGTATCGATCGGCCATTCACCCCGGCGACCGTCCCAGCCTGCTGCTCCGGCTCGAGGTGGATCCCGCCGACGTGGACGTCAACGTCCATCCCGCCAAGCTGGAGGTTCGCTTCCGCGATCGCATCGCGGTGGAACGGGTGGTGGAAGAGGCGATCCGTCACGCGCTCGGCGGGCTCGACGCGGCCGCGCCGGTGGGAGAGTGGCGGCCCATGCCGGACGGAGTCCCCCACCGCGAGGCGGGACTGCCGCCATCGTTTTTTGAGCCGCTGGAACAACCTGAAGACGGGCGGACGGGCGGACAGGCGGATAGAGGTTTTACGGCGCCGATCACCCAGCTGTTCAATACGTACATCGTGTTTGAAGGGCCGGATTCCCTGGTCATGGTGGACCAGCACTCGGCCCATGAACGGGTGCTGTTCGAAGAAGTGATGGCGCAGCTCAACGGCGCCGGCGCGGCCAGCCAGCGGATGCTCCTGCCTGAGACCATCGAGCTCACCGACGAGGAGCTGGACGCGCTCGAGCGTCACCGCGCGACCATCGAGGCGGTGGGCTTTCAGGTCGAGCCGTTCGGCGGCCGGTCGGTGGTACTGCAGTCGGTGCCGGCGCCGCACCGGCGGTTCGACGCCATTGCCTGCTTCCGCGAAATGATGGCCGACCTGGCTCGGGGACGCTTCGGCGGCTGGGCCAACCGGCTGGAGCGGTTCGCGGCCACCTACGCCTGCCGCGCGGCCGTCAAAGGAGGCATGCCGCTCGGCGAGGACGAGATGCGGGCACTGCTGTTCCGGCTCTTCGAGACCCGGCTCGCGCCGCACGACGTCCACGGCCGGAGCACGATCGTGAAGCTTCCCCGCGAGGAGCTGGAGCGGCGGTTTGGTCGACGCTAGGCTCCCGGTGATCGTCGGGCCCACCGCGATCGGGAAGACCGCGGTGGCGATGGCGCTGGCCGCGCTCCTGCCGATCGAGGTGATCTCCGCCGACTCGCGCCAGGTGTATCGCCGGCTCGACATCGGTACCGCCAAGCCGGGCCCCCGGGAGCGCCGGCGGGTGCCCCATCACGGCGTCGACGTTGCCGAGCCGGGCGAGCGCTTCAGCGCGGGCCGGTACGCGCGCGAGGCGGTGCGCTGGATCGAGGAGGTGCGGGCCCGCCAGCGACTCCCGGTGATCGTGGGAGGAACCGGCCTCTATATCCGCGGACTGGTGGACGGCTTGTTCATCGAGCCGCCGCTCGACCCCGACAAGCGCCGCGAGCTGGAGCACTGGGTGGGCAGCCTGCACGCGGGCGACCTGGTGCGCTGGGCGGCGCGCCTCGACCCCGGATTTGCCGGTGGCGGCCGTCAGCGTGCCTCGCGCGCCATCGAGATCGCGCTGCTCACCGGCCATCCGCTGTCCGAGTGGCATCATCGGGCGCGAGGTCAGGGCACCGTCGCGCCCTGGTATGTGCGGCTCACCGCGCCGCGCCCGGTGCTGCATCAACGCATCCGGGTGCGCGCGGAGGAGATGGTGCGGCGCGGCTTGATCGAAGAGGTCGCGGCGGTGCTGAGCGAGGGCCATGGCCCCGACGCGCATGGGCTGGACGGCGTGGGCATCCGCGAGGCGGTGCAGTACCTGCACGGCAAGCGCACCCGGGAGTCCGTCGCCGAAGCGGTCACGATCAGCACCCGGCAATACGCCAAACGTCAGGAAACCTGGTTTCGCCATCAGCTCAAGGGGCCGGTGCTGACGCTCGACGCGACCCGGCCGGTGGAGCAGTTGGCGGCGGAGATAGCGGAAGCGTGGTCCTACAAGGATCCCAAATGAAAATCGGCATCACCTGCTACCCCACCTATGGCGGCTCCGGCGCCCTGGCTACCGAGCTCGGCCTGGACCTGGCGCGGCGGGGTCATGAAGTCCATTTCATTACCTACGCGATGCCGTTCCGGCTCCGCGGGTACACCGAGCGGGTCTACTTCCATGAAGTGGACACCTCGGCTCGCTACCCGCTGTTCGAGCATTTCCCCTATACCCTCGCGCTGGCCTCCAAGCAGCACGAGGTGGCGCTGGCGGTCGGGCTGGACGTGCTCCACGTGCACTACGCGATCCCCCACGCCACCACGGCCTGGCTCGCGCGGGAAATGCTGCCGCCCAAGCACAAGGTGAAGGTGATCACCACGCTCCACGGCACCGACATCACGCTGGTGGGCCAGGAGCAGAGCTTCTACGCCATCACCAAGTTCTCGATCGAGCGCTCCGACGCGGTCACCGCGGTGTCGGCGTTTCTCAAGGACGAAACGATCCGCACCTTCGGGTGCGTGCAGTGCCGGATCGGCGTCATTCCCAACTTCGTGAATCTGGGCGAGTACCGCCCCGCCGAAACGCGCAGCAAGGACGGGCTCTGTCCGCCGGACCACAAGCTGGTCACCCACATCTCGAACTTCCGCGAAGTGAAGCGGGTCAAGGACGTGGTGCGGGTCTTCGCGCGGATCCGGAAGGCCATGCCCGCTACGCTGCTGATGATCGGCGACGGCCCGGAGCGGGACGACGCCGAAAAGGAGGCCCGCGATCTCAATGTCGCCACCGACGTGCGCTTCCTGGGCCGGCTCGACCCGGTGGCGGGGCTGCTCCAGCAATCCGATCTCTTCGTGCTCCCCACCCAGAGCGAGTCGTTCGGCCTCGCCGCGCTCGAAGCGATGGCCTGTGGCGCCCCGGTGGTTGGCAGCCGCGCCGGCGGGCTTCCCGAAGTCGTCGAAGACGGGGTGAGCGGCATCCTCGAGCCGGCGGGCTCCGTCGAGGCCATGGGCCGCCGCGCGGTGGAGCTGCTGCGGGACCCCTCCCGCCACGCCGCGATGTCCCGGGCCGCGGTCGAGCGGGCGCTGCTCTTCGACGCCGACCGGATTGTGCCGATGTATGAATCGCTCTATCGCGAAGTGATCGGATGATTCTTACCTGGTGGCAGGGGCTGATCCTGGGGCTGGTGCAGGGTCTCACCGAGTTCCTCCCGGTCTCGAGCTCGGGCCACCTGGTGCTCGCGGAACACATCGTCGGCTACACACCGCCGGGTGTGTTCTTCGAGGTGGCGGTGCACGTGGCCACCCTGCTCTCGGTGGTGGTGGCGTACTGGCGACGCATCATCGAGCTGCTCAAGGGGCTTCTGTCCGGCCAGTCCGAGGCCTGGCGCTATGCCGGGCTGCTGCTCATCGCATCGATCCCCGCGGCCGTCGCGGGCATCGCGCTCAAGGACCACTTCGAGGCCTCCTTCCACTCGATGTCCGCGCTGGGCTGGCAGTTTCTCTTCACTGCCGCGGTGCTGTGGAGCACCAAGTACGCGCTCCCTCGGGCCACCGGCACGCAGGTGACGCTGGTTCAGGCCATGGTGATCGGCATCGGCCAGGCCATCGCCATCGTGCCCGCGATTTCCCGTTCCGGCACCACCATCGGCGCCGCGCTCTGGAGCGGCCTCCAGGCTGAGGCCGCGGCCGAATTTTCCTTCCTGATGTCCATCATCGTGATCGCCGGCTCCGGATTGCTCGAGGCCCGGCACATCCCGCCGGGCGAGCAGGGCCTGTCGATCGGCCTGCTCTGGGCTTTCGTTGCCGCCGCGGTCTCCGGCCTCATCGCGATCCGGTTCCTGGTCGGGCTGCTCAAGCACAAGAAGTTCCATCTCTTCGCTCCCTATTGCGCCGTGCTCGGGGTGATCTGCCTGGTGTGGTTCGGACTCCTGGGCAAGTGACCGCCGCGCCGCTTCTCTGGCACGACGCGGTGGCCTCCACCCAGGATGAGGCCCATCGCCTCGCCGCGGCCGGCTCGCCCCACGGTACGGCGGTCGCGGCGCGGGTGCAGACCGGCGGCCGGGGCACCCGCGGCCAGACCTGGGTATCGGGGACGGGCGGCCTCTGGCTCTCGGTGGTGTGCCGGCCCGGTGCGGGTGCCGCGAGCGAGGTCGTCGGCCTTCGCGTCGGGCTCGACCTGGCGGGCCTGCTCGACCGGCTCCTCTCCCCGCCGGATCGCATCGCGCTCAAGTGGCCCAACGACCTCATCCTCCGCGACAGGAAGCTCGGCGGCATCCTCACCGAGGCGCGGTGGCAGGGAGACGTCCTGGGCTGGATGGTGATCGGCGTCGGGATCAACCTGCAGAATGACATTCCGCCCGCGCTCGCTGCCGCCGCGACGCGGCTCGCCGATGCGGGCGTCAGTGCCGATGCCGCCTCGCTCGCCGCGCCGGTTGCCCGGGCGGTGGCGGAGGCGGCCCGGAATGCGGCCCCGCTCTCCGCAGCCGAAGTGGCGGCGTTCGAATCACGCGACTGGCTCCGGGGCCGGGCGGTGTCACTGCCGGAGCCGGGGATCGCCGAAGGAATTACCGCGCGCGGGCGACTTCGGGTCCGCAGCGCCGCGGGAGTCGTCTCGGAGATCATGGCGCCGGTGCAGCTCGCGGGGCGGGCGTGACCGATCGACGCGCGTGGGGATACCGGCTGCTGGGCCGGGGCTTCGACTACCTGCTGCATCTCCGTCCCGCCGAATGGCCCATCATGTTCGTGCACCTGCTCACCGGGAGCGCGCTGAGCCTCGGACTGGCGGGGCTGGTCTCCGGTCAGGCCGGGACGACGCCGCTGCTCGGAGCGCTCGCGTTCGTGGTGGGACTCAACGGCGGCACCCTGGCGCTCAACTCCGCCTTCGATCGCGATGAAGGGGATGTGGCCTATCTCAAGCGTCCCCCCCCGCCGCCACCCGGGCTGGCCTGGTTCGGTCTCCTGCTCATGGCGCTGGGACTGGTGGTGGCGTTCCGGCTGCCCCGGCTGTTCCTCTATGCGTACGGACTCTGCGCGGTGATGTCGGTGCTCTACTCGGTGCCGCCGGTCCGCCTCAAGGCCATTCCCGGCGTCGACTGGCTGGTCAACATGGTTGGATTCGGGCTGCTCACCCCGTACGCCGGCTGGGCCCTCACCGGCCGTGAGGTGGCCGGACCGGGCCGAACGGTTCTGATTTCCTTTGCGGTCCTCTTCGGCTCGCTCTATCCGCTGACCCAGATTTATCAGCTGGAGGAAGACCGTCGCCGGGGAGACCGTACCCTCGCCTCGGCGCTGGGGCTCGATCGGAGTCTCGCGCTGGCAATCGGGATGGCCGGGCTCGCCTTCCTCGGGCTCTCACTCGCGGGCGCCGCCAGCGGGTGGGGCGGCGGGATGAACGGAATCTCCCGCTGGGCCGCCCTCGTCGCGGCGGCGGGTGCATGGGCCGTCGTCCTGCTGCCCTGGTGGCGCGGGCGGAGAGCGCTCGATCCCGCCGCCCACCAGGCGGGCATGCACCGGGCGCTGGCCGCCTGGGCCATCACCGACATGGCGGTCCTTTTCGCCTGGGCGCGATGAGCCGCGCGGTCTTGGCCCACGCCCTGGGGCCGGGCTACCTTTCCGGCACCCTGCACGCCCTGGAGCTGGCATGACGTCGGCGCTTTCGATGAACGCCTCCCGAGATCAGACCGACCTCCCCACCGTGCTGCGGGGCGGGCTGATGCTCGGCCTGTTTTACTCGGTGCTCGTCGCCATCTTCGGGTTTCTTCAGGTGCGCCTCGAGGGCCCCATCGAGCTGGTGGTCTGCGGGATCATCCTGCTGATCGGCCTCGGGGCGCTGATCGTTCTGCCGGGCCTGTGGACCCGGGCCCGGACCATCGAGGGCATTGCCGGAGCCGCGGGTATCGGGCTCGCCTCGGTCTTTGTCTTCCTCGTGGTAGACGTGGCGCTATTGCAGCCGCTCGGTCTGTACACCAATCGCTGGCTGGAGATCGGTGGCGGCAGCAATTGGTGGTATCACCCGGTCTGGTGGATGGTATGCACCTACGTCTGCTGGATGGGCGCCTGGATTCAGGCCAACCAGGCGGCCAAGTCCGGCGCGGCGAGCCCGGCCCTGCTGGTCATCGGCACGTTCGTACTCGGACTGGGGGTCCTCGCCATCGCCGTGGTCATCGGCGTGCCCCGTGCCGGGTGGAATCTCGGCAGCTTTGCCGTCGCCGTGCTCCCGGCGCTGGCGCTCTACACGCTGATCAGCTCGTTCGGCGTCAAGCGCCGTTAGGGAGCGCCGGTGGTCCACGCGCTCTTCCGGATACTGGGCTGGTTGCTCACGCCGCTGGTGGCGTGGGCAGCGTCGTTTGTGGGGGCCTGGATCGGCGCCGCGGCGGCCGGCGGTGCCACCAATCCCATGACCACGCTCTGGGTGACGGTGGTATGTGGCGCCGTCACGGCGCTGATCGGAGCCTGGGGCTGGCTCCGCTTCCTGCGCCGGAGCCCGAGGCTGCAGGAAACCCTGGCTGTGGCTCCCGACGGTACCCCGCTCATCGCACTCGAGCACAAAGCTCCCGACATCACGAAATGACCTGGAAGACTCTGCGACTCGCCGGGGCGGCCCTGGTACTGGTGGCCGCGTGCGGCGCTCGCGGGGAACCTGCGCCCGACGCGCTGCCCGCGCTGGATGAAGGCCCTCCGCCACTCACCGATTCACTGGTACTCGCGCTGCCGGGTGGCGCAACCGTGTGGCTCGCGGAAGCGCGCCGGGCCCGGGATTCCGCCGGCACCCCATGTCTGGAGCGGAGCGTGGAGATCCGGCGTGACAGCGTCAGGCTCAAGGTGCCGCTGCTGTTCACCGGGGCGATACCAACCCGGCTCGACGACAGCACCATCAGGGCCGAGCTGTATCGCGATTGCCGCCCGTCGGCGGTCTACAAGGTCGGCATCCGCGACGGCCTGCCGCACCGGCTCAATCCATGAGGCGACCGCTCGCCGCGGGGCTCGGCCTCCTGGCGCTTCCCGGAATGCTCGCGGCGCAGAGCATCACGGTCGGCGCGTCGCGCTGGCTCAACTCGCCCCATACCTCCGAGTATCGCGTCGGCATCGGTGGCTTCGGCCTGGGGCCGGTGCGGCTGGTCTACTCGGCGCAGTACGTGAAGCAATCGGGCATCAGCAAGGCGCACTGGTATGGCGCGGGGGGCGACGTGATCCTGCGGCCCCTGGCGTCGGCGCAGCCCTACCTCCTCGTCGGAGGCGCGGTCGGCGCGGGGCGCGGCCCGACCGGCGGCGGCGAAGAGCCGGGCCTCGGAGTCTGGGGCGGTGTGGGGGTGGAGATCGTCACGGTCGGGCCGGTCGCCCTGCAGGCCGAGGCGCTGTATCAGTGGCGGAGCAGCGTGAAGCTCTCCGGCGTGTCGCTCGGCGTTCGGCTGGGCACGCCGTTCGGCCATCGTCCACCCGGGACGCCAACCCCCGCGAGCGACATTCCCAGCGCCAATCCGTCCGACGAGGAGGCGATCCGCCTGGCCACCGCGGCGCGGAAGAGCAACGCCGCGGCGGCGGAGATCGTCGCCACTGCGCTCACGGTTATGGGAACGCCCTACCGGTGGGGCGGCACCGACGCCTCGGGCTTCGATTGCTCCGGGCTGATTCGCTACGCCTACGCACAGCACGGGGTCACGCTGCCCCGCATGGCGGTCGACCAGGCACGCACCGGCAGCGAGGTGGGGCGCGCCCTGGAACAGCTTGCACCGGGAGATATCCTGACCTTCGCGGAACAGCCGGGGGCCGGCGCGGTGACGCACGTGGGGCTCTACGTCGGAGATGGGCAGTTCATCCACAGCGCGCAGGGCGGGGTGCAGATCAGCGCGCTGAGTGCGTCGGATCCGGTGGGGAAGTGGTGGTTCGCGCGGTGGGTAGGGGCGCGGCGAATCCTGTAGCAGGGCTCTCGGCGTGCTCGGGGTGGGACATCCCGTTCAGGCGCCAAGGGTGCGCCCGCGGCGCCAGCTGCGGAGCTAGCGGTCGCCGCCGGGATGTTTATGTCCCTTGTTCCCCATCTCGCCCAGATACGCCAGGTCGTCCTGCAGCGTTTCGTCGCTCAGGTCCAGTGCCGGCCACTTCTTGAAGTCGTCCGGCACGTACAGCCCCACCATGTGGGCCATCGCGCCATTCTTGATCAGCGCGCCGGAGAGGTTCTCGTAGACGCCCACCACCCGGTACCTGCGTCCCGCCCGCAGCTTGAGCCCCTCGCCGGCCACGCCGAACAGCCGCCGCTCCATGCTCAGCACCTTGCCGTCGGGCTTCCGCTTGGCGTTGACCGTTGTCAGCACCTTGCCGGACGCGACGTCTTCCAGCCGCACCGCCACGCCGTAGTCGTGCATGTGGCCGCTCACGCCGAGGATCCGCCCGCCCACCGTCGGGGTGAACTCCCATGCCTTCTCGCTCCGGCCCACCGGGACATCGTACTCGTTCCCCTTGCCCACGGTCAGGTTGACATCCATATAAATTGGAAGGGCCGCGAGCGGACGGGGGTTCAGGTTGGTCGGGCTGTAGGAGAGCGTGAGCACGACCTGCGCGCCTTCCACATCCTGGCCGCTCTCGTTGGCCCAGGCCAGGTACATCCCCATTTTGGTGCCGGCGGTGACGGGCACCCCCAGCGACTTCGGAATGCTGGCGTCTTCGGTTTCGGAGCCGATCCCGAAGATCCGCTCGTACATCGGGTACAGCAGTTGGCGCCGATCGAAATTGATCGCGATCAGATGGTGCACCATTTTCCGGTCGACCGCCTTGCCGTCCTTGTCCACGATCGCGATGGCGAAGCCCCGGAACGAGCCGTCCACCGGCCACTCGAACCGGATCACCGGCGTGTTGTGGTCCTCCATCATGCCCATTTCTTCGTGCTTCATGCCGGGGGGCATGGCCTTGACCGAGAATGGACCAGCCGAGACGACGACCTCCTTGCGGGAGGCGTCGAGCCGGACCCGGGCGACCGGCGTGGAGTCGCGGACGGGGGTGGAGGCCAGCGCGGACACCAGCAGAACGGACAGCATGGGAGCTCCCTGCGTAGTCGTGGGACGGCGGCCGAAGTCGTCGCCGGGAAAGTTAGGGCGTACCCTCACGAGCTACAACACCGTGGGGTATTTGGCTTTAACAATGTTATGGGCGACGGCCGTTGCCACGCCGGCCGCCGCGCAGGCCCGCTCGATCCCGCTTCCCAACGATGCCGCGCCCTTCGAGTTCCCCCTTGCGTCGTCCCGGACCAGCGCCATGGTGGGCCGGGTCTTCTACGCCAGCCGGGGCGAGTCGAAATTCGGCGCTGAGGCGGAGGCGGAGGCGGGTCTCGGGGAGCTCTGGCCCATCCTGGCCGTGCACCGGGGCCGGGTGCCCCTCACCCTCCACCTGGGCGTCGAGGTTTACGGCCGGTTTTCCCTGGGAGACCAGGCCTCCGCCCTCATCAGCAACGACTGGCACGTCAACGCCATCCTCACCGCCGACTTTCGGCGGCTTCGGCTGGCGCTCGAGGCCTACCATGAGAGCAGCCACCTGGGCGACGAGTACCGGGACCGCTTCCCGGGCCCCCGGGTCAACTGGTCCCGGGAGATCGTGGGTGCCTGGGCCAGTTACCGGACCGGGCTGGTGAAGCTGCACGCCAATGCTTCCTACGCCGCGATCGACGCCGCGGATGTCGGCCGGGGTGCCCTGTCCCTGGCGGCCGACTACCAGGGCAAGCCCGGGGGTCTGCTCGGCGGCTCGGCGCGGACGATCCTGGCACTGAATGCCGATGCGCAGGAATACACCGACTGGAAGGTGACCTGGTCGGGCCGGGCGGGGTTCCGGTTTGCCGATCCGCAGGGCAGGAGGGGCTTTGCGCTCCTCCTGACCTGGCTGGATGGCTTCAGCTCACAGCGGCAGTTCTACAACCAGAAGTCCCGGTACTACGGGGTGGAGGTGCGATTCGACCTGTAGACTACGGTGACGTCTTCACCACAAAGCTCGCATTGGCATACTGGGTCCGATAGGTGTTCTCCCGCGCGGTAATGAACTGCGGAATGGTGTTGCACCCGCCATCCAGCGGCACCCCGAAGAACACGCCGCCATCGTACACATCCATGATGTTACCGATGTTGGTTGTGCCGGTGATGACCCTGTTGATGGTGGTACCGAGCGACGAGCCGACGATGCCGGTCACCGTCAGATTGTAGGACGTGGCCCCGGCCACCTTGGGGATGATGGCGTCCGCCGTCTTGCAGGCTCCGCCGGGAGTCGGGATGGTCCGCACAATGAAGTTGGCCAGGAGGGTCTTCGGTGCCACCTCGAGGAAGGCATTGGCCGTGCCGTTCTTGACGTCGAATCGGGCGACGGTGCTGTCTACTCTGACCCTGGTGAAGCCCAGGGCTGACAGAGTCGTCGTGTAGTCCTTCATGTACCCCACGTAGAAATCGACGGTGACCTCGTCCACGCGGGGGGGCAGCGGGCGCGATTGCGTGGCGGATTTCGCGGTATAGACCCCTTGTTTCACATTGGTCGTGTGATTCGGGCTATGAATGTCCAGATCGCCGTGAAACTGGCTCGAGGTCCATACCATCAGCACCGGCAGGTTGGCGGGATTGGTGTAGATGCTGCCGTCGGCGTTGCGGATCAGCGCGCTGAGCGTCTGTGTCGCGCTGAAATCCGGCTCGCTGTCATCCGGATTGACCTCGTACGTGAACTGCAGGTTCGCGTTGACGGTGGCCTCGGCGCTGGCGAGCGGCACCAGGACGGTCGGCTGTGACGGGTCGATGTTGCCCCGGATGATGACTTGCACCTGGTCCAGGTCTCCCGGGGGAAGCTGCGCCTGGGTCATGGTGTACTGGGCATCGGCGCCGAACAGCGGGCTGATCACCCCGTTCCGTCCAGTCCCGGTCCAGGCATAGGTGAGTCCGGTGGTGGGATGCCCGGGGATCGAGGCAGTGAAGGTCACCGAGCGCTGGATAAAATTCACCGAGCCGATCGTGGGCGTGAGGACGCCCTGCGGCAACCGGGTGCCCACCGTGAAGGGGCTGAACGACGTGGTCTGGGCCGAAATCGTGCCCGCTACCGCATCCACGACCAGGTTGGGGAGCTTCACCCACGCGCCGCCGGTGAAGTGATACAGCGCCAGGTCGGTCGGCAGCGCCCAGACCGGCTTCTTGGCCGGGTCGTACTTCACCGTCACCGTCACCGGCGCCGAGAAGCTGGTGCCCGCGGGTCCGAAGGTGTAGTGGGTACCGACCACGCCGGTGTCGCCGCGCGTAATACAGGCCTGCGCGGAGTCTTTCTCGGTGACGGTGATCGCCTCAGTCGCGATTACCGCTCCTGGCTGATGTGATATCGTTTGCGGGAGGCCCGCGGCATCGACCACGCCGCCACCCACGGTCACCTGTCCGCCGTCCGCGACGGAGATCGCCGCCGTGCCGGTCTTCCCCTCGCTGGTGGCGGTGATGGTCGCGGTCCCGGCGCCTGCCGCGGTCACCAGGCCCGCCGAGCTC
>JANNGX010000128.1:0-10368 GCA_031404115.1 Gemmatimonadales bacterium | reverse complement strand
ATCGCCGGGGAGCGAGTGGTAGTAACCACCGGTGCTGATGAACTCGAACTTGCCGGTCTCGTGGTAGTGCCGCTCCGCGTCCCGGCCCTTGAAGAGAAACCCTTCAATCTCGTTGGCCGCGTTGCAGACGTAGCCGTCTTTCTGGTAGAGCCGGTCGAGGTAACTCTTGAGCCGGGCGCGCATGTCCGCGGCGTAGGGCGAGCCGTCCTTCTCGAGTACGTCGGCGAACACCAGGACCTTGCCCGGCCCGAACACATCCGACGGCAGCCAGTAGAACGCCGGCCAGTCGATGCCCAGCCGGAGGTCCGACTCCGCCTGCTGGGTGAAGCCCCGGATCGACGAGCCGTCAAAGGTGAGGTTGTCGGCCGAACCCAGGAGGAACTTCTTGTCGTAATCCAGCATATGCAGGCGGCCTTCGAGGTCCGCGAAGCAAACCGTCACCGCCTTGATGCGCTTCTCGTCGGCCAGGTACTTCAGCCGCTTGTCGCGGATTTTCGCCGGCGCCAGCCGGGCCAGGCGTTCCGCCTTGGCCTCGAGATTCATTTCCTCGAGCCGGTCGTAGGGGATTTCCAGGAAGTCGCGGAGATCGGTGGTCATGAGGAAGGGGAGGAGGGGAATGTGGGGAAATGCGATGGGACAATACTACCAGCGGCACGCTAAAAAAGCAAATCTATAGACTATTCATTGATCATTTTAGCATAAAAAAAGTCACTTTTAGCTTAAAGAATAGAGTCCACCTTCACACCCCGGACCGCCGGGGGCGCGGCCACCGAGTCGACGGACCCACCCGGCGGGGGCCGGTCCACTACCGTCGCTCGGACCTCCGCGCCCTGAGACAGGCGCTCGGCGCCGCCGACGACCACCTGATCGCCCGGATCGATACCGGAGCGAACTTCCACAAATCCCGTAGTGCGGACTCCCAGCGTCACCTCCCGCCGTTCCGCCTTCCCGGCCTGGATCACCCAGACGTACATGACGCCCTGCGACGGGCTCACCGCGTCTTCGGGGATGACGGTGGCCGCCGTGCGCACCGCGATCTCCAACCTGGCCTCGATGAACATCCCGGCCTGCAGCTCGCGCCGGGGGTTCAGTACCAGCGCCTTGACGGTGATGGTCCGTCCGGGGAGCTGCACCAGCGGATCCACGAAGTCCACCGTGCCGGCGAAGTCCCGCCCCGCCAGCGCCGCCACCCGGAACAGCACCTTTTGCCGGAGCTTGAGCTGCTCCGCGTAGCGCTCCGGCACCTGGAATGCGGCGCGCTGGGGGTTGACCGTTTGCAGCGTGATGAGCCGGGTGGAGTTGTTGACATAGTCGCCCAGGCTCGCGAGCCGCTGCCCGGTGACGCCGGCAAAGGGCGCCCGCACCACCGTCCGGTCGAGCCGGAGCTGCAGCAGGTCCAGCCCCGCCTGGGTGCTCCGCATCTGGGCTTCGGCCCGCTCCACATCGGCCGGCGCGGCGGCCTTGTCCAACAGCAGCGCCCGGGTCCGGCTCAGCGCCTGCTGTGCGAGATCCCGGTCGGCCTGGGAGCGCGCAACCTGGGCCTTGAGCTCCTGATCGTCGACCTTGAAGAGCGCAGTGCCCTGGGCCACCTCGGCCCCTTCCCGCACCAGGATTGCCACCAGCCGGCCGTCCACTTCGGGCCGGAGCTGGATGGATTGGAGTGGCTCGATCTGTCCGGTGGCCGTGATGGCGTCCACCACCGTATCGGTCCGGGCCACGGCGACTTCCACCGGAACCGGCCCGACCGGACCGCGCCCGCCCCCCGGGCCCCCGCGGCCGCCGTTCCCTGCAGGGACGGCGTCCGAGCCACCGCAGGCCAGCGCCAGCCCGGCCACCGCCGACACGAAGAGCACTCTCACAAAGGATCCTTGTCACTGAAGAGACGCCGGCCGAGGATGGCCTCGAGACCGGCCAGCGCGAGTCGGGCAGCGTAGCGAGCCTGGACCAGCTCGGCCTGGGCCTGGGTCAGCGCCGACTGGGCGTCGAGCAGGTCGAGAATGGTACTCGCGCCCGCCCGGTAGCGCGCTTGCTGGACCCGGAAGGTTTCCAGCGCCACGACGACGCCCTGCCGCGAGTAGTCCGTCGTCGCCCGGGCGGTCTGGTACGCCTCCCACGCTTCGGTCACGTCGGCCTCGGCCACCCGCTCCAGGTCTTCGCTGTAGGCGCGGGCCAGATCACGCGAGCTGCGAGCCCGGGCCAGCGCCAGCTCCCGCTGCGCATGGTCCCAGAGCGGAATACTCACCTGGAGGCTGACCGTGCTGCGGGTGAGCCCGTGGGGATAGAAGTTGTCTCCGAAGGTGACGTTGTTGGCGATCAATACGGCCTGGGGGAAATACCGGCTCCGCGCGGCCCGTACCGAGGCATCCGCCGACCGCAGGTTGGCACGGGCAACCCGGTACTCGGGTCCCTGCTCCAGGGCCTGTGCCATGGCCTCGATGAGTGAGACCGGGAGATCGGGGGCGCGCGCGGTGTCGAGCGGAACGGCGTCCACGCCTCCGGCAACTCCCACTCGGCGTCCCAGCAGCAGCCGCGCCACCCGGAGCCGCGACGAATCCTGGAGCAGGCTGATGCGGGCGCGGTTCAGCTCGAGCAGCAGCTGCAGCGAGTCGGTCTGGACCGCGGCCCCGCTCAGGACCCGGGCGCGGGCGACGACGAACTGCTCCTCCGCGCGGCGGAGCCGGTCCCGGCTCACGTCGAGCAGCTCCCGGTTGCTCAACACGGCATAGAAGTCGGCCTCGGTGTCCAGCGCCGTCAGGAACCGCTGCTGCTCCCGGCCGGCGTTGGCCGCGTCGAGATCGGCGTTGGTGCGGGACAGCTCGGCGAGCTTGCGGAAGCCGGTGAACAGCTCGAAGCGGGCGTCGATGCGGGCGGTGGCGCTGGTGGGAGTGCGGACGCCGGTGCCGATATTGAGTTGCTCGATCGAGAACCTGGTGTAATCGGTGCTCACCGAGAGCGAGGGAAGCACCATCGCGCTCCGGGCGGCACGGCGCGCCCACGCTGCGTTTTCGACGCTGCCCAGGGCCCGCACGTAGTTCGGATCGAGCCGCGCCGACCGGGCCAGCGCTTGCGCGAGGGTGATCCGGGGAAGGGTATCGGCTGTCGGAGCGGGCGGCCCGGCGAGCGCCGCCAGCAGGAACAGGATCATTCCGCCCCCACCGGATGCGGAGCGGCGGAGTCGGTCCGGCGGGACTTCCGGAGACGGACCACCAGGCCCTCCATCAGCGAGTACACCACGGGCACGATGAAGAGTGTGAGCGCGGTGGAGAACAGCACCCCGCCGACGATCGCGTAGCCCAGCGGGCGGCGGCTGATCGAGCCGGCGCCGAGCGCCAGCGCGATGGGGACCGCCCCCATGACGACGGCGACCGAGGTCATCAGGATCGGGCGCAGCCGCACCCGCCCCGCCTCGAGCAGCGCGCCGATGGTATCCAGGCCTGTGGCCCGCAGCTTGTTGGTGTAATCGACCAGGAGGATGGAGTTTTTGGTGACGAGGCCGATCAGGAGAATCATGCCGATCTGGCTGTAGAGATTGAGGCTCGACCCGGCCACGAACAGCGTGAAGACCGCGCCGGTGATCGCGAGCGGGACGGCCATCAGCACGGTGAAGGGATGCACCAACGACTCGAACTGGGAGGCCAGCACCATGAACACCACGATCAGCGCGAGCAGGAACGCGAAGTAGAGCGCGGTTCCGCTCTCGCGCAGCTCGCGCGATTCGCCGGCCAGTGCGGTCGTGGACCCGGACGGCAGCACTTCCTGCGCGATCCGCTCGAGGGAATCCAGCGCCTCGCCGAGCGTGAAGCCGGGGGCGAGGCCCGCGGAGAGCTGGGCCGAACGGACCCGCATGTAGTGGCTCAGCGAGCGTGGCCCCACCCCTTCGGTCACCTTGGCGAGCTGGTCGAGCTTGATCAGCTCTTTGTTGTTGCCGCGCACCGCGAGTCCGCTCATGTCGGTCGGGGTGGCCCGGTCCTCGGGTGAGAGCTGCACCATCACGTAGTAGAGCTTGTTGTTGCGGCTGAAGGTGCTGACCCGCTGCCCGCCGAGCATGGCCTGCAGGGTTCCCGCCACGTCGCGCACCGGGACGCCCAGGTCTTCAGCGCGGTCCCGGTCGTAGCTGACGGCGAGCTCCGGCTTGTTGACCCGGAGATCGGTGTCCACGTTGGTGAACCCCCGGATCCGGCGGGCCCGTTTGAGCAGGGTGTCCATCCCGACGAAGAGCGAATCGAAGTTGGGGTTCCGCACCACGAACTGGACCGCGGAGCCGAATCCTCCGAAGGCCGGCGGATTGTTGGCGAAGGCCTGCACGCCGGAGATCTGGGCGAGCTGGGGCCGGAGGCTCTCGATGATCTCCTGCGCCGACCGCTTCCGCTCCGACCAGTCGACGAAGCGGACGAAGATCTGCCCCCGGTTGACTCCGCCGCCGCTCCCACCGAATCCGCCGCCGATGGTGCTGGTGTAATTGGCGATTTCAGGAACGCCGGCGAGCAGCTTCTCCACGTCACGCTGGTACTGATCGGTATAGGCAAGGGTGGCGCCTTCGGGGCCGGTGACCGAGATCTGGATCTGGCCGCGGTCCTCGGGCGGAACGAACTCCACTTTCAGCTTGGTGAACACCACGACCGCGGCCGCCACCAGGACGGCAACTCCGCCGAGCACGACCGCCCGGTGCCGGAGCACCCACCCGAGGGCCCGCTCGTATCCGGTCGTCATCCCCTGAACGGCGTATTCCAGCGTGTTGGCGAGCTGACTGTGACGGGCCGGGACCCGCAGGATCTTGGCGCAGAGCATCGGGGTGAGCGTGAGCGCGACGAACCCCGAGATGCCGACGGCGGCGGCGACCACGATGCCGAATTCCTTGAAGAGCCGGCCGGTGCTGCCGGTCAGGAACGCCAGCGGCGTGAAGACCGCGATCAGCGAGATGGTAGTGGCGATGACCGCGAAGGCGATTTCGCGGGTCCCGTTGACCGCGGCCTGCTCCGGCGGGTCGCCCAGCTCCTCCTGGTGGCGATAGGCGTTCTCCAGCACGATGATCGCATCATCCACCACGATGCCGATCGCGAGCGTGAGGGCCAGCAGGGTCAGGTTGTTGATCGAGAAACCGAGGCCGTACATCACCGCAAAGGTGGCGACGATCGAGGCCGGAATGGCCAGGCCCGGAATCAGGGTGGCCCGCACGTTCCGGAGGAACAGGAAGATGATGAGCACCACCAGCCCGCCGGCCAGGAAGAGGGCCTCTTCCGCCTCCTTGATGGAGCGCTTCACGTAGATCGACTGATCGTAGCCCAATGAGACCGTGACGCCCGGAGGCAGCGCCGCCTGCAGTGCGGGCATCGTGGCGCGCACCGCGTCGGCCACTTCCACCAGGTTCGATTTCGACTGCCGCACCAGCGACAGCCCCACCGCGGGTCGGCCGTTGAAGCGGAAGAAGCTGCGGATATCCTCGGCGCCGAGCTCGACTCTGGCGACGTCGCCCAGCTTGACGAGCTGGCCGTTGGTGTTGGACACCACCATGGCGGCGAATTCATCGGCGGTCTTGAGCTCGCCCATCGAGCGTACCGAGAACTCCCGCCGGTCCGACTCGATCCTCCCGGCCGGGATCTCGACGTTGCGGCTCTGAATCGCGCTCACCACGTCCTGCACCGTGAGCCCCCGGGCGGCCAGGGCGGTCACCGAGACCCACACCCGCATGGCATACCGGCGCTCGCCCCGAATCTCGGCCCGGGCCAGCCCCGGGATCGTCTGGAGCTGCGGCTTGAGGATCCGGTCGGCGATTTCCGAGAGTTGCAGCAGGTCGTAGGTGTCCGACTCGAGGCCGATGAACATGATGGGACGCGCGTCGGCGTCCTGCTTGTTCACCACGGGCTCGTCGATTTCCTGAGGCAGCCGCCCCCGGACCCGGGAGACGATGTCCCGGATGTCCTGGGCGGCGTCCTCGATCGGACGATCGAGATTAAATTCAAGATTGATGTTGGAGGATTGCTCGGAGCTGCTGCTGGTCATGGTGCGGAGCCCCTCGAGCGATGCGAGCTGCTCCTCCATGACGTCGGTGACCGCGGACTCCATGACCTGGGGGCTGGCTCCCCGGAGCGACACCGACACCGAGACGATCGGCGGGTCGACGTCGGGAAATTCGCGGACCGAGAGCTGGCGATAGCCGATGACGCCAAACAGCACAAGCGCGGCGCTCGTCATGCTCGCGAACACCGGCCGCTTGATCGAAATGTCCGAAAGGTTCATTGGCCTGCCTGGCCTCGAGTGTGGAACCGCGTGCGGGCCCGGTGCCGGTCGGTCATTCTTGAGGTACGCGCTTATGCGCCAACACGTTGAGGCTTACTCCGGAGAACGATGGCCGACAAACTGACCTCCCGCCAGCAGGCCCAGATCGCCGTCCTGGAGGGCCTGCCCACCAAATTTTCCCAGATGCACCGGCTGATCGAGGAACTGGCGGGCCCCCGGCCCGATATTTCCGTGGTGCGGCGTCTCTGCCGCCTCCTGGACGAAGGGAAGGGCGCCACCAGCGGGGTGGGGCTCTCCGCCCTGACCCAGACGATGGGCAGCATGGGGATGATGGCTAGACGGACCGGGGGGGAGCAAATGAAAATTCGGGGTCTCAGGGAGGGGTTGGCCAGCCTGAAGATCAATTTCGACGGGGCCCTGCGGGCGGCCAGGAAGCCGGTGGAACCGGGTGCAGCAGACCCTACCGCAGCGACTTAGCGCTTTCGGGCGACGAGCTTGTCGACGACAGGGCCCGAAATCAGTACCACCATGCCGTTCACCAGCCCGCCAACCAGGAGGGTGACGAAAACCAGGGCAAAGAGGATCATTCCCGCCCCGAGTGCTGCGAATATGCGAACAAACGTCTCCATGGTTCCCTCGGGTATGAAGCAGTATTTTACCCGTCCCCCCGCCCGGCTGGCAACCATGGGGGGCCCGGCCCAATCTTCAGCCATCCCTGTATGAGGTGACCCGTATGCGTACGCTCTCGATCCTTGCTCTCACCACGCTGCTCGCCGCCCCCTTGTCCGCTCAGGGATCCGACCCCGACAAGAAGGTTTCAGGCGGTGGAACGTTGCCCGCCGGCTGGTCGGCCCATCTCGACAAGGCCACGGCCAGCCTGGCCGAGGTCAAGTTCGTAACGATGGGCCCCGGCCTGCACGTAACGACCGGACCCGCGGTGATCCTCTGGAAGGAAACCGACGTGGTGAAGGGTCCGTTCCACACGCTGGCCACGTTCACCCAGACCAAGGCGCCGACCCATCCGGAAGCCTACGGCGTCATCGTGGGTGGCAAGGACCTCACCAGCGACACTCCGACCTACCTGTACTTCATCCTGCGGGGCGACGGGAAGTTCATGATCAACAAGATGACCGGCGGCGCCCGGACCGTCGTGGTGGCCTGGACCGACAACGCCGCGATCGTCAAGCAGGATGCGACCAGCGGCAAAGCCACCAACAAGCTCGAGATCGACGGCAAGGTCGATCCCAGCAAGATCAGCTTCAAGGTGAACGGGAAGGTGGTGCACGAGATGCCCGGTGCCGGCACCGATCTCGACGGAGCGGTGGGCCTCCGGGTGAACCACAACCTCGACGTGCACATTGGGGATTTTGCCGTGCACAAGATGTAAGCGGTCGGTCGGCCGGTCGAATCAGGCCGATTTGATTTCGGTCCAGATCCGGTCCCACAATTCGCTCGCCCGGCCCAGATCCTCCTGGATCTCGAGCCGGGCGAGTTCGTTTGAGGAGGGATACGGCACCGGGTCCCGAAGCAAGGGCATGGCCCCCTGATTGGGCGAGCCGTAGCCGGTGGCGGCGGAGATCGCAGCGCCGATCTCGGGTCGGAGGATGTAGTTGATGAACTCGTGCGCGGCGCGCGGGTGGGGCGCCGCAGCCGGCACCACCAGCGAATCGATCCACAGGGTGCTGCCCTCGCGCGGAAGGATCCACTCCAGCGCGGGCTGCTCCCGGCGGGCCTGGGCCGCATCGCCGTTCCAGAGCTGTGCCAGCCAGACATCTCCCGCGATCAGCTGCGCCTTGACCGGCGCCGAGAGATAGGCCTTCAGATTCTTCTTGGCCACCACGGCATCCTTTCGGGCGGCTTCCAGCTCCGCCGGGTCGGTAGAATTGATCGAGTGGCCCCGAAGCCTGAGGAAGGCGCCGATCACGTCGCGGAGATCATCGAGCATGGTCATCTTGCCGCGGGGGTCCCGGCCCAGGAAGACCGCCCAGCTCTCGGGCACCACGGCCACCAGGTCCTTCCGCCAGGCAATGCCGGTCATTCCCCATTGCCACGGCACCGCATACCGGTTTTCGGAATCGTGTCCCAGGCCGCGGAAGACCGGGGCGATGTTACCCAGGTTGGTGAGATACTTGAGCGAGAGCGGAGCCAGCTGGCCGCCCGCCCGCAGCACCGTGACGGCATACGTGGTGGGGACGACCAGGTCGTATCCCGTGGCGCCTGCCTGCAGCTTGGCCACCATCTCCTCGCTGCTCTCGAAGATGTCGTAGGTGACCTTGACCCCGAATTCCTTCTCGAAGCCGGGGATCACTTCCGGGCCGATATAGTCGGACCAGTTGTAGATGTTGAGCTCCGGCTCCAGCGCCCCGAGCTCGGCGCTCCCCGCGCGGGGGGCCCCGGCCGTGTCGCGGCCGCAGGAATGCAGCGACGAAAGCGCCGGCACTGCGGCCGAGGCGCCGAGGGCGCGCTCGAGAAAATCACGACGGGAAATGGAAATGCGGCTCCCTCCCTTCAGCCTCGCGCCGCGGCGAACGGCCGCTCACGGGTCAGTCGAAACGCCAGCCAGATCAGCAGGGACGTGGCCATCAGGATCAGGGTGCTGATCGCATTGACGGTGGGCTCCACGTTCCGCCGCACCATGCCGTACACGACGACCGGAAGCGTCGAGGAGCCGGTACCCGCCACCAGGGAAGTAATGACATAGTCGTCGAACGACATGGTAAACGCCAGCAGCGCCCCCGCGACGACACCGGGCCAGAGCTGCGGCACCGTCACGGTTCGGAAGGCGGTCAGCTCGTCCGCGCCGAGCATGAGGGCGGCCTCCTCGAGGCTCCGATCCATGCCGGAAAGCCGGACCCGGACCACCACGGCTACGAACGCGATGTTGGAGGCGATGTGCGCAATCGTGATGGTTGCGAGCCCGAGCGGAACCCGGAGGGACACAAACAGCACCAGCAACGAGATTCCCACGACGATTTCCGGCGTCACGATGGGCAGGTACAGAAACCCTTCCATCGCCCGGCGGCCCCGGAACCGACCGCGCGCCAGGGCCAGCGCCAGCATGGTTCCGAATACCGTGGCGACGGCGGTGGACAGGGTCCCCACGATCAGACTGGCCCTGAGCCCCCGCAACAGATCGGTGCGCCCCGCGAGCTGCCGGTACCAGTCCAGGGTGAATCCGGTCCATTCTACCGAATATCGGGAGGCGTTGACGCTGAAGACCATCAGCACCAGCACCGGCAGGTGCAGAAACAGGTAGACCACTCCCGCCACCAGCAGTGCACCCCGCGAGACCCGCCGGGTCATCGAATGGGCCCCGGCCCGCGGTCCCGCAGCCGCAGCGACGCCATCACCGCCAGGAGCACCAGCGCCATCAGCGCGAACGACACCGCGGAGCCGAACGGCCAGTTGCGCGCCGACGTGAACTGGTTCTGGACCAGATTCCCGATCATCACCTGTTTGGCACCGCCGAGGAGATCCGAGGTGATGAACGATCCGAGCGCGGGCACGAAGACCAGCAGGCATCCGGCGATCACTCCCGGCAGCGAGAGCGGCAGCGTCACCCGGAAGAACCGCGATCGGGGCCGGGCGCCGAGCACCTCCGCAGCTTCGAGCAAGGCGGGATCGAGCTTCTCCAGCGAGGCATAGATCGGAAGGACCATGAAAGGGAGAAATCCGTAGACCAGGCCCAGGAGCACGGCAAACGGTGTGTAGAGCAGCATCACCGGCTCGGCGATCAGACCCAGGCGGAGCAGAACGGAGTTGATCAGCCCGGTATCCCGGAGCAGGAAGATCATCGCAAAGGTGCGCACCAGAAAGCTGGTCCAGAACGGAAGGACGATCAGAAAGAGCAGGAGGCTCCGGTGACGGCTCCGCGCAATGACCCAGGCCACCGGGTAGCCCAGCAGGAGACAGGCGAGCGTCGCTGTCCCGGCCCACAGGATCGTGCGCCCCAGCACCTGGAAGTAGAGCGGATCGAGGAACCGGCGGTAGTGCTCCAGCGTGAACCCGGAATCGACCCCGCCGTACATCCCCCGGGGCATGAAGCTGTATGCCAGCATCAGCAGCATCGGCACGGCGAAGAACGCCAGCAGCCAGAGGGTACCGGGCCCGAGCAGCGTTGCGGCCTCGAGC
>JANNGX010000127.1:0-15251 GCA_031404115.1 Gemmatimonadales bacterium | reverse complement strand
GCATGCTGGATGCTGGGGGAGCACGTCTCATTGGAGGAACGCTGAGCCATGTCGGGACGCACCTTCGAAACGAACGGCGAACGGTGGATGGTGTCCTCCACCGGGAAAATCACCCAGTACGGCAAGGACGAATTCGGGCTGCGATTCACCCGCGTGGCTCCGGCCCCGCGGCTGGAGCGGATGGTGCGCTACTCTCCGCAGCTTTCCAAGGGACGCGAGTCCGCGCTGGCGCAGCTGAGTGACGCCGAGCTGACCGCGCTCCTGAAGGTGTCCCAACCGCCGTGGACCACACCCGAATCGGGGTACCGCCGCTGAGCTTCCCTCTGTCCGTCGATCTCCACATGCACTCCACCGCCTCGGACGGCGTGCTGCCGCCGGCCGGGGTGGTGCGCCGGGCGGCACAGGTGGGTCTCGCCGCCATTGCGCTCACCGATCACGATACGGTCGGCGGAGTCGCGGAGGCCACCGCCGAGGGCGAACGGGTGGGTGTGCGGGTGGTGAGCGGCTGCGAATTCTCGGCCGCGGCTCCCTGGGGCGAGATGCACGTGCTGGGCTATTTCCTGCCCATCGACGACCCGACCCTCAACGAATTCCTGAAGCGGTGTCGAGGCGACCGGGTCCGGCGCGCCCGCGAGATGGTCCAGGGGCTCCAGGCCTGGGGCGTGGACGTGACGTTCGACGAGGTCGTAGCGGAGGCGAATGGCGCGGCCATTGGCCGCCCCCACCTGGCACGCGTGCTGATGCGACGGGGAAAGGTGGCCTCGGTCGAGGATGCGTTCCGAGAGTGGCTCGGCCGGGGCCGGCCGGCCTATGTCGACAAGAGGCTCCCGGCCTTCCACGAAGTCGCCGCGCTGGTGCATTCCGTCGGCGGAATCGTGTCGGCGGCGCACCTGAAGGAACGAGGTACCCGGGCCACCCTTACCGCGTTCCGCGACGAGGGACTTCATGCGGTGGAAACCCGCCATCCGGGCCATAGCGGTGAAGTCCGGGCCCGCCTCACGGCCCTGGCAGCGGCGCTTGGCCTGCTTCGTACTGGCGGGAGCGACTGGCACGGAGACGAGGTGGGTGAAGGAACCCACGCAATGCTTGGCTCGCAGTCGGTGCCGCCTGAATGGCTGGAATTGATGGACCGGAGCGTGCTGGAGCGCCGAACGAACGGATGACCGAGTCGGCCGACCCGCTCCGCGACGTGGCCATCATCGGCGGTGGATGCTACGGGAGCTTCTACGCACGGCAACTGGAAGCGGCCTGCCGAAAGGGCAAGCTGGGCGTGCGGCGGGTGCTGGTGGTAGACAAGAACCCCGCCTGCCGCGCCTCCGTGGAGCTTCCCCCCTTTCCGGGCCGCGAGATCGTGGTGGCGGAATGGGAGGATTTCCTCCACTCATTCCTGTCCGCGGCGGCCCCCAGCCCCGGACAACCGGACGACGCGGTGGTGCCCTCGCCGCTCATGCCCCACCTCATGGCACGCTGGCTTCTGGCCGCGTCGCGGGAACGCTGGCCTGGCCGCGAGGCCGCGCTCGTCTCCCCGGACCTTCCCGTGGGCACGCCGTACGATGCGCTCGGACCCGACGGTACCCGCTACGTCTCCTTTGCCGACTGGATCTGCCCGACCCACTGCGTCGAGCCGCTGACCTGCCCGATGATTCGCGCCCCGCGAACCTGGGAGATGGGCGACGCGCTGACGCGCTACACCGAACGTCTGGACCGGAGAAGGCCCACTCTGGGTCCGGCGTTGTTCACCACCCGCCACCACACGTTCGGCGTCGGGGTGTTCGGCGGGGAAGAGATTCGAGCCAGCCGGCGTGCCGTCGAGGAAGCGGGCCGGGCTGGTGGCGCGGTCGACGTTGTCGTGGGGACCGTCTCCGCGTGCCATGGGGCGGTGAGTGTCCTGCAGCTCGGCGAGCGCCAAGCCGATTAATATTCACGGACCTATGAGCCACTCCGATCTGGATCTGATCATCGTCGGCGGCGGCCCCGCCGGTCTCTGCGCCGCCATGTACGCCGGCCGCGGCATGCTGAAGGCCGTCCTGCTGGAGCGGGGGATCCCGGGCGGCGAGCTTCTCAACACCGAGAAGGTCGACGACTACCCGGGGTTTACCACGATTCTTGGTCCCGACCTCGCCCTCCGGATGGCCGAGCACGCGCAAGCCTTCGGCGCGGACATCCAGCAGGAAAATGTCGAAGGCATCTACCGGCTTCCGGACGGGACCTTCCGGGTGGCGACCAGCTCGGGTACCGAGTTTTTCGCTCCGGTGGTGATCCTGACCGCCGGTGGCACCCCGACCAAGCTTGACGTCCCCGGTGAGCTGGAATACGCCGGGCGCGGCGTGTCGTACTGCGCCGTGTGCGACGGCGCGTTCTTCAAGGGGGAGGCGATTGCCGTGGTGGGTGGTGGCGATGCGGCGGTAGAAGAGGCGGACTACCTGACCCGCTACGCCAGCAAGGTCTACATCGTCCACCGCCGCGGCGAGTTCCGGGCATCGAAGCTGGTCCAGGAACGGGCGCTGGCCAATCCCAAGATCGAAGTGATCTGGCATACCCGGGTGGTGGACATGGTCGGAGGTCCCAAGGGCCTGACCCATCTCAACCTCGAGAACGTGCAGAGCGGCGGCCGCGTGCAGCTGGACGTAACGGGGTGCTTCGTGTTCATCGGCTTCCGGCCGAACACCGGACTCGTGATGGATCACGTTGATCACGACTCCGCGGGCTACCTCACGACCGACGATCGGATGATGACCTCCATACCGGGCCTCTTTGCGGCGGGCGACCTCCGGGCTCAGCTTACCCGGCAGGTCACCACCGCGGTCGGTGATGCGACCACCGCCGCCATCGCGACCGAGAAGTACCTGACCGAGCGCCGGAGCCGGCTCGCCGGCATTGTGTGATCCGTGACATCGCTCGAGATCGTCCCGATCCTCAACGGTCTCTTCGAGGAGAACTGCTACCTCATCGCTGAGCCCGGCGGAACCGACGCCGTGATCGTCGATCCCGGCGAAGAGCCGGACCGTTTCCTCGAGGAAGCCCGGCTCCGGGGGCGGACTATTTCCGCAATCTGGCTCACCCATGCCCACATCGATCACATCATGGGTGTCGAGGTGGTGCACCGGGCCACCGGCGCGCCGATTCACCTCCATCCCGACGACCGGGCCATTTACGACAATCTGGTGACGCAGGGGGAGCTGTTCGGTTTTAATCTCACGCCCGCCCCGCCGCCCGACGCCGCGCTCCACCACGGTCAGCGCCTGCGGCTCGGTGAGGTCGAATTCGAGGTGCGCCACGTGCCGGGCCACTCCCCGGGCCACGTCTGCTTCGTGGGCGACGGATTCGTCCTCGGCGGAGACGTGCTCTTTCAGGGGTCGATTGGCCGAACCGATTTGATGGGGGGAGACCTGCCGGCCCTCCTGGCCAGCATCCGGACCCAGCTCTTCACTCTACCGGATGACACCGTGGTATTCCCGGGCCACGGCCCGGCCACCACGATCGGGAGCGAACGCGCGACGAACCCGTTCCTGATCGGAGCCGCCTGAGCCTCGGCCCGCGGTGCCGGTCGGGGCTCACGGTGGCGGCGCGATTCCGACCAGCATGACGGTGCGTTCGTGCGCCCGCGCCACGCCGTGGGGCACGTCCGCCGGCGCCCAGACCAGCGTGCCGGGCCCTGCATCGCGGGTCTCGCTGCCAACGGTCATGCTCGCGTTCCCCGAGACGATCAGGTAGAATTTGTCCGCACCGTCGTGGATGTGAAGCGGTTGCGACTGACCCGGCTCGAAACAGTTGAGCCCGAGAAACATCGTGCTGCCGCGGAACAGATCGACCTTGACGGCCTTGTCGGAACGAAAGAATGGGCGGCCGTCCGGCGTCACGAAATACTCGGGCATGAGATGAGGTCCTCTTGAGGGTTCACCGCTCCCTGCTCACCGCTCACCGCCTTCAGCCGCTATGACCTTCCGCACCGAAAAGGACCCACTCGGCGAAAAGCAGGTTCCCGCGGACGCGCTTTACGGGATCCAGACGCTGCGCGCCGTCGAGAACTTTCCGGTCTCGGGTCTCCGGCCGCTGCCGGTTTTCGTGGACGCCGTGGTCTGGATCAAGAAGGCTGCGGCGCTCACCCACAAGCAGACCGGCCGCCTTGAGCCGCGTCTGGCCGACGCCATCGTACGCGCCGCCGACGAACTCCTGGCCGGCAAACACCGCGACCAGTTCGTGGTGGACGTCTACCAGGCCGGCGCCGGCACCAGTCACAACATGAACGCCAACGAGGTGCTTGCCAATCGGGCCAACGAGATCCTGGGGTCGGCGCGAGGCGCGTATGCGCCGGTGCATCCCAACGATCACGTGAATATGGCGCAGAGTACCAACGACGTGATCCCCACCGCCATGCGCCTCGCCACGCTGGCCACCCTCCCGGTTCTGCTCGATGCGATGCAGGGACTGGAGCAGACCTTTCTGGCCAAGGGGCGACAGTTCGACGACGTCATCAAATCGGGCCGCACCCATCTCCAGGACGCCACCCCGATCCGGCTCGGCCAGGAGTTCACGGCGTGGGGCCACACCACGGCACGACACCGCGCCAAGCTGGTGGAGGCCTCCGAGTGGCTCCGCGACATGAACATCGGCGGCACCGCGGTGGGCACCGGCCTCAACGCAGAGCCCCAATACCCGCGCTTGATGGTGGAGCACCTGTGCGCCATGACCGGGATGGAACTGCGCGAGGGAACCGACCGGATTCAGCTCATGCAGTCGATGGGAGACATCGCCACGATGAGCGCCGCGGTGCGCGGCTGGTCCCTCGACTTGAACAAGATCGCCAACGATATCCGCCTGCTGGCCTCCGGGCCGCGTACTGGGCTGGCCGAGATCCTGCTGCCTGCGGTGCAGCCCGGGTCCAGCATCATGCCAGGCAAAGTGAACCCCTCCATTGCCGAGATGGTGAACCAGGTCTGCTACCAGGTCATCGGGCTGGACACCACGGTGGCCATGGCCTCGGAGGCGGGGCAGCTCGAGCTGAATGTGATGATGCCGGTGATCACCCACAACATCGTGTTCGCGCTCATCATTCTTGCCAACGCGGTGCGGATCTTCGACGAACGCTGCGTTCGCGGTATCGAAGCGGACGCCGTTCAGTCCGCCTACTGGCTGGAGCGGAGCCCGGCGCTGGTCACCGCGCTGGCGCCCAAGCTGGGCTATGCAGACGCAGCCGCATTGGCCAAGGAGGCGGTGGCCTCCGGGCTCACGGTCAAGGAGCTGGTGGTCAAGAAGCAGCTACTCAAGGGCGCGGAGCTGGAGGAGCTGCTGAACCTTCGTGCGATGACCGAACTGGGCGTTCCCGGAGGGAAGGGGCTGCCGGGCGGAGGCTGAGCCGGCGCCCGTCAGTGCGGCGGGTCCGCCGCGATGGGCGTCTTGCCGGTAAACCAGCGGTTCACCAGCAACCACCGCTCGACCCTGATGTGGGGCGAACTCCCTCGCTGCGACGAAACACACTGCACCTGGAACTCCTGGGGCAGGCTGGGCACGATGGGCTGGTAAAAAATGGTGCAATGGGCCGCCAGAAAATCGGTTCCGGTCGGCGGGAGGTTGACCAACCGGATTTCGGTGCGGAGCAGGGCCATGGACGCCGAGTCCACCAGCATCGACCCGGCCCAGTCCGGACTCTTGATCTTGTCTGTTGGGGCAAAATCGATTCGATAGCCGGGAAAACCTTCCACACTGTCCCGGCCGGCATACCAGAAGCAGTGGGTCCGCTGGAATTCCTCCCCCGCGATGTCGGAGGACGTGAACGCCGACACTCGCTCGCGCCGCATCCCGCGCTCCAGGACCTTGCCGGCCCGATAGGGCACATACACGCGGCTGTCCTTCCGCAGAGTATCCACGCGGCCGTCGATCCGGTTGTACCCCGAATCGAGCAGCGTCACCACCCGCTGGAACTCCAGCACGAACGGGTACTTTCGTTCCAGCGTCAGAATCCGCTCCGCGTTCTGGAAGGCTTCGTCGAGAAGGGTCCCCGCATCCGGAGCGGTCGAGCCCGCGTCTCGCATGCTGAGGCAGCTATTTCCTTCCACCGAAATCTCCGGCAGAACGACGGCTTGCCGCATCAGGCGCACCACGAGGCCGGGTGAGTCGTCGCCGGCGCGGGGCCGCGTATCGAGCTGGAGCACCAGGGTCCGGGCCCGGTAACCGATCTGCTGAACGCGGAGCCGAGCCGTCCCGCCCGCCACCTTGGTGAGCGTGAACCGGCCTGATTCCGACGTGAAGGCCTGCTGGTCCCTGCCCAGCAGCACCACGAGGGCATAGCCCACCGGTTCGCCCGTGACGCTGTCCTGTACCACGCCGCGGAGCGTGCCGGCAGGAGCCCGAGCCGCCGTCTGGGCGGGTGCGCTCGCCACGCTGGCGACGAGGAAGAGGAGGGGGAGGCCGGAGGGGGTCCGCATGCCGGAATAGTATTGGAAAGTGCTCCGCTTGTCCCCTCCAGCCGGACGGGGGATATTTCCCGTATGCGCGTCACTACCTGGACGGAATACAGTCTCCTGATTGCCCTGCACCTCGCCAAGCGGGGACGCACGGGTACGGAGCCGGTCGCCGCCCGGGAGCTGGCCGAGCTGGAGCGCTTGCCGGCGGACTATGTGGAGCAGAT
Source organism: Gemmatimonadales bacterium (assembly GCA_031404115.1). Lineage (GTDB taxonomy): Bacteria > Gemmatimonadota > Gemmatimonadetes > Gemmatimonadales > GWC2-71-9 > JABFSM01. The sequence continues at coordinate 8,623 of JANNGX010000127.1, read as the reverse complement.
TCTCCTCCGGCTCCGGAGGGCGGGCCTGGTCGAGAGCATCCGTGGTGCTCGGGGCGGGTACTACCTGGCACGGGAGCCCGACGCCATCACGGTCCGGGACGTGATGATGGCCTCGGAGCATCAAACCTTCGAGATCAACTGCACCACCCACCCGGTCGACGCCGACCGGTGCAATCCCGCCTCGGCATGCTCCATCCGTCCGGTCTGGCATGCGCTCCAGCGGCGGGTGGACGAGCTGCTTTCGGGGATCACCCTCGCCGATCTTCTGAAGGAACAACCGGTGGACCTGGTGCCCCTGACCTCGTTCACCAGCTAGTCGGCCACTCGTCACTGGTCACCGGTTACTGCCTTGACGCTCTCCCCCTCCGAGCTGGTCCGCTATGCCCGCCATCTCACCCTGTCCGAGGTCGGTATCACCGGACAGGAGCGGCTTCGCCGGGCCCGGGTGCTCCTGATCGGCGCCGGCGGGCTCGGTTCCCCCGCCGCGCTGTACCTGGCCGCCGCCGGCGTCGGGACGAACGGCATCATCGACGGTGACGTGGTGGAGCTCACCAACCTCCAGCGCCAGGTCCTTCACGGAACCGCTGCGGTCGGTCGCCCCAAGACCGAGTCGGCGCGCCAGCGGCTCGCGGATCTGAATCCCCATGCCGAGGTGGTGGCCCACCCGGTTCGGCTCTCCTCCGGGAACGCGCTCGACATCATGGGCCGTTACGATTTGTCCCTCGATGGCAGCGACAATTTTCCCACGCGATATCTGGTGAACGACGCCTCGGTGCTACTCCGCAAACCCTACGTCTACGGAAGCATTTTCCGATTCGACGGACAGGCGTCGGTGTTCGGGGCGCCCGGCGGGCCGTGTTATCGATGTCTCTTCTCTGAGCCGCCGCCGCCGGACCTGGTGCCGAATTGCGCCGAAGCGGGCGTGCTCGGCGTGCTCCCGGGGCTGGTCGGCAGCATCCAGGCGCTCGAGGCGATCAAGTGGATCCTCGGCGTCGGTGCTCCGCTGATCGGGAGACTCCTGCTGGTGGACGCGCTCAAGCTGCAGTTCCGGGAAATCGAGGTACGCCGGGACCCGGCCTGCGCCGTGTGCGGCGATCACCCCACCGTCACCCAGCTGATCGACTATGACGCGTACTGCATGATCTCCGGCGCCGGCGCTCCTGATCGCGAAGTCGAGGTGCGGGAACTCGCTCGAATGCTCACGCGCACGCCCGCGCCGATGGTCGTGGACGTGCGGGAGCCGTGGGAATGGGAGATTGCGCGGATCGAAGGGAGCCGGCTGGTACCGCTGGGTGAGCTGGCCGGCCGCCTGGGCGAGTTGGACCCTCGCGCCGAGCTCATCACGGTCTGCCACACCGGGAAACGCTCCCTCATGGCGCAAGAGCTCCTGCAAGGCGCAGGGTTCCGGGCCAGGAGCCTGGCCGGCGGTATCGACGCGTGGGCGGCAGAGGTGTCGGAGGGGATGGCGCGATACTAAGGGCGGTAGGTCGGTAAGGCCGTAGGACGGTGAACGACGGAGCGTTCTACCGACCTGCCACCTTGCCGACCTACCGCCTCCATGCCGAAGGGGGGACTCGAACCCCCACGGGCTTGCGCCCACTGCGCCCTGAACGCAGCGCGTCTACCAGTTCCACCACTCCGGCGAGCCGCCAAACCTAGGACACCCCTCCCCCCCGGTCAAGCTGCGCGTTGCCTGACCGGTCGAAGTGACCTATCTTACGCTCCGAGAGGCACTTATGAGCGAAAAAGGCCGTCCGGAGACTGCCAAGGCCAGGATCTCCGTGGCACGGAATCCGCGGGCTACCTACGACTACCATCTGCTGGAGCAGTGGGAGGCGGGAATCGTCCTGACCGGTACCGAGGTGAAGAGCCTCCGGAACGGGAAGGCGTCGATCAAGGAAGCCTTCGGTTTGTTGCGGAACGGCGAGGTCTGGCTCGAGGGAATGCACATCACTCCCTACGAGCAGGGCAATCGCTGGAATCCGGCCCCGGTTCGCGCTCGAAAACTGCTTATGCACAAGCGGGAGATCGAGCGATTGATTGGCGGAGTGGAGCAGAAAGGGTTCACCTTGGTGCCCTTGGAGATCTATTTCAACGATGGCAAGGCCAAGGTGGCCATTGCCCTCGCGAAGGGAAAGAAGAACCATGACCGCAGGGAAGACATCAAACGCCGCGTTGCCGACCGCGAAGTTGCCCGGGCGCTGAAGAGCCACCGGTGATCGGCACGCTGCTTCTTTCCGTCGCACTGCTGGCGGGTGCCAAGGCGCGCGGCGCGCCGCTTTCAATCGTGGTGCAGTCCGCGCGAGGAGAAGCCCGCGTTCCCGTACGGGTCGATCAGTCCGGTGGTCCGGTGCTCCCCGCGCCGGCCCTGCTCGCCGCCATCGACGGGCGGGCCGTGATGGGCAGCGGATGGGCCGATGTGACGGTTGGCACGCGGACCTTTCGATTCATGCTCGGCGCCCAGCTCTATTCCGTGGACGGAAGGCTGCGGCCGCTCGTGGGCGCCGCGTCGGTTCGGCGGGACACCCTGCAACTCCCGCTTCAGTTCGTCTCCGAAATCCTTCCGCGGACCTTGTCCCAGCGGTTCCGCTATGACGGCCGACTGGCGCGACTGGTGGACAACGCCCCAGCGGTCGTGGCCGTCAGGGAACCCCCCAGGGACCCGAACCGCTTGCCCAACGGACTCAAGAAGGGTCACGTCGTCACGATCGATGCGGGGCACGGTGGAGTCGACCCGGGGAATCCAGGCATTTTCTTTCCCGATGGCCTCAAGGAAAAACACGTCAACCTCCAGCTGGCCCTCCTGCTCCGCGACGACCTCAAGGACCGCGGCGTCAGGATCGTGATGACCCGGACTCGCGATACCCTGATCGACCTGCGCAGTCGCAGCACCTACTGCAACGACGAGTGCGATCTCTTCGTGAGCATCCACGTCAATTCGCTGGCCAGGAGGCCGGGCTACACCAAGATCCGCGGTTACGAGACTTTCTTCCTGGCCGAGGCGAAGACCGAGGACGCCAAGCGGGTGGCCCGGATGGAAAACGAGGCGGTGCGGTTCGACAGCCCCGTGAGCGCCTCCGATCAGCTCGGGGGTCTGGATTTCATCATGAAGGACCTCCAGATCAACGAGCACCTTCGGGAATCGGCCCGCGCAGCGGAGCTGGTGCAGTCGTACATGCAGGAGGCGCACAGCGGGCCCGACCTGGGCGTCAAGCAGGCGGGTCTGATGGTCCTGAACACGGCGCGTCGTCCGGCCATCCTGATCGAGGTGGGGTTCAGCACCAATCCGGAGGATGCGAAGCTGCTCACTGGCCGCGTCAGCCAGAAGAACCTGGCGTCTTCGATCGCCGACGCCGTCGTCGCCTACCTCCTCGAGTACGAGCGGAAGTCGGGGCAGGGTCCCGTCTCCGCCGGCACCGGGAGTCGCACGGGGCAGCGGTGACCACGCGCCCGGCTTCTCTCGTCGTCTTCGGGCACACCTTCCAGAATCCAGTTCTTCTCGCCGCCGGAACCGCGGGATTCGGCCGTGAGCTCGACGGCATGATGGATCTCGACCGGCTGGGCGGCATCGTGACCAAGGCCGTGTCTCTTGCGCCCCGTGCCGGCAACCCGCCGCCCCGCGTCGCCGAGTTTCCCGGCGGGATGCTCAACTCGGTGGGGGGCTCGCCAATCCCGGTGTCGACGTCGTGCGAAGCCGCGATCTTCCGTGGCTAACCGCGCGCCTCACCCGCGCACGAATCCTGGTCAACGTGGTCGGGTTCACCGAATCGGAGTATGCCGAGGTCATCGCAGAACTTGACGACCTGAACGCGATCACCGGTTACGAGATCAACTTGTCCTGTCCCAATACCTCAGCGGGCGGTGTTGAGTTCGGCGCGGACGGTGGCTCCGTGGCACGGGTGGTGTCCGGTTGCCGCCGAGCCACCCGGCGAGCCATTATCGCCAAGCTGTCCCCGGCGCTGCCCGACATTGCCGCCATTGCCCGCGCCGCGGTGGACTCGGGGGCCGACGGGATATCTGTCGTCAACACCATGCCCGGGTACCTCTACGACGAAGGCCTTCCGAGGCTCGGGAACGGGAACGGCGGCGTGAGCGGGCCCGCGCTGCTTCCCATCGGCCTGCTCGCCGTGCGAAAGGTCAAGGAACGGATGCCCGACGTGCCGGTGATCGGCGTGGGAGGAATTCGCAGCGCGCGGGATGTCCGGCAGTACCTCCGCGCCGGCGCATCCCTGGTCGCTATCGGTACCGGCCACCTGGCCGACCCGCACCTGCCGGCCCGCATTGTCCGCGATCTGGAGTCCCAGGGTGGCTGAGCTGATCCTGGCGCTCGATCTGCCCGACCGCACCTTGGCACTTCGCATGCTGGATCGGCTTCCGTTGCTTCGATGGGTCAAGATTGGATCGACCCTCATGACGGCCGAGGGTCCGGGGTTGGTGCGGGAGATTGCCGGGCGCGGACTCTCGGTGTTCCTCGACCTCAAGTGGCACGACATCCCGAACACGGTGCGCGGCGCCGTATCGGCCGCCAGGGGGCTCGGAGTGCGAATGGTCACCGTCCACCTCCTCGGCGGAACCGCGATGCTGCGCGCCGCTGCCGAGGCGGCGGGCGACGATCTGGCGGTGGTGGGGGTGACGGTCCTCACCTCGCATGACGAAGCGGAGTATGCCCATGCCACCGGCAGACCGTCGGTACGGCTTCTGGATGAGGCGGCTCGGCTGGCTCGAATGGGGATGGCGGCCGGACTGGCGGGAGTGGTGTCGAGCCCCCTCGAGGTCGACCGGCTTCGCACCGGTCTTGGTCCCGGTCCCTTGATCGTGGTGCCGGGCATCCGGCGGCCGTCGGACGACCGGGGCGATCAGATCCGCACGTCTACTCCGGCCGAGGCGGTGCGGCTGGGAGCAACCCACCTGGTGGTCGGGCGCCCGGTGCTGCTGGCCTCCGATCCCGAAGCCGCTTTGAACGAGCTGGTCGCCTCGCTGGCCTAGGATCCTCGCATCTGAAGTACCGCCCGCAACGCCGTCATCACACGCCGGAAATCGTCGTCATCCACGGACGAACCCGAAGGCTGGCCTGATTCGCGCCGGGCCGGCGACGCCGCGGCATCGGTATGCAGGATCTGGCGAGCGGATGGGAGCTTCGAGTCGTCGGACATGGAGGCTGGAGGGGCAAGATCCGAACCTCTTGGATCTGAGGCAGGGCTTTTTATTTCGGTTTTCGTTCGGGTTCCGGGTGTTCCAGTTGAGGGGTTCAACCGGTTCCCCAACCCCGGCAAGGAACGCGGAAAGCACTGCGGCGCTTTGAGCTAGGGCTTGCGTGCTGGTTTGGTGGAATCTATATTGGAAAGCTCCCCTACAAACGCCGTTTGGAGAAAATTTGTGAAGGTACGTTCGAGCGTCAAACCGATCTGTGAGCACTGCAAGGTGGTCAAGCGCCAAGGCGTGATCCGGGTCATTTGCAAACGCAACCCGAAGCACAAGCAACGGCAGGGCTGATATGGCGCGTATCGCAGGCGTCGATCTTCCCCGTGAAAAGCGGGTCGAAGTTGCCCTCACCTACATCTTCGGCATCGGGCGTCCCACCAGCAACAAGCTGCTCGCCAACTCGGGCATCGGACCGGACACCCGGGTGCGGGATCTCTCCGACGCCGAAGTGGCCCGGCTGCGGCAGCTCATCGAGCGGAGCGTCAAGGTGGAAGGCGCACTCCGCACCGAAGTCGCCATGAACATCAAGCGGCTGATGGACATCGGCTCCTACCGTGGCTCACGCCATCGCAAGGGGCTTCCGGTCCGTGGCCAGCGTACCCATACCAACGCGCGCACCAAGAAGGGGCCGCGCCGCGCTATCGCGGGCAAGAAGAAGGCGACCAAGAAGTAACCTATGACATCTCCCGAAACTCCCGCGGCTCCGGCCGCCGCCGCGCCGGTCAAGGCGCCCGCCGTCAAGAAGGGCAAGAAGACCGTCGAGTCCGAGGGCATTGCCCACATCTCGGCCACGTTCAACAACGTGCTCATCACCATCACTGACATGCGGGGCAACACGATCGCGTGGGGCACCGCCGGCAAGGCGGGGTTCAAGGGCTCCAAGAAGAGCACCCCCTTCGCCGCCACGGTCGCCGCGGAAAACGTGGGTCGCGAGGCGATGAACATGGGCGTCCGGAAGCTTCATGTGCTGGTCCAGGGCCCCGGCAGCGGGCGCGAGTCCGCCATCCAGGCGTTGGCCTCGGTGGGTCTCCGGGTGGTCTCGATCAAAGACGTCACTCCGATTCCCCACAACGGGTGCCGTCCGCCCAAAAAGCGCCGGGTCTAAGCCATGTCGCGATACACTGGACCGGCGTGCCGGTTGTGCAGGCGGGAAGGCACCAAGCTCTTCCTCAAGGGATCGCGCTGCCTCACCGAAAAGTGCGCCGTCGAGCGCCGGGGATACCCGCCCGGTCAGCATGGCCAGAGCAATAGCGGCCGCGGCGGACGCAAGATGTCGGAATACGCCAAGCAGCTGCGCGAAAAGCAGAAAGTCAAACGGATCTACGGGCTCTCGGAAACCCAGTTCCGCAACACTTTCGAGCGCGCGAGCAGGGAGAGTGGCGTCAAGGGCACGAATCTTTTGGTGGCCCTGGAAACCCGGCTCGACAACATCGTCTACCGGATGGGGTTCGCCACCAACCGGAAGGGCGCCCGTCAGCTGGTTCGTCACGGGCATGTGCAGATCAACGGCGAGCGCGTGGACATTCCTTCCTACCGGGTAGTTCCCGGCGAGGAAGTGCGGGTCGCCCCGGAAAGCCGCGAGCTCGTGCCCGTCAAGATTGCGCTCGAGGGCGCTACCCGTGGCGCTCCGATGACCTGGCTCTCGGTGGACTCGGCCAAGGCCTCGGGCCGTGTCACCATGCTGCCGACGCGCGATGGAATACCGCTCAACGCCCAGGAACAGCTCATCGTCGAGCTTTACTCGAAGTAATCGGGGGATAGCACACGCATGACGATCGACATGACCGGCCTGGTTCGCCCGTACATGGTCGAAATGACCAAGCGGGAGGACAATCCGAACATCGCCGAGTTCCGGCTCCAGCCGCTGGAGCGCGGTTTTGGCTACACCCTGGGCAACTCGCTCCGGCGCCTGCTCCTGTCCTCCTTGCGCGGCTCCGCCGTCTGGGCCTTCCGCATGGACGGCGTGGTGCACGAGCACCAGACCGTGGCGGGTGTCCTGGAAGACATCCACCAGATCATCCAGCGCCTCAAGGCCCTGACGCTGGTCCTGGACGAAGACAAGGACGAGGCCATTCTCCGGATCCGCCGTGAGGGCAAGGGGCCCGTCTACGCCAGAGACATTCAGGAGTCGGCCGGCGTCCGCGTGGTGAATCCGGATCATCTCCTGTTCACGCTGCAGGACGACAAGGACATCAGCTGCGACCTGTACGTCAACAAGGGCCGCGGCTATGTCGAGTCCGAAGTGCACCACGTCGACCGCTCCATGCCGGTCGACGCCGTGCGGATCGATGCCATTTACAATCCGGTGCGCCGGGCCAATTTCACCGTCAGTGAAACCCGCGTGGGCCAGCGCACCGACTACGACCGGCTCGCCGTGATGGTGGAAACCAACGGCACCATCAGCCCGGAGGACGCGATCGCCTACGCGGCGGCCCTTGCCACCGAGCACTTCCGGTATTTCATCGACTTCGGCCGCGTGCCGCAGCAACGGGCGCTGCCGGCTGAAGGTGTGAGCATCACCGGCGGGCTCAAAATGAAGCTCGAGCGCCTCATCGACGATCTCGGTCTGTCGGTGCGCTCGCTCAACTCCCTCAAGAACTCCAACATCCGCACGCTGCGGGATCTCGTGGAATTCAGCGAGGAGGAGTTGCTCAAGGTCAAGAACGTCGGCGAAAAGGCCGTCGCCGAAATCGCCGAGCTCCTGCAGCGGGAGGGGCTCAAGTTCGGCATGGCATTCGAGGAAGTCGACGGAGATCTGCGGGTGGCCCGGAGCGGCGGAGCCGCCGTCGATGGTGCCGGCGCCGGCGGGGAGAACGCGTAATGCGGCATCGCGCCAAGGGGAAGCAGCTTTCCCGCACCTCCACTCACCGGAAGGCGCTGCTCCGGAACATGGCCGCGAGCCTGTTCCAGCACGACGCCATCGTTACTACCGAGGCCAAGGCCAAGGAACTCCGTCCCTACGCCGAGCGGTTGATTACGCTGGCGCGCCGGGGCGATTTGCACGCCCGTCGCCAGGCGGAACAGAAAATTCCCGACCGGGAAATCCTGGGCAAATTGTTCAAGGAAATCGGTCCCCGATTTGCGGCTCGGCCGGGTGGCTACACTCGCATTCTCAAGCTGGGGCACCGAGTCGGCGACGGCGCGGACATCGCGCGGATCGAATTGTTGTCCGAGTGACGAGCGCTCCGGGTACCGAAAATTCGAAGGGGACCTTTCGGTCCCCTTTTTTTCAACCCAGCGCTCTCTCCGGGAAGGGTTCAGCTGGCCTTCTTGATCTTGTTACCCTTGATGCACTGGGTGCAGACCCGGACCCGGCGCACTTGCCCCTCGACCAAGGTGCGGACGGTTTGCAGATTCGGGTACCAGCGCCGCTTGACCCGGTTGTTGGCGTGGCTCACGTGGTTGCCGGTGGTCGGCCCCT
>JANNGX010000126.1:0-3869 GCA_031404115.1 Gemmatimonadales bacterium | reverse complement strand
TCATCGGGGCGTGGCCGGTCGCGTCGGCGTACGACGCGGTGATCTGCGCGGGGGCTCAAGACCAGCCTGCCCCTGGCCATGGAGCTCATCGGCGACGCGGCCATTCGCCCGATGTTTTCCGGAACGGAAGTGGAGCTGCTCAGGACCCAGACGCTCTCCGGGCTTCAGATTGCGCTGAGCCAGCCAGAACCGATCGCCGCCCGGATTTTTCAGCGTACCCTGTACGGCCAGAATCCCTACGGACGAAGCCCCAATCCTGCCAGCGTCAAAGCCGCAACGCGCGCGGATCTGGTGGCCTTCCAGCGCGCGCGACTTCGGCCGGCCGGGGCGCTGCTGGTAGTGGCCGGTGACGTGACCCTGCCTGAGGTACGGGCACTGGCGCTCAAGACCTTTCGCGGTTGGGTGGGCGCTCCCCCCACGGCCCCGGTATTCAGGGCGCCGCCGGTGCGGGCCAGGACCGACCTCATTCTGGTCCATCGGCCGGGCTCGGTGCAGTCGAACATCATGGTGGGCAATCTCACCTACCTGCCCAACGATCCCCGAACCTACTCCGCCGCCGTCACCAACCAGATCCTGGGCGGCGGCGCATCCTCCCGGCTGTTCCTGATTCTGCGCGAATCGAAGAGCTGGACCTACGGCGCCTACTCCCGCTACGCCAGGCGAAAGGGCGTCGGATCATTCGAAGCCCGGACGGAAGTCCGCACCGAAGTCACCGACTCCGCCCTGCGGGAGACGCTCACCCAGCTCCGTCGCATCGCCACAGAGCCGGTCCCCACCGCGGAGCTGGAGGCGGCCAAGGGCTCGCTCACCGGGAGTTTCCCGCTCACGATCGAGTCGGCCGATCAGGTCGCGGGCGCGGTCGCAAACGCCCGGCTCTATGGCCTCGCGCCCGATTTCGTGCAGACCTATCGCGTCAGGATCGGGGCGGTGACCGCGCCGCAGGTGCTGGCCACCGCGCGGGCGACCATCCGACCCGATGCCGCGGCGATCGTCATCGTCGGAGACGGTTCCAAGATTTACGAGAGTCTGAAAGGCATTGCGCCGATCTCGATCGTCGACCCGGAGGGCAATCCACTCACACCGGCGGATCTCTCGCCGAAGGTCGCGGCACTGGATCTCGACCTCCAGGCGCTGGTGCCCCGCCGCGACAGCTTCAGCATCACCCTGCAGGGCAACTCGATCGGCTGGCAGCGCGGTCTGCTCGACAAGACCTCGGACGGTTTCCGCTATACCGAGGACACCCACATCGGCGGCTTCGTGGACCAGAAGACGGTCCTCGAGATGGATGCGACGGGCCGGATGAAGAGCGTGACGCAAAGCGGCAAGGTACAGGGCAAGGATGCGATGGTGGATGTGGTTTATTCCGGCGGACGTGCCAAGGGCACCGCCTCGACTCCGGACCCCCAGACCCAGCAGATCAAGCAGGTGACCATCGACACCGTCGTGGTGGAAGGCACCATTGACGACAACGCGGTGCAGGCCCTGCTGCCCGCCCTCAAGTGGAAAGCCGGCGCCAAGTGGATCATCAATGTGCTGAGCGCCGGCCAGGCCGAGATCAAGCCGTGGACGCTTGCGGTGTCCGGGACGGAATCGGTGACGGTCGGCGGAAAGCCGGTCGAGGCATATCGTACCGAGCTTTCCGGGCCCCCCGCGCCTCTCACCTTTTGGGTCAGCACCACCGCACCACACCTGTTGCTCAAGATCGCGATCGCCGGAGCACCCGTGGACTTTATCCGCGTGCCGTAGCTCCAACCGGCACGGAGGTCACCGAAAGGAGTACCCGATGCGTCGAAGGCTGGTTCGAGTGGCTGCCCTGGTCACCTTGAGCGCGTGCGCCCCAGCAGGCGCGCAGGCACCGGTAACGTCGCCACCGCCGGTCACTCCGGCCCCCGTGTCCAGCACCGATACTCTCAGCGTTGACCGGCCCCAGTACATCTCGACCTACCGGCGTCGGCCCAACCCGGCGGTGCTGATCCGGAATGCCACCGTGTTGACCGCCACCGGACAGGAAATCGCCAATGCGTCGATCCTCTTCCGGGAGGGGCGAATCGTAGCCCTCGGAACCGGAGTGCAAGCGCCCCCGGACGCGGTCATCGTCGACGGCACCGGAAAATTCGTCACCCCCGGCATCATCGACACCCATAGCCACCTCGGGGTGTACGCGGCCCCCGGAACCCAGGCCGAGAGCGACGGCAACGAGGGCACCAACCCGGTGACCGCGGAGGTGTGGGCCGAGCACTCGGTGTGGCCGCAGGATCCCCAGATCCCGCTGGCTATTGCCGGGGGGGTCACGGTCATGCAGGTGCTGCCCGGCTCGGCCAACCTGATCGGCGGTCGCTCGGCCACGATGCGGCTGGTCCCGGCGCGGACGGCGCAGGAGATGAAATTCCCCGGCGCCCCATATGGGGTGAAGATGGCCTGCGGCGAAAACCCCAAGCGAGTGTATCAGAACCGCGGGCCGTCTACCCGGATGGGCAACATGGCGGGGTACCGGTCCGCGTTCATCGCCGCGGAGCAGTACCGCCAGCGCTGGGACAAGTGGCTCAAGGACCGGAAAGGAGACGCCCCGAGCCGCGATCTCCGGAATGAGACACTGGCGGAGGTGCTGCGGGGAAATATATCAGTCCAGAATCACTGCTACCGGGGCGACGAAATGGCCCAGATGCTCGATCTGGCCCGGGAATTCGGCTTCAGGATCCGGTCCTTTCACCATGGCGTCGAGGCCTACAAGGTCGCCGACCTCCTTGCCGCGAGCGGGACCGCGGCCTCGGTCTGGTCCGACTGGGGTGGATTCAAGATGGAGGCCTTCGACGAAATCCTGGAGAATGCCGCGTTGGTTGCCAATGCCGGTGCCCGGGCGGTGATTCACACCGACAGCCCCGACGGTATCCAGCGGATGAATCAGGACATGGCGAAGGCGTATTTTGCGGGACGCCGGGCCGGCATCACACTCACCCGCGATCAGGCAATGCGGTGGATCACGGCCAACCCGGCCTGGGTGCTCGGCATCGACCAATGGACCGGCACGTTGGAGAGCGGCAAGATGGCCGACGTGGTCCTCTGGTCGGGTGATCCGTTCTCGGTGTACTCGAAAGCGGAAAAGGTGTGGAACGAAGGATGGCTGGTGTTCGACCGTCTCGATCCCAAGAGCCAATACAAGACCGACTTCAACCTGGGCCAGACCGCGCCGGGGGTGGGGAGATGACGACACGCGGACGGATGCTGCTCCTGGTGATCGCGCTTCCGGGCGCCGCCCCGGTGCGCGCCCAGACCATCGCCATTACGGGCGGCACGGTTTATCCCGCGTCCGGCCCGAAGATTTCCAGTGCCACGATCGTCATCCGGAACGGCCGGATCACCTCCATTGGCGCCAACGCCGACGTTCCCGCCGGCGCCACCCGGGTTGACGCGACCGGCAAATGGATCACGCCCGGGCTGATTCACGCCAATGCAAACGCCGGCCTCGGTATCGCGGGGCTGAACGGCCAGCAGGAGGGCGGCGTGCAGGGCGAGGTCAACCCGTCGTTCAATCCAGCCGAGGGCGTGGACCCCGCGGCGTTCAGCATTCCAATTGCGCGCACCGGTGGCATTACCGGAGCCCTGCTGCTCCCCGGCGGGTCCTTCCTGCCGGGACAGATTCCCGCAGTGAACTATGCCGGCGATCGCATCGAAGACATGATCGTCCGGAAGAACGCCGCGCTGTTGCTGGACCTCTCCGACAACAGCAAGGGGGCGGGTGGGGGCAGCCGGGCTGGAACCATGGCGCGGATCCGGCGGCTCTTCAACGATGCCCTGGAGTATTCCCGCCGCAAGACGGAGTTCCTCAAGGGAAACATTCAGCCGCTTTCGGCGCCCGCGAGCGAACTGGA
>JANNGX010000125.1:0-4601 GCA_031404115.1 Gemmatimonadales bacterium | reverse complement strand
CGGGGACGTGGAAGGACCTCACCGACAACGTCAACGTGATGGCGGCCAACCTCACCGAACAGGTCCGCGGCATCGTGAAGGTGGTCACCGCCGTGGCGAACGGAGACTTGAAGCCCAAGCTCACCGTGAACGCCAAGGGCGAGGTGGCGGCGCTCGCCGAGACCATCAACAACATGACCGCCACGCTGGCAACGTTCGCCGACCAGGTGACGACGGTAGCCCGAGAGGTCGGCGTAGAAGGGCGCCTCGGCGGTCAGGCCAACGTGCCGGGCGCGGCGGGAACCTGGAAGGACCTGACCGGCAACGTGAATCTTCTGGCGGCCAACCTCACCACCCAGGTCCGCGCCATCGCGGAGGTGGCCACCGCCGTGACCCAGGGCGACCTGACCCGGTCGATCCAGGTCGAAGCCCGCGGCGAGGTCGCCGAGCTCAAGGACAACCTCAATACGATGATCGACAACCTCCGGCTCACCACCGACCGGAATACCGAGCAGGACTGGCTCAAGACCAACCTGGCCCGCTTCACCGGCATGTTGCAGGGCCAGCGGGATCTTTCCACCGTCGGACGGATGCTCCTCTCCGAGCTCACCCCGCTGGTCAACGCGCACCAGGGGGTGATTTACCGGACCGAAGTGGGCCGGGGCACCGCCGAGCTCCACATGGTGGCGGCCTTTGCCGACGACGGGAAAAACGGCCATCCGCCCACCCTCCGGATCGGAGAGGGCCTGCTGGGCCAGTGCGCCGCCGACAAGCGGCGCATGGTGATCAACGACCTGCCCTCCGATACCGTGCCCATCAGCTCGGGACTCTTCCAGGCCACCCCCCGGAATGTGATCGTGCTGCCGGTCCTGTTCGAGGACGAGGTCAAGGCGGTCATCGAGCTGGCGTCGCTCGGCGCCTTCACCGCCTCGCACCTGGCGTTCCTGGAACAGCTCACCGCCTCGATCGGTATCGTGCTCAACAGTATCGAGGCCACCATGCAGACCGAGGGCCTGCTCAAGCAGTCGCAGCAGCTCGCGGCTGAGCTGCAGACCCAGAAGCGGGAGCTGCAGCAGACCAACGAGCAGTTGGCCCAGAAGGCCCAGCAGTTGGCCGAGCAGAACGCGGAAGTGGAACGGAAGAACCAGGAAATCGAGCAGGCCCGCCGCGCGCTTGAGGAAAAAGCCACCGAGCTGGCCCTGACCTCGAAGTACAAATCGGAGTTCCTGGCCAACATGTCGCACGAGCTCCGGACCCCGCTCAATTCGATCCTGATCCTGGGCCAGCAGCTGGGCGAGAACGTGGAAGGCAACCTGTCGCCCCGGCAGGTGGAGTTTGCCCGGACCATTCACGGCGCCGGTACCGATCTCCTCAATCTCATCACCGACATTCTCGACCTCTCCAAAATCGAGTCCGGCACCGTCACGGTCGTGGCGGAAGAGGTCGTGGTCGGCAGCCTGCTCGACGCCGTGGCCCGGCCGTTCCGCCACGAGGCCGAGAACCGCAAGCTGGCGCTCGAGGTGCAGGTGGACGCCCACCTCGGCCGCACCATCGTCACCGACGCCAAGCGGCTGCAGCAGGTGCTCAAGAACCTCCTGTCCAACGCCTTCAAGTTCACCGAAGCGGGCGGCGTCCGGCTCTCGGTGACCCCAGCGGCGACCGGATGGAGCCTCGATCACCCGGTCCTCAAGCGCGCGGCCAGCGTGGTGGCGTTCGAAGTGGCCGACACCGGCATCGGCATTCCGCAGGAAAAGCAGCGTATCATCTTCGAGGCGTTCCAGCAGGCCGACGCCGGCACCAGCCGCAAGTACGGCGGCACCGGACTCGGCCTGGCCATCAGCCGTGAGCTCGCCAGCCTGCTGGGCGGCGAGATCCAGCTGCGCAGCATGCCCGGAATGGGCAGCACCTTTACGCTATTCCTGCCCCAGACCTACCTCGGCCCGTCGACCTCGGGTATCGGCGCGGCGGTCGGCACCGGAGAGACCGATGGCAGATTCATCCGCACGCCGGCCTTCCCCGCCGTGCGGATGGCCGAACGTCCAGCCGATCCGGTCCCCGACGATCGGCACATCCTGGAGCCGGGAGATCCGATTCTGCTGATCGTGGAAGACGATCCCGCCTACGCCCGGGTCCTGCTGGAGCAGGCCCACGCCCAGGGCTTCCGGGCTCTGGTGGCGAGCCGCGGCGCCGAGGCGCTGGCGCTGGCCCGGGAGTTCCACCCCACCGCCGTTTCGCTGGACGTCTTCCTGCCCGACATGCTGGGCTGGACGGTGCTGAACCAGCTCAAGCAGGATCCCTCGACACGGCATATCCCGGTACAGATGGTGACCCTGGACGAGGATCGCCAGCACGGCCTGGCGCGGGGCGCGTTCAGCTTCCTGCCGAAGCCCACCACCATGGAGGGCCTGGAGGCGGCGCTGACCAGGATCAAGGACTACGCGACGCCCCGCCGGAAGCGGCTCCTGGTGATCGAGGACAATGTGGCGGAGCAGATGAGCATCGGGGAGCTGCTGGGACACAGCGACGTGGAGATCGAGACCGCCGGTACCGGACAGGAGGCGCTCGAAGCGCTGGACGGAGGCGACTATGACTGCGCCGTGCTCGACCTGCGCCTGCCGGACATGTCCGGCTTCGAGGTGCTGGAACACATCAGGGACAATCCGGCGCTGGCCGACCTGCCGGTGGTGGTGTTCACCGGCAAGGAGCTGACGCCGGAAGAGGACGCGCGGCTCCGCACCCTGGCGCGCAGCGTCGTGGTGAAGGGCGTCGAGTCGCCTGAGCGGCTGCTGGACGAGACCGCGCTCTTCCTGCACCGGGTCATTGCCGACCTGCCGCCGGAAAAACAGGCAATGCTCGACCGGCTGCACCGCTCCGACGACGACCTCATCGGCAAAAAGGTGCTGGTGGTGGACGACGACATGCGAAACATCTTCGCGCTCTCCAGCGTCCTGGAGCGCCGCGGGATGGAGGTGCTCACCGCCGGCACCGGCCACGAGGCCATCGCCACGCTGGAAGCCACGCCCGACACCGCGATCGTGCTGATGGACATCATGATGCCAGGGATGGACGGCTACCAGACGATGCATGCAATCCGGCTCCAGGAACGGTTCCGGCGGCTGCCCATCATCGCCCTGACCGCGAAGGCCATGAAGGGCGACCGGGAAAAATGCCTGGAGGCCGGGGCCTCGGACTACCTGGCCAAACCGGTGAATACCGAGCAACTTCTGTCCGCGCTGCGGATGTGGCTCCACCGGTAGGCAGGGGGCGTCATGGCGGACAACAGTAAGAGCGACAAGGTCAACATCCTGCTGGTCGACGATCAGCCCGGCAAGCTGCTCACGTATGAAGCCATGCTGAGCGAGCTGGGCGAAAACCTGATCAAGGCCAATTCCGGCAGGGAGGCCCTGGAGCACCTCCTCAAGACCGAGATCACCGTGGTGCTGATGGATGTCAGCATGCCGGAGCTCGACGGTTTCGAGCTGGCGGAGATCATCCGCCAGCATCCCAGGTATCAGAAGACCGCCATCATCTTCGTGTCCGCCGTGCACCTCAGCGATCTCGACCGGCTCAAGGGCTACGAGTCGGGTGCGGTGGACTACGTGTCGGTGCCGGTCATCCCCGAAATCTTGCGGGCCAAGGTCAGCGTCTTCGCCGAGCTCTACCGCAAAACCCGGGACGCGGAGCGGCTCAACCGGGAGCTGGAGCAGCGGGTGGCGGAGCGCACCGCGGAGCTGGAGGCCTCCACCGCGCTGCAGACCGAGCTGGCGGAGCAGCTCCGCCAGGCCGACCGGCGCAAGGACGAATTCCTGGCGCTGCTGGCGCACGAGCTCCGGAACCCGCTGGCCCCGATACGCAACGCCGTGACGATCATGCAGATGAAAGGCTCCCTCGATCCCGAGATCGCCTGGTGCCGGGACGTGATCGAGCGGCAGGCCAGCCAGCTCACCCGGCTGGTGGACGACCTGCTGGACGTCTCCCGGATTACCCGGGGTAAAATCAAGCTCCAGGTCGAACGGCTCGACCTGGCCGCGGTCATCGCGGGCGCGGTGGAAACCAGCCGTCCGCTGATCGACGCCCACCACCACAAGCTGGTGGTGGCCCTGCCCGCACGGCCCATCAGCATCAACGGCGATCTGACCCGGCTCAATCAGGTCGTGGCCAACCTGCTCAACAACGCGGCCAAGTATCAGTATGAGGGGGGCCGGATCGAGGTCGTCGTCTCGCGCGACAGGAACGACGCCGTGATCAGCGTCAAGGATCGCGGGATGGGCGTCGCACCCCAGATGCTGGCCCAGATCTTCGAGCTCTTTTCCCAGGGGGAGCGTACCCCCGATCGCGCCCAGGGCGGACTCGGCATTGGACTGTCGCTGGTCAGGAACCTGGTCGAGATGCACGGTGGCAGCGTCCGCGCGATGAGCGGAGGGCTCGGCCACGGCAGCGAGTTCCTGGTGCGGCTGCCCTGCCTGCCCGAGGAGCCCTCCGCGCTCATCGACAAGGAGTTGGACCCCAAGGCGCTCCGGGCGCTCGAGCCCTGCCGCATCCTCATCGTCGACGACAGCAAGGACGCCGCGGAGAGCATGGCCCGGCTGCTCCTGCTCGCAGGGCACGAGGTGATGGTGGCG
>JANNGX010000124.1:0-7717 GCA_031404115.1 Gemmatimonadales bacterium | reverse complement strand
GCCCGGAAGCGCCTGCTCCGGGAGAGCCGTGACACCGGCACCCGGCTCCTCGCGGAGGCCATCGCGAAGGCGCCGTACGGGCCGCGTGTTCTGGTCTCCGCCTCGGCGATCGGATACTACGGCCACCGCGGCGAGGATATCCTGACCGAAAGCAGTCCGCCCGGCCAGGGATTCCTCCCCGAGGTGGCCACCGTGTGGGAGCACGCCACCCAGGCCGCCGTCGATGCGGGGGCCCGGGTGGCGCAGATCCGGATCGGGCTGGTGCTCACTCCTGCCGGTGGCCTGCTGGAGCGCATTCTGCTCCCCTTCCGTCTCGGCCTCGGCGGGCGCCTCGGCGACGGGCGCCAATGGATGAGCTGGATCTCGGCGGACGATCTGGTCGGCGTGTTCCACCACGCTCTCACCGACGACGCGATCCGTGGGCCGGTCAACGCCGTATCCCCCGCCCCGGTGCGCAACGCGGATTTCACCGCCGCACTGGGCCGGGCCCTGCACCGTCCCACCCTGATGGTGGTCCCGAAGACGGCGCTCCGCCTCGCGGTGGGCGAGATGGCCGACGAGGCCATCCTGGCCAGCGCGCGGGTGGTGCCCGACGCGCTCAGCCGCACCGGATACCCGTTCCGGCACACCGATCTCGACTCGGCGCTGGCGCACCTCCTCGGCACGTGAGCACCCCGGCCGTCGTCCTCCTGTCGGGCGGGCTCGACTCGGCCACCACGCTCGCCATCGCCCGGGTCGAGGGCTTCCTCCCCTATGCCCTGAGCTTCCGGTACGGCCAGCGCCACGCGGTGGAGCTCGACGCGGCGCGGCGGGTGGCGGCGCAGATCGGCGTGGTGGAGCACCACATCGTGGATATCGATCTTCGAAGTTTCGGCGGCTCGGCGCTCACCGCCGAGATTCCCGTCCCCACCAAACCCTCGGAGGGGATCCCAGTAACCTATGTGCCGGCGCGCAACACCATCTTCCTCTCGTTTGCGCTGGCCTGGTGCGAGGTGCTGGGCGCGGCGGACATTTTCATCGGCGTCAACGCCGTGGACTACAGCGGGTACCCCGATTGCCGGCCGGAGTTCATCCGCGCGTTCGAGGCGCTGGCCAATCTGGCCACGAAGGCCGGGATGGAAGGCGGGGTGCGGTTCAAGGTGCACGCGCCGCTCATCGCCATGAGCAAGGAGGCGATCATCCGGCGGGGCCTGGCGCTCGGCGTGGACTTCGGGCTGACGCGGAGCTGCTACGCGCCGGATGCGGAGGGGCGGGCGTGCGGAGCGTGCGACTCGTGCCGGATCAGGATGACCGGCTTTGCGGAGGTGGGGATGGAGGATCCGGGAAAGTACGTGGGCAGGGGGTGACCATAGACAAGCGCGATCTCCACGACTCGGTTCAGTCCTCGCGCAACCGAGGGGTTGGCCTCATCCCCGCCCCTCCCCGGGCCCCAACGCGTTGCGATCCCGGCCCTCGGCCAACAATCGCTCGGTAAAGTCCAGCCGCTCCTGCAGCTCCGCGATCTGATTCGACTGATGCGCCAGGCTGTTCTCGGCCTCTTCCAGCGCGGCGGAGTGCTGCTCCAGTCGCTCCTTGACCTGGCCCAGCTCGGACCGCGAGCCTCCGCTCTTGTTGAAGGCCGCGGCGATCGTCTTGACCACCATGAGCACCGTGGCAGCGGCGATGGCAAACGCAATGAGGAAGACGGGTTCTCCCATACTCCGCGATGCCTCCAGAGTGACAGCGGCCGGTCCCTGCCGCCCATCCCAAACATAGCGCGGCGGGGCCCGGCCAGGCGGGAGTTGAGCAGGACTCCGTCATCGATGTGCGATCGCGTACACCACGCCGACGTGATAGGCGAGCGCCTCCGCGTTCAAGCCCTCGAGCCGGGCCCGCACCCGCTCGACGCAGGCCTGACGCGCCGCCCCGTCCAACCCCTGGAGCCGGCGGGCTGGCAGGCCGCAGCTCGTTTGGGTCGCAAGGAGGGTTTCGACAGTCCACGGATGGTGAAATGTCTGGTTCCAGAGCTGGTCTGCTCGGAAGCCGGCTTGTTGCAGCAGCCCTGCGAGCTTCTCGGGGGTATCCATCCATTGCTGCCGCATCACGCTGGGGTCGCGGGGGTCGGGCTCGGCACCCGCCCGGTCGAGCTCCTCGGTCCAGATCGAGACGCCGGGCAGCCCGGGATCCGCGCCCCAGACCACCAACCCCACCTGCCCGGCAGGCACGAGGCTGACGAAGACCTCGCGCAATGCCGCGACGGGATCAGGAATGTGAAAGAGGACAAACAGCAGGAGTGCGGCCTCGAAGGTGCCCGGTCTGACGCCCAAACACTGAGCATCCATAACCGCGACGCGCCCTCGGAGCGCTGCGCCGCCAATCTTCATCATCCCATGGGCCCGGTCAATACCCCAGAGCTGGGCGCGAGGTGCGGCATGCCGGACCGAGGACCAGAGCGCCCCCGTACCGGTGCCTACATCCAGAATTCGTCGACTGCCGGCGAGCGACATGGTGTTGAGGAGCGGCTGGGCCATCGGGTGGATGACCGGTGCCCAATAGCGGGCATACGCCTCCGCCCGCAGCGAGTATTCGAGGGCCAGCGTCTGGGAAGGATTCGGCATGCTCAGGTCATGTGGGTGAAGTCGGTGAAGGACCTGTCATAGGCCGGAAGGCGGTGGCTTGATCACCATGCCGATCTGACGCAGCAGCCCGAGATCGTCCTCTGCCGCCCACCACTCGGCGACCTTGCCATTGGCGACTCGCAAGATGTGAATCCCCGCGACAGTGACCGGTTTCCCCGTTGCGGGGACTCCCTCGTAGTCACCCCGGTGCGTGGCGTACAGCACGAGGCGAACCGTCACGTAGCTCCCGCTCGGCAAGACGTCCTGCAGGTCGTGGCGCATGTCGGGGAATGCGACTTCGTAGGAGCGAAGCATCTCCAGGAGACTGGCCTTGGAAATGGGATCCGGAACCCCCTGATAGTGCAGGCGAAGGGAATCATCGAGGAACGCCCCGGTGCGCCCGTAGTCGCCCGCGTCCATCGCGACGAATAGCGCACGGGCAATCGTGGAGACGTCCCGAGGCGATGCTTGGGCGGCCAGGCTCGCGGCCTGAAGCGCGAGCAACGGGGCCAGGAACAGCAGGTGCTTGTGCCGGCGCATTGAACCTCACTTGATCGCAGAAGGTGTCGAAGCTACGATCCATGCCCAGCCCGGACTAGTAGCAGGTCTTCACGATCCCCCGCCCCGCCCCGCCGTCCGCCTCCTTCATCCTCGCCGCCGCTCCCGTCTCCCGCCACAACCCCCGCCCCTCCCGTCGCACCGGCTCCATCGTCCACCACACCCGCCCCGTCTCCCACCAGGCCGCCCCCGCCTCCTGCCAGAACCCCCTCTCCACTTCCCGGTCCCCACTCTCCGTTCACCAGAACCCCCTCACCTACGCCGGCCTGTGCAGCGAGGTCTGCCGGAAGTTCGAGAACGGGCGTTGGACCAAGTGCACCGACGGGGGCAGGAAGGAGCCGGCCACATTTGACGAGGTGATCTCAACGTTTGTCTCGCCGCAAGGCTAACGGGCGCCGGGGCGGCTGAAGACTGCACCGTGCGGCCGCCCCACCAGCCTGAAGCCGAGTAGCTCGGAGCCCTGCTCCCGGAAGCGCCGGTCGAGCGCCAGCGCTCCGGTGGCCGAATCGAACGTCGCGAGCAGCACCCGGTCTTCCATCTTGCCGTATCCGGTGATCACCAGCCGCTTCGTGCTCGGCTCCAGCGCGATCCAGTGCGGCACGTCCCCGGGCCCCATGGCGAGCCGCGAGGCCTCTTGCGGCTTCGACGGGTCGGAGATGTCGAAGCTCACCACCGCGGGAATCGCCGGCACGGTGATGATCAGGTAACGGCCCGACACCACGGGGATGGCGCAGTAGGTCCCCGTGCTGCGGGGGAAGGTGGCCACCAGCCGGCCCGAGGGTGCATCACCCTCGAGCCCGTCCAGCAGGTAGAGTCCGCAGTTGAACGTGGAGACCAGGACGGTGCGACCGTCCGAGAGAAGCCGCGGCTCCGCGGTGAAATCCCCCTCGTCGCCGGCCGGACCCTGCGGCAGGGCGATGGTGTGCAGCAACTCGAGCGTCGAGAGCCGCCAGATCTGGAGCTGGTTGGCCTTGTAGGGATTCTTGTCGTCCATGTCCGTCGTCGTGGTAACGATCCGGTCAAGCGCGGGGACGATCGCGCCCGAGTACGGTCGGAGCCCGCTCGGCACGTCCGGCGCCATCGCGGAGCTGGAGCGCACCACCGTCCCCGCGGGCGTCATCTCCACCAGGCCGCCGGGCGTCATGCCCGACGCACCGTGATGCATCTGGAAGGTGCCCAGCACGTTGCCGCCCGCGAGCCTGAGGAAGCTGTGCGGATGCTCGTACCCCGCCTGCTCCGCGAATTCGGCCGCGAGCCGAGGCCGAGCTCCGTCGCGTACATCGAACACGAAAGTCTTTCCGCTCCCGAAGCCGTTCGCGAAGAGCTGCCCGTCCGCCGAGAGCTCGTGCTCGGTGTGATGCGGCCCGTTGCGGAGGCCGGGCACCGGCAAGGTGGTGACCAGCCCTCCATACCTCCCGGTATCGGGCCGCACGTCGAGCACCGCGAGAAAATCGGGCGCGGTGGAGTCGGCACCGCCGGTCCACACGTAGAGATGTTCGCTCTCGCCGGACGATGCCGCTGCGGGCGCCGCGTTCCGGTCGGGAGCGCAGGCCAGGACGAGCAGAAGGACCGTCGGCACCTTGGCGAGCCACGGCTCGGCGTGGGCCGGGAACCGCGCGGTGGACGCCAGCAGGACCAGGACAGCGGGAGACAGAGAGGTCTTCACGGCTACCTCATTTTGTGAGCCGGCGCAGCTCGGTGCGCCAGTCCGGGATCACCACCAGATTCAGCCCCGAGGTCTCCGATTCGATCATCAGGAACCGGGTCCCGTCCGGCGAGACGTCGAAGTCCGTCTCGTAGCGTCCCTCGAACAGCACCGCGCGCGAGGCCACCCGGATGGTCGGGGCCCGCCCCAGCGTGGCCGACATCAGCCGCCTCTCTTCCATGTAGTACAGCCGGCTGCCATCGGGCGACCAGACCGGCCGGCTTCCACCTGCCGCGGACACCTGGATCCGGCTTACCGCATCGGGGAACGAGCGGATGTAGACCTCGCGCCGTCCCGATTCGTCCGACGTGTAGGCGATCCAGCGCCCATCCGGCGAGAAGCGGCCGAACATCTCGGTGGCCACCGGCGACGCGGCCACATCGGCGGCGACGCGCGCCGAGTCCAGGGAGAGGGTCTCCAGATTGAAGCTGCCGTCGTAGACCGCGTTGAAGACCGCGGTGCGCCCGTCGGGCGACAGGTCCACATTCCAGGCATTGTGGCGCGGCGTGGCCGCCATCACCGCGGGGCCGCTGCCGTCCGCCGGCTGCCACCACAGCGCCGCCCGTCCGCCCTGGGTCGACACATAGAGCACTCGACGGCCGTCGGGCGACCAGCTCGCGTTGCGGCTGCCTCCGGTGGTGGTCAGCGGGGTGAGCGTACCGGCCGAGAGGTCGAGAATCCAGAGATCGCTCCCCCAGCCGGTACCGACGATCACCGCGGCGCGCGACCCGTCGGGCGACAGCCGCGGCGCAGAAAATTCCCGAGGCTCGCCCAGGGCCCCCAGCACCGCCCCATTCCGGTCCACCCATATCGCCCGCCGCCGCAGCACCCCAGTGGCGTACACCATGCCCCCGCCGGATGTCAGGTATGCGCCGGCGTCTCCCACCCCGCCGAACATCCGGACTTGGTCGAGCACCTGCACCGGGTTCCCCGAAGCTCGGCGGCGGCGGACATCGAACGGCACCGCCATGGTGACCCCGTCTGCCCGCACGTACACCATCTGCCCGTCCACGACGCCCAGCGCCTTTACCCCGATGACGCCGAGGGGGACCACCCTGCCGTCGTCGAGCGAGGTGGCGGCGAGCTCGGCCCCGTCGAGGGTGCCGTACCAGATGGTGAAGAGGACCGTCCTGCCGTCGCCGAGCACGCGGGGGTACTGGTGGCTGAGCTCCTTCCGGGCCGTGTCGATGCTGGTAAGTGGGAGCAGCGGCCCACCCGCGGCGCTCATCCGGTAGAGTCCCTTGAGCCCCTCGAAGATTCCGCCGCCGGCCACGATATCGCCGCCCGGCGACCAGTCGAGGCCGCCCTCGTCGGGGATTTCCGCCAGGGGCACCGCAACTCCGCCGTCGAGGGGAACCTTGACGATCCGGCGCCGGCCGGCGACGAACGCCAGCCACTTTCCGTCGGGTGAATACACCGGTGTCCCCGCGTTGTCGGTGGCGGGAATCACCCGGGAGACGAGCTGGTCGAGCCGGCGCTGATAGAGAACGGTTCCCTGTCCCGACGGCGGGGTCCCTACGAAGACCACGGTGTGGCCATCCGGCGAGAGGGTGGCGACCGCCGACCGGGTGAGCCCGGTCGACAGGGGCAGCTCCAGCCGCACCGGAAAGGGCGCGCCCCGGGACGATGGGCGCAGCGCCGCGACTGCCAGCGCCGCTATGAGGGCCCCTGCGGCAGCGACGATGACGGGAAGTCGGTAGGTCGGTAAGCGGGTAAGTCGGTAGCGAGGTGGGTTGACCGACTTACCGACATACCGACGTACCGACTGATCGCTGAGCGCCCCCGCAAACTCCGCCGCACTCCCCCACCGATCCGCCGGCAGCTTCTCCAGTGCGGTGAGCACCGCCGCTTCCACCGCGGACGGCACGCTCTTCCGGCGGGGTACGATTGGCGCCGGCTCCTCGGTCATCACCTTGGCGACGATCGACTGCGCGGTGGGCCCAGTAAACGGCGGCTCGCCCAGCAGCATCTCGTAGGTCATCGCGCCGAGGGCGTATACATCGCTGCGCGGGGTGAGCTCCCGGTCGCCCATCGCCTGCTCGGGGCTCATGTAGTGCGGGGTGCCCAGCGACATGCCGGTCTCGGTCATCCGGGCCCCGGCGCTCGTTGCGGCGAGCGCGATGCCGAAGTCGGCCACCAGGGCGCGGCCGTCGTGCAGCAGGATGTTCTCCGGCTTGATGTCCCGGTGGATGATGCCGTGGCGGTGGGCATAGTCGAGCGCGCCGGCCACCTCGCCGGCGATCCGCACCGCATCCGGAATGGGGAGCTGCTTTTCCCGGTTCAGCCGGTCGCGGAGCGATTCCCCCTCCACAAACGGCATCACGTAGAACAGGAACGAGTCCGCCTGCCCCGAGTCGTGCAGCGGGAGGATGTGGGGATGCTGCAGGTTCGCCGTGGTCTTGATCTCGGTGAGAAACCGCTCGGCACCGATCACCGCAGCGAGCTCGGGCCGCAGCACCTTGATGGCGACTTGGCGGTCGTGCTTGAGGTCCTGGGCCAGGTACACCGTGGCCATCCCGCCCCGCCCGAGTTCGCGCTCGAGGCGGTAGCGGTCGGCGAGCGCGGCGGTGAGGCGCTCGGGACTGTTCATACGGCCCCCGCCTGGACCTTGAGCGGCGCGGCGACGTCTTCGATCTGAGGTTTCAGGACGCTTTCGACCCGACCCTCCAGCGGCTTCAGGGTGGGAGCGATGAACGGAATGCCGGCCGCCTCGAGGGCTGCCGCTATGGAATGAAGGAGGTGGGTACCCGTCAAGACGGAGACATCGAATGGCCCATCAGCAGCTCCACGAGCTCCACGCATCATTGAATGTACCAGCCCCGCCTCGCGATGACACGATTCGCCCCCGATTTACGCA
>JANNGX010000123.1:0-2471 GCA_031404115.1 Gemmatimonadales bacterium | reverse complement strand
TTTGGCGTTTTTAGGCGCCATTTGGATGGAATGGTGCCCAATAATACACATGACGTCCGCGCCCTTTTGGCAGGAAATGGGGGCACTGCAGTTGCTTCTGTGCCCCCGCACTATGAAACCTTATCTCCTTGCCGCGGCCGTGATTCTGTCCGCCTGCGGCGGAACCGATAGTACGTCCCCCGGTGGCGGCAATTCGCTCACCCCCGCCTCGAGATCAATCTCGGCCACCGCCGGCACCAATCTCAGCGGATTCCTCGGCAACTTTGTCACCGGTGTTCCCCAGGTGACGGTGACCGATGGGCTGGGACATCCGGTTATCGGCGTGCAGGTGATCTTTGCCGCACTCGGCGGCGGGCAGCTCACCGGTGCCACGACGCAGACCGATTCCTCCGGCCGCGCACAGCCCCGGAGCTGGCGGCTGGGCGACACCGGGAGCCAGGCGCTGACCGCCACCGCGCTCGGCGCCGCCCCGATCACGGTGTCCGCGACGGCCATCGCTCCCCCCGCGGGCAGCTTCCGGATCGAGGTGCGCTACGCCGCGAACACCACGCCGACCGCCGCCCAGATGGCGGCGTTCGATGCCGCCGCGGCCCGGTGGTCCCGGCTGATTCTCCAGGGTGGGCCGCCGATGACCATTCAGGAGGACGACCAGGGCTGCGGCGACCTGCGGGGCCAGACGGTCGACGGTCTCGTCATCACCGCCGACCTCTCGCCGATCGACGGGAAGGGCAAGGTGCTGGGCAGCGCGGGGCCGTGCATCCTGCGCAGCGAGGGCTACCTCCCGGTCCAGGGCTACATGCAGTTCGACACCGCGGATCTGGCCACGCTGGAATCGGGGGGCCAGCTCGAGGACGTGATCCTCCACGAGATGGGCCACGTGCTGGGCTTCGGCACCATCTGGGAGTTCAATCCGGGGGCGGGCTTTGCCCCCAACGCCTTTCTGAACCGCGAGCCCCGCGACCCCATCTTTACCGGGATCGCGGCCCGTACCGCGCTGTTCGGCAGCCCCGGCGGGCTCGGCTTTTCCGGGAGCGGGGTGCCGGTCGAGGAGACCGGCGGGGCGGGCACCGCCTACGCGCACTGGCGGGAGACGACCTTCGGCCGCGAGCTGATGTCGGGCTGGCTCGATGGTTCTAATCCGCTGAGCGCTATCACGGCGAACCAGTTCCGCGATCTGGGCTACGTGGTGAACGACGCCATGGCCGACACCTACTCCTTTGCGGCGATGCTCCTGGCCTACGGCTCGCAGCCGCTCGCGCTGGTCGAGGGCACGCTGCCGATGCCGCTGATCCTGATGGACAAGCGCGGGCGCGCGGTCGGGAGTGTGCCGCGCCTGTTCCGCTAGCCGGACGCGGGGTCGGGGGTTACGCGCTCTTTGGGTTAGGCGGGAGCGGAGCGTACTTTGTATGGTGTCGGCGGATCCTTCACGAGCGAGCCCGTCGCCAATGAGCTCGTGGATTGGTTTAATGCGGTGGACGCTACCTATCGCAGCGATCTTCGAGAGCTCAACGAGCTTAATTTCGCGCGCTTCGACGCCAAGGTGGAACAGCGGCTGGCTGGGCTGGAAGCCCGCTTGGACGCCAAGATCGACCAGACGGGAGCCCGGCTAGACGCCAGGATCGACCGGCTGGCCACCGCCCTCGAAGGGAAGCTCGACAGCCAGGTCGCCGCGCACGGGTTCGCCCAGATCGATGCCCGGTTCGATGCGATAGAGTCCAGATTTGACGCGTCGCTTCAGAAGGGCCTGCGCCAGCAGATGGGTTGGATGAGCCTCATGTGGGTCACCCTGCTTGCGGCCCTTATCGCGCGCACCTGAGCCCTGGCGTCAGTGACGCAGGTCCGGCGCCAAACGCACTGCCTACCCCCAGCCCGCAGAGACCGCCCGAGTTCTACTCCCACCGCAGCGCCGCCAGCGCATCGATCCGTGCCGCGCGCCGCGCCGGCACCCAGCACGACACCGCCGACACCGCCAGCAGCAACACCGGCGCGCCAACCAGAATCGGGATCGGGATCGACCCGCCCGCCATGAGCCCGCGGCCCACCAGAAACGCAACCAGCGCCCCGGCCACGGTCCCGAACAGAATCACCTGCATGCTCTCCGAGATCATCTGCGCCACCACCCGCGGTGCGGTGGCGCCCAGGGCCAGCCGGATGCCGATCTCCGCGGTGCGCTGGGCCACCGCATAGGCCACCACCGCATAGATGCCGATCGCGGCCAGCGCCAGGATGAGCGGCCCCAGGACCACGAACATCTGTGCCGGAATCCGCTGGATGAACAGATTCTTGTCCACGTGCTCGGCCAGGGTCCGCACATCGTAGATCGGCAGCATCGGGTTGAGCTCCCGCACCACCCGGCGAAGCTCCGGCGCCAGGGCATGCTCGCCCTCCGGTGCGGTCCGGAGGTGGATTTCCCCCCGCGGCGGAGGCCGATCACGATAGGAAAAGTAGATGACCGGTGTCGGCGGCTCGCC
>JANNGX010000122.1:0-3355 GCA_031404115.1 Gemmatimonadales bacterium | reverse complement strand
CTCCCGGATTGGTCGCCGGACGGACAATACCTGTATTTCACCGGCACGGTAGGTAGCGTCACAGCGATCTATCGCATCGGGCGCGACGGGTCCGGGCTCCAGCCGATCCTGACCTGCTTCTGTTTCCGGCCGTCGATCTCTCCTGACGGACGGTTGATGGCCTTTGATGACCAGGGGGGCGCAGCGACGGTGGTACGGCTGTGGGATCTGGTCGCCAATGCCTATGTTGGTAATCCGATTCCAGGCTACGCTCCTGAATGGTCTCCGGCTGGAGACAAGATCGCGTTGTATGACATCGTCACGCACCGCGTCAAGACGGTCAATCCCGATGGCTCGGGCCAGAAGGTTCTGAACACGACGCGGTTCCCGCTGGGGCAGGAACAGATTTCCTGGAGCCCGGACGGAGCATGGGTGCTGATCCGGGGGCTTACGACCATGGAGCTGATCAACACGGGGAGCGGAATGGTCATCCCACTGCCTGGCTTCAAGGTTCAAGCCGCCTTGAAGCCGTGATTGTCAGTGTTCGCAGGTTTCCGGTAATCCTCTCCCTGCTCGCCCTCGGCGCGTGCGCCCGCACCGCCGAGAACGCGGACTGGCCCGTCTACCAGGGCAGCGACAATCACGACCACTACGTCACCCTCTCCCAGATCACCCCGGCCAACGTCTCTCAGCTCGAGGTGGCCTGGACCTACAACACGGGCGACGCGTTCCCCGGCTCGGAGATGCAGTCCAACCCGGTGATCCAGGCCGGCGTGCTGTACGCGATGTCGCCCAAGCAGCGCGCCTTTGCCTTGGACGCCGCCACCGGCAAGGAGCTCTGGAGCTTCGACCCGACCAACGGCGCGTTCTTAGGCCCCAGGATCCGCTACCGCGGCATCGTGGTCCACGACGGCCGGGTCTACTTCAACTATCGCTACCGGTTCTTTTCGCTCGATGCCAGAACCGGCCTGAAGGTGCCGGGGTGGGGCAACGACAGCGGCTGGGTGGACCTGCGCGCCGGGCTGGACCGCCCGGTCGAAGGGCTGTCGGTGAGCGCCAGCACCCCGGGCGTGGTGTACAAGGACATGCTCATCATCGGCACCTCGGTCCCCGAGGCCCTGCCGAGCGCCCCGGGAGACGTGCGCGCGTACGACGTGAAGACCGGCGCCATCCGCTGGACCTTCCACACCATTCCCCATCCCGGCGAGCTCGGCTACGACACGTGGCCTCCCGACGCGTGGAAGATCGCCGGCGGGGTGAACGCCTGGTCGGGCGTCACCGTGGACCAGCGGCGCGGGATGGTGTTCTTCGCCACCGGGTCGGCGTCGTTCGATTTCTACGGCGCCAACCGGGTGGGGGACAACCTCTTCGCCAACTCGATTGTCGCTCTGGACGCGAACACCGGCAAGCGGGTCTGGCACTTCCAGGTCCTGAAGCACGATCTCTGGGACCGCGATCTGCCCGCGGCGCCCGCGCTCGTGACCGTAACCCGCGACGGCAAGCCGGTGGACGCCGTCGCCCAGATCACCAAGACCGGGCACGTCTGGCTGCTGGAACGCGAGACCGGCCGAGAGCTTTTCCCGAGCGAGTGGCGCCAGATGCCGAAGGGGATCCTCCCCGGCGAAGTGACGGCCGACTCGCAGCGCTTCCCCACGCTCCCCGACCCGTTCGTGCGGCAGCGCCTCACCGAGGCCGACCTGACGGACCGGACGCCCGAGGCACGCGCGACCGCGCTCAAGATCTTCAACGAGAACCCGACGCCCCATCCCTTCACCCCACCCAACGAGAAAGGGATCATCATCTTCCCGGGCGTGGACGGCGGCGGCGAGTACGGCGGGCCGGCCTTCGATCCGGAGACCGGCCTCCTGTACGTGAACGCCAACGAGATGGGCTGGGTGCTCAAGATCGTCCCGCGGGAGGAGAACTCCCTGTTCGGGGCCTACTGCGCCGAATGTCACGGGGCGAAGACCACGCCGCTCGCGCCCACGCTCACGGGCGTGGCCCAGCGGCTGAGCCGAGAACAGATCGTGCAGACGATCCGGACCGGGACCGGCCGGATGCCCGCCTTCGCCGCCGCGCTCAACGATTCAGCCATCGCCGAGCTGGCCGAGTACGTGAGGAGCGGCGCCCAGCCGAAGCAGACCCCGCGCGACGTCCCGACCTTCGTCAAGTATCGCAACGCGGTGTTCGACATTTTCCTCGACCACGAGGGCTATCCCGCCATCAAGCCGCCCTGGGGCACGCTCAGCGCGATCGACCTCAACAGCGGTGCGACGCAGTGGGCCGTTCCATTCGGGGAGTATCCCAAGCTCGCGGCGCAGGGGCTCAAGGATACCGGATCGGACAACTATGGCGGGGCGATCGTCACGCGGAACGGGCTGCTCATCATCGCCGCGACGACCTACGACAACCGGATCCGCGCCTTCGACAAGTCCAACGGGAAGCTGCTCTGGGAGGCGCCGCTGCCCGCCGCCGGGAACACGACCCCGGCCACGTACATGGTGAACGGGCGCCAGTACATTGTGATCGCATGCGGGGGCGGGAAGAACGACGCGCCCAGCGGCGGCAGCTACGTGGCGTTCGCGCTTCCGGAGCGCCACTGAGGGGAATCCCGCTCCCCGCTCCCCGCTCACCGCAGCAGTAAGCCCGGGGGCTCGCAAACTTCGTTCCTTTCGCGAAATTCCGGTGCTTCCCGGCGTCGCACAAGTCGACTGGGCCATGGCATTCGCGCGGGTGCCAGGGCTCACGAGCAGCCGTTACGGGGGAAATGAACTGGAGAACCACAGGTGTTTTTCGGAGGATCCCAACAAATACCCAGAATTAGTCCCTTTAGGGACTAGTCCCGTAGACTTCCCTTCCTCGGATACAGCGAGGTCGGTACGGGCAAAGGCGGCGCCGCCGATTCCGGGGCCTGACCCGGGCGGTATCGCCCCGGCGGCATGAGGGGCGGGGGTAGGAAAGGCCGGGGGTGAACGAAGTTTGCGAGCCCCCGGTCTTACTACTGCGGGGAGCGGGGAGCGGGATTTCCCTCAGTAGCGCTCCGGGAGCGCGAACGCCACGTAGCGGCCGCCGCTGGGTGCATCGTTCTTCCCGCCCCCGCACGCGATCACCACATACTCCTTCCCGTTCACCATGTACAGCGCCGGAGTCGCATTCCCCGATGCTGGCAGGGTCGTCTCCCAGAGCAGCTTCCCGGTCATCTTGTCGAAGGCGCGGAACTTCCTGTCGTAAGTCGTGGCAGCGATGAAGAGCAACCCGTTTTCGGTGACGACCGCGCCCCCGTAGTTGTCGGAGCCCGTGTTTTTCACGCCCTGCGCCGCGAGCGCCGGGTACTCGCCGAACGCGATCGACCAGCGGAACTTCCCGCTGTTGAGAT
>JANNGX010000121.1:0-6384 GCA_031404115.1 Gemmatimonadales bacterium | reverse complement strand
CTCTACATCACCGGGGCGCCTACCGGCCTGGGATCCAACGACATCGGGGTTGATCGCGGCCAGATCGGGCGGGAGCGCATCGTGCGCTTTCAGCGGATCGGCCACAAGCTGCTGATGGTGCAGCCCAACTACGGGTTCCGCGCCAGCGACAGCAGCGCCGCCGCGCGGCGTGCAGTCGAGGAATCCTTCGCGATCTCCACCCTGTGGGGATTCAAGATCGAGGCAGAAACCGGCGGGACCGTCCTGGTGGACGCCACCGACTTCGTGGTGCGGGATGTGCACAACGTCACCGGATCCCTGTCCCGGACCCGCCAGGGCACCTACCGGGTCGATGCCACGCGCAGCGCGGTGGATCCCGAGCGCACCAAGGTGTTTCCGAAGAACACCGAGATCGAAGTGATCGTCACGTTTGTGGGTGAGAGCCCCGGGGCCTGGGTTCGGGACATCGCGCCGACCGCCGAGGCGCTCACCATGAGAGAGCGCAGCTCGCTGGTGGAACTCCCGGGGCCGGGATACACGCCCCGCGCCTTCGATCCGCGCGCCGGGTTCTACTCGGCCGACTACATGGACTTCACCGCGCCCCTCGGCGTAGACCAGGTCCACCAGTTCATCGCGCGACACCGGCTTCAAAAGAAGGACCCCCGGGCGGCGGTCTCGGAAGCGGTCCGGCCGATCGTGTACTATCTGGACCGGGGCGCGCCGGAACCGTTCCGCGCCGCGATCCTCGAGGGCGCTCGCTGGTGGAACCAGGCCTTCGAGGCCGCCGGATTCAAGGACGCGTTCCGGGTGGAGCTGCTGCCCGAAGACGCCGATCCACTCGATGCGCGCTACAACATGATCCAGTGGGTGCACCGGTTCACCCGGGGCTGGAGCTACGGGAATACCGTCACCGATCCGCGCACCGGGGAGATCCTCAAGGGCCATGTGACCCTGGGATCGGAGCGCGCCCGGCAGGACTACATGCTGGCCGAAGGGCTCCTGAGCCCCTACAAGGCCGGCACCGAGAAGGCCGCAGCGGCGGAGGCGATGACGCTGGCCCGGCTCCGGCAGCTCGCGGCCCACGAGGTTGGGCATACGCTGGGCATCCAGCACAACTATATCAGCAGCACGGCCAACCGGGCTTCGGTGATGGACTATCCCCACCCGGTGGCCAAGCTGGCGGCCACCGGCGCGATCGATCTTTCCGACGCCTACGCCGCCGGCATCGGGGCGTGGGACACCGAGGCCATCAAATTCGGCTACTCCGATTTTGCTCCCGGCACCGATGAGCCGCGGGCCCTGGAGGCGCTGCTCGCCGGAGCGCGGTCCCGGGGGTTGTTCTTTCTGACCGACCAGGATGCCCGCCCGTTCGGAAGCGCGCACCCTAACACGCACCTGTGGGACAACGGAGCGGACCCGGTGGAGGAGCTGGGCCGCGTCATGCGGGTGCGCCGGGTGGCGCTGGACCGGTTCGGTGAGGAAGCCATCCGGAAGGGGAAGCCGCTGGCGACGATGGAGGAGGTGCTGGTACCGCTCTATCTGCACCATCGCTACCAGGTGGAATCGGCGGTGAAGGTGGTCGGCGGGCAGTACTACACCTACGCCCTCCGGGGCGACGGCCAGGAGCCGCTCCACCCGGTGCCTGCGGTGGAGCAGCGTAAGGCCTTGTCGGCCGTGCTGGCCACACTCCACCCGAAGGAGCTCGCCATTCCGCGGGCGCTCCTCGCGCGGATTCCGCCGCGGCCCTCGGGGTATCCCGAGAGCCGGGAGCTATTCGACCGGGTGACCGATCCGGTGTTCGACGCCATCAGTCCGGCCGGCGCCGCGGCGGACATGGTCGCGCAGCTGGTGCTCAACCCCGAGCGGGCGGCGCGGCTGGTCCAGCAACACGCGCTGGACCCGAGCCTGCCGGGCCTCTCGGAATTGATCGACAGCGTGCTCGGAGCGGGGGAGCCGCCGTCAGCTGACCCGTATCTGGCCGCGGTCGGGCGCGGGGTGCAGCGGGTCCTGGTGGACCGGCTTATGGGGCTTGCGCAGACAGCGCGGAGTTCCGAGGTCCGGGGCATTGCCCAGTTGAAGCTGCGGGCGTTCGCAGCGGGGTTGCCGGCGCCCGCGGATGCATCGTTGGCGGCCGCGGGGGAGGGCACCGCCCACTTGATGCTGCTCGCGTCCGATATCCGGAGGTTCCTGGAGCGGCCCTGGGACCCGGCGGTCCTGCCCAAGCCGTTTGCGCCGCCGCCGGGAATGCCGATCGGATTGCCCTAGGGCTCCGCGCGATGACAAGCCCGACCCCGCATACCGCCGAGGAAGCGGACGCGAAAGAGCTCAAGCAGTCAATCCTGCGGCTGCTCTTCTGGCTGCTGGTGCTCGGCATTATCGTGGCACCGCTGATCCTCGATCTTCCGGTGGGCCAGACCACCCGGACCGGTCTGCTCGCCTGGCTCCTGGTGGCACTGGCTTTATACTGGCTCTCCGCGGGGCTCGGTTACCGGCCGCTGCTGCTCATTCAGATGCTGTTGTTTTCCGCTGCGGCTTTTCTGCTTACCACCAAGGCCGGCCTGGTTCTGATCGGTATTCACCGGCTGAGCGTGCTCCGTCGGACGGCCCGGGTCCTGATCATCGTGGGGGCCGTCCTGGCGGTGATCAATCTGGTGGCGATGCTGGCCGCCCTGGTTAAGAAAAAACTTCAGGCGTCAAAGAAACGCTGACCGGACCGCGTACAGGCTACCGCCCGCGGATTCAGCTTGGATTCAGACAATATGTCACGACGCGGGATAGTCGGTCTCTACGCCGCCACACTCCTGCTCCTTGCCGGTGGCGCCGGCGGCGCATATCTCGCCGTCCGATACGGCCCGTTGCGCCTGAACCGGGCGGCCCGGGTGGAACTGGGGGCCGCGGCTCCCTGTACCCGGGAAGCCCGCGAGGTGCGGGGCGACTGCTACCGCAAGGCGTTCACCGCAATTGTCCGGGAGACTGGTGTTGCCGGCGCAATCGTCGCGCTCAAGGGCGTCGCCCTGCTCGACCGTGACGTGAGCCGCGACGGGCACGTCTACGCCCACGGGATCGGCATCGAGGGCTTCCGGCATCTTCGAAACGTGCCGGCCGCATTCGACCACTGCCCGGTCGAATTCGCGTCGGGCTGCGGCCATGGGGTCATTCAGGCATACCTCGAGAGTCAGTCGTCGATGGACAGCGTCACGATCAACGCCCTCTGTGCGCCGTATCGCAAATCGGGCGAGCCGCAATGGCAGCTCTTCCAGTGCGTCCACGGCATGGGGCACGGGCTCGACATGATGTATGGCGGCGACCTCCCCCGCGCTCTTGGCACCTGCGATCTCCTTGGCGACGGGTGGGACCGCACGTCGTGCTACGGCGGCGCCTTCATGGAAAACATCATGGGGGAGATCGCTCCGCATCACCCGGCGTCCGAACTCGCCACAAGCAGCGACCATGACCATGCGCGCCTGGGGCACGCCGCGTTCAAGCGGCTGGACCCGGCACGGCCACTCTACCCCTGTTCGATCATGGCGCAGAAGTATCTCCAGCCTTGCTATGAGATCCAGACCGCGGCCGTGCTGCATTTCAACAAAGGAAGTATCAGGAAGGCCGCCGAAACCTGTGACACCGCGCCCGAAGACATGCGACCGATCTGCTACCGGAGCCTGGGGCGCGACATCACCTCGATGGCCCGCCGCGATCCGGACAAGACCCGGCGCTACTGCGACCAAGGTGGAGACAAATACCGGAAATGGTGCTACTTCGGGGCGGTCAAGTCGCTGGTCGACTGGGGTGCCCGCGCCGAGCCCGGCATTGCCTTCTGTGGAGTGCTTGGCAATGCGCGCGGCGCGCTGCTCTGCTATCAGGCGGTTGGCGAACAGATCAGGGCACTGGTTGGTCCCGAGGCCGACCGCGCCAGGCTCTGCGCCGGCGCCTCCCGCAAGGAGGGCGTCGAGGCCTGCAGGTATGGCGCTGGCATCCCGGGAAGCATTCAGCCGACGGACGAAGGCTGAGGGGTATCGGGGGGATGGACGCACGCCGCCTCTGGCACCACGCCCGCTGGGCTGACCGCCTGGTTCTCGCATCCCTCCAAGTGCGCGCCGATGTGCCTGCGGCGGTGCTGCGCGAGTTCAATCACATCCTCGGCGCCGACGAGGTCTGGCTTTCCCGAATTACCCGACGGGACTCACGAGCGCCCGTGTGGCCCGAGCTCACGCTCGCGGAGGCCGGGGCGCTGGTGGAAGCGGTGCACCGCGGGTACCAGGCCTACTTCGAGGGGCTGGAAGAGTCGGGCTTGCACAGGATGGCAGCGTACACCAACAGCGCCGGTCAGTCGTTCGAGACACCGGTGGGAGAAATTCTGCTGCACGTGGCGCTGCACGCCCAATACCATCGCGGGAAGATTAACCAACTGCTCCGTCAGGCCGGTCAGGTCCCCGTGCCCACGGACTACATCGCGTTTTCCCGAGGTGTTCCGGCCGCGACTACCGGAGCGCCCCGACCGGCACCGGGATCGTAGTCAACAACGCGAGGAGCACCACCAGCACCACGTACTCCAGCAAGGCGCGGCCGTCGGGCCGTTCCGCCGGCTTACCGAACCATGCCGCGGCGCCGGATCCTATCAGGAGGAGAAGCAGCAGACCTTCCGACGTCACGAACCACATCCCTCCGATAACCGCGGTCGCCAGCCACCGCTGCTGCTTGGTGAGCGCCCGGAAGCCGTGGGCCCCGTCCAGCTGCCACACCGGGAGCAGGTTGAAGAGATTAATCCACGCCCCCACTTCCGCGATTGCGCCCCAGCCCGGAGAATCGGTGATGAGGAACACGCCATACGCCGCGAGCGCCGCGACCAACCCCCAGATCGGCCCCGCGAGCCCTACCCGCGCATCGGCCACCACATCCTTCGGATAGTATCGGCTCCGGATGAGCGCGCCGAAGCCGGGAATAAACATCGGCGCCGTGGCCTGAATGCCGAAGCGCGTCAGCATGGCCACGTGGCCCATTTCGTGGATGTAGATCGAGACGATCACGCCCACGGCGAATTTCCAGCCGAAGACCCTCCAGTAAATCCCGAGGGACAGCAGCATGGAGAACAGCGTGCCGCCCTTGGTGAGGCCGAGGAGAAGGATCTTTCCTTTGGTGAGCAGGAAGGCGAGGACGAACTTGAACTTCCAGAAGAGGAGGACAATCCCGCCCAGGACACCCCAGCGGGCCGCCCAGGCCGGCTGTTTCTTTGGAACGACCGGTGCGCCCGCCGTATCGAGCTGCCGACTCAGGTCCGCGATTCGGGAAGTGATAGTGTCGTACTGCCGAGAATCAGGCGGAAGAAGGTGGGTTGCCTCGCGCCAGGCGGCGAGCGCCCCGGTCGGGTTTCCCGCGCTCGTCGCGGCCTCCGCCGCTTCGGCGAGGCGCCTGAGGTCATCGCCGTAAACCAGTCGCTGACACGATGGACAGGCCAGCAGCGCCGGGGCGACCTGCGTGCCGCAGTGCGGACAGGTGTGCGCCACCGGCGCCGGAGTAGATGTCACCGGCTAGGTGGTTTCGGGTGCGAGGGTGGTCGTTCCGACCTGGTAAGGGCCGGTAATACTGAGCGAAGCGGGCTTGTTGAGCTTCCACGCCTCAAATAACCCGATCGCGATGATCACCAGGCCCATGATGTTTTCCAGGCCGGCCATGAACGGGAGCGCGTACAGCAGTCCGATCATCAGAATCAGCGCGACCAGGACGCTGCGAGCCGGCGCCGGCGCCGTGCCGGGATCCTCGGGATTCACCGACGGACCCGCTACTGCTGAGCCGGGCCGGGACGCGGAGGGCAAACTGTCGGTGGCAGTCACGCTGGGCTGTTCCCGGGCCGCCGTGACGAGCAGCGGAACGTAGGACGCGACGATCGAGGTATAGGTTAGAAACATGGCGAGCAGCTGATACCTCCAGCCTCCTCTGCCGTGGGACCCCTTCCGGACGGCGAAGCCCACCCCGAGCCCGACCACGATCGCCACGAGGCCCAGCTCGTACCCGGTCAGGGCGAGAATGGCGTAGTAGAGGCCGGCCCCGGCGGCCGCTGCCAGGCTCCCAAGAAGAAGCGCCGCTCCGAACCGGCCCGCGCTGGTGCCTTTGCTCCACTCCCGCTCGAGTGCGCCGCGGCAGAAGGGGCAGACCACCGCACCGTTTACCTCGAAGTAGGAACCCTGCAGCGGCTGTTTGCAGCTGGAACAGGCTGCCGTCGCGGAGCCTTCACCTGCCGATTCTGCGCGGTCGAACTGCAGATTGTCGCCCTCGCTCATCGGCCGCTCCTGGTGGATGGAGGTTCAGCGTTTCCTGCTACGAAGATGCACGAACGCTTCCCAGACCACGAGGGCGGCCGGATATCCTATATTCAGCGGATACCTAGCGGACTCTTCCCAGCCCGCC
>JANNGX010000120.1:0-7142 GCA_031404115.1 Gemmatimonadales bacterium | reverse complement strand
CGGCAATTCTTCATCGACGCGGCGGTCACTCCCGCAGAGGGCGTCGTCCCCGTCGGGTATCCGGTCGAGGACATGGACGTGCGGATCGTCGACGAGGCGGGTCGGCCGGTCGAAGCGGGTGAGGTGGGGACCATCGCCGTGTGCAGTCGCTATCTCGCCACCGGATACCGGGGCCACCCCGAGCTGACGGCGCGCGCGTTCGTGGACGACCCGGCGGAGCCCGGCATGCGCACCTATCGGACCGGCGACCTCGGGCGTCTGCATCCCGACGGCTGCCTCGACCTCCTCGGGCGCAGCGACACGCGTCGAAAAATCCGGGGCCAGTGGGTCGACCTCGCGGAGGTGGAAGCGGCACTCCTCGGCGCGGCGGGTGTTCGCGAGGCTGCGGTTCGAGTAGAGTCCGGCGACGACGCGAGGCTCGTGGCCTACGTCGTGCCTGAAGAGGGCTCGACGCCAGACATACTCGCGCTCCGGGCGCACCTGGCGGCACGACTGCCTCTCGCCCCCATGCCCTCGGCATTCGTGATGCTCGCGCGCCTGCCGCTTACCGACAGGGGCAAGCTCGACCGTGACTCACTGCCGGCACCCGCCCCAGTGTGGCCCGGTCGCGAAAGCGAGGCGCATCGCACGGCGCACGTCGGCCAGTCCCAGGATCCGACAATCGTCTATCTCCGGGATCGGGCGGCCGAACTCCTCGGGGTCCCCGCCACGACACTTCACGACGATCGTTCCCTGCTCCACTCGGGGCTGGATTCGCTGAGCGCGCTGCTCCTGTCCCACCGCGTTCGCACCGACCTCGGGATCGGCATCTCTATGGCGGTGATCCTCGATGCGCCGAGTCTCGAGGCCCTGGCCGCCACTATCGCAACCACGTAGTTACACTCCGCCCTACCCGCCCCCGCCCACCGCCGCCCTGAGGGCCTTCGGATCGTAGACCCTCCCGGCGCGGATTACCCGCTCGACCTTGCGAAGATCCGCTACACGTTCCGCCGGCTTGCCGTCCACGATGATGATGTCGGCCACCTTCCCCGCGGTGATGCTCCCGTAGTCCCGGTCGTCCTTCATGACCTGCGCGGACACGATCGTCGCGATGCGCAGCACCTGCGCCGCGGGAATCCCGGCGCGCTCGTAATTCTCCAGTTCGGCGTTGTAATTGCTGCCGTCGGTGCCGGGCACGATCGTGACGCCGGCATCGTAGAGGCGCTTGATGATGGCGAGAAAGGTCGCGTCGGCACGCTGCGCGATCGAATCGGTTGCCGGCGCGGGAATCCCCACGTTGGGCGGCGGGGCGCCGCCCTGGGCGCGTGCCGACAGCCACAGGTTCACCGTGGGGTCGATCACGGTGCCCCGCTGCTTGAAGAGCTCGAGCATCGCGCCGAACTCCGCGGAGTTCACGTTGAACGTCGGCGCCACCGCGGAGGACACCGCGGAATAGGCCCGCATCTCAGGCAGGTACAGCGAATCAGGGTAGAATGTCGAGAGCAGGAAGGCGATGTGGTTGATCTCGTCGAAGCCCAGGCGCACCGCGGCGGTGGTACTCAGGCCGCGCGGCACGTGGCCGCTGACCCGCATTCCGCGCCGGTGCGCTTCCCGGGAAATCGCGGGCACCAGATCCTGGGGGATCAGGTTGTAGAGCTTGAGCTGCTTGTAGCCCAGCGAGTCGTACCGCGCGATCCACGCCAGCGCCTGTTCCTCGGTGCCCGCAATGGCCTCGGTTGGGCCGGCCCACCGTCCCGGGCCTTCGAGGAAACCTGCCAGCACCAGTCGTGGCGCCGCGAGTATCCCGGCCGCCGAACGGTCTCGGAGCGGCCTGGCCACGTCCTCGTCAGAAGCGAGGTCCCGGATCGTCGTGATTCCCGAGGCCAGGTCCGTCAATGCCCGCGTCGTCTGGGTCGTGGGGAACAGGTGGGAGTGCATATCCCACATCCCCGGCATGACCGTCTTGCCGGTAGCGTCGATGACGGTGGCGCCGGCGGGGATGGCCAGAGAGTCCGCCGGCGCGACCGTCACGATCCGGCTCCCCCGAATCAGCACCGAGGTGCGGGGACGGATGACGCCGCGCTCGCTGTCGAACACGTCACCACCGGCGATCACGATCGCGCTCGCCGGGGCCGGCGCGAGCCGACGTCCCAGCGCCGCGCCGTTGGCGTCACGGTATCGCATCTCGATCGCGCGGAGCGCCGGCAGGGCTCCCTCGCCTCCTCGCCGGACGGTGATGAACCACCCTACCTGATCGGCAAACAGCTCGTTGTGGTCGTCGAGCCACACGCCGTTGGCCTCGCCCACCGTATCCCGCATCATGACCAGCCGCACGCGCTCCCGGCCAAGCCTGGTCCGCACCACCGTGTCGCCGGCCACGACGAGCCGCGCGGTACCCCGGGGAAGCAGCCTGGCGAAGCGATCCGGCTGTCCCAGGAGAAATCGGGCCAGCAGGGCCTGATTGTAGGGGGTAAAGCTGGACAGCCGGTAGTAGGTGGTGGAGGTCAGCCGAGCGCCCCGGGTCGAGTCTCGCCCCGTCCCGCGCCACAGCACCGAATCGCGAACGACTTCGAAACGGTCAGCCGGCTCACCGGTAACGGTGCCATTGAGCGGAAGATTCCAGGTCTGGCCCCCGACGACCTTGCCCCGCGAGACCGCATACCGCGTCTCGGAGCGCGGGCCGCGGTTCCGGTCAACGTGATGGTACTTCACTACGACCGTGTCGGGGCGCTCGATGACCAGCATTTCGCCTGCGGTACGGCCGTGGTTCAGGACGACGTAGCTGGTCGTATCGAGTGGCGTCAGTGTGGCAGCGGACGCCAGCAGCAGGGCCAGGGAAATCATCGGGAAGTTTGCTCCGGGTGGGATGGCCTCCGCGGACAATCTGAGCACCTCGCCTATCGGACACAACTGGAGCGACGGTCGGAGCGGCGGAATGGTGGCCCTTGACGATGGCTTGATCGCCGAATCCTGC
This sequence comes from Gemmatimonadales bacterium, assembly GCA_031404115.1. GTDB lineage: Bacteria > Gemmatimonadota > Gemmatimonadetes > Gemmatimonadales > GWC2-71-9 > JABFSM01. The sequence goes on along the minus strand of JANNGX010000120.1, from coordinate 4,189 downwards.
ACTGGCTGGTCGTCACCCTTCTCCCCGTCCTGGCGCCTCCTTCCGTGGTGGCCCAGGAAAGAGGTCGGCTTCCCGGGGCGAAGTCCGAGAGCACCGCACTCCGCCCGGGTTCACAACAGGCAAATGCAATCGCCCCAGGTATCCCTTGGCTTGACGGGATCGACTCGGTCCCCCGGCGTTCGGATCGGGGCAAGGCTTTCCTTTTGAGCTTTCTGGGAGGCGCTGCGAGTCGCCCGCCTCCATGAAACCGTCAGCGAAGAAAGGGAGCCACAAAAAAGCCGCCGGAAGGAACTCCAAGCGGCCAGACACAATTGAACCCAAATGGGCCTGGGTAGAGTTGAACTACCGACCTCACGCTTATCAGGCGTGCGCTCTAACCACCTGAGCTACAGGCCCCGCACCATATCGCAACTCCAAGAACGACAACAACATAGCCCAAGATGCCGGGCCGCGCAACCTAGCGCTCTTCCGGCACCTCGTCCAGTTCGATGTCGTCGTCGAAGTCTTCGTCCAGATCTCCGTCACCATCCGCGAGATCGTCGTCTTCGTCGTCGAAGTCGTCCTCGTCGTCATCCTCGTCGTCGTCGGAATCGTCGAAGGCGAACCCGTCTTCGAATTCCTCCTCCTCGTCGAACTTCCGACGGAGCTCCACTTGTCTGAGCGACGCCACCAGGGCCGGCATGTCTTCGTCCGCCTCTCGTTGACCTGCGTGTTAGTCACGCGTCGCTGGTTACGACGCGTTCTCGATCCGGGCCGCCGCCCGGGCCGCCTTCTTCCGGTCGACCGCCGCCAGCACCCGCTTCCGGAGCCGGATGTTCTCGGGGGTGACCTCGATCAGCTCGTCTTCCTCGATGTACTCGAGTCCGTACTCCAGATTGATGTCGCGCGGCGGCTCCAGCTGGATGTTGTCGTCGGTGGCCGTCGTCCGCATGTTGCTCAGCTTCTTTTCCTTGGTCACGTTCACGTCCATGTCGCCGGGGCGGGAGTTCTCTCCCACCACCATGCCTTCATACACATGCTCATTCGGCTCCACGAACATCTGGGCCCGCTCCTGCAGGTTCCCCAGCGCGAACCCGACCACCTGCCCCTCGCGGTCTGCGACCAGGACTCCGCGCTTCCGTCCCGCCAGCGGGCCCGCCCACGGCCCGTAGGCCAGAAAGCGGTGATGCATGGTGCCGGTTCCCCGAGTATCGGTCAGGAACTCCGATCGGTAACCGAACAGCCCGCGGCTGGGGATCTTGAACACCAGCCGGACCAGGCCCATGCCCGGGTTCCGCATTTCGGTCATTTCGGCCCGCCGGGGCCCGACCTTTTCCATGACCGCGCCCATGTGCTCCTCGGCGACGTCGATCATCAGCTCCTCATACGGCTCCAGCCGCTCGCCGGTGTCACTCACCCGGGTGATGACCCGAGGCCGGGACACCTGGAACTCGAACCCTTCGCGCCGCATTGTCTCCATCAGGATGCCCAGGTGGAGCTCGCCGCGCCCCGACACCGTATGGGTGTCCGGGGAGTCGGTTTCCTCGACTCGGAGCGCCACGTTCCGCTCCAGCTCCCGGTAGAGCCGGTCCTTCACCTGGCGGCTGGTCACGTACTTCCCCTCCCGGCCCGCGAAGGGGGAGTTGTTGACGATCACGTCCACCGAGATGGTGGGCTCCTCGACCGCGATGCCGAGCAGCCGATCCCGGTGGGCCGGGTCGGTGAGCGTCTTGCCGATCTCGATGCCCTCGAATCCCGAGACGACGCAAATGTCTCCCGCCGGTACCTCGTTCACGTCGATCCGGGCCAGCCCGTCGAAGGTGTAGAGCTTGGTGATCCGGCTCTCGTCGCCAACACCCTCGGGCGCCAGGCCCGGCTCGCCCAGGGGCAACACCGCCACCGACTGGCCCACCTTGGCCACGCCCCGTTCGACCCGGCCGATGCCCAGCCGGCCCAGGAAGGGCGAATGGTCCAGCGTGGAGATCAGCATCTGGAACGGCCCGGTCGGGTCGCCAGTCGGGGCCGGGACCCGGTCCAGGATGGCCTGGAACAGCGGCTGGAGATCGGTGCCGGGCCGGCCCAGGTCCAGCGTGGCGGTGCCGTGCCGGCTCGAGGTGTAGAGAAACGCCGCGTCGAGCTGGTCGTGACTCGCCTCGAGGTCGATGAACAGGCCCAGCACTTCATCGTGCACCCGCATCGGCTCGGCGTCGGCGCGGTCGATTTTGTTGATGGCGACGATCGGTTGCAGCCCGAGCGCCAGCGCCTTCCGCGTAACGAACCGGGTCTGCGGCATGGGGCCCTCCGCCGCGTCGACCAGGATCAGCACGCCGTCCACCATGCGCAGAATGCGCTCGACTTCGCCGCCGAAGTCGGCGTGGCCCGGCGTATCCACGATGTTGATCTTGACCCCGCCCCAGTGAAGGGCGGTGTTCTTGGCCAGAATCGTGATGCCCCGCTCGCGCTCCAGCGGATTGGAGTCCATAACCCGCTCTTCGACGTGCTGATTTTGCCGGAAGACTCCCGCCTGGCGGAGCATCTGATCCACCAGCGTGGTCTTCCCGTGATCGACGTGCGCGATGATTGCTACGTTCCGGATTTCCAAAACGACCCTTTCAAGGTCGGTAGGTCGGTAAGTCGGTAAGTCGGTACCGAGCCACCGTTCCTGCCGTCACAAGCACTCAAGCCTACCCACGTCCCGACCTACCGACTTACCGCCCTTCTCGGGCCATAAATAAGAGTCGGACGCCCCCGCCGCAACCCTGAATCAGTGCCGGTGCCCGTGGGCCGCCCCGGGGGGGTGGGAGTGGGCGCCAACTTCCGTGGCCCCAAGGGGTTCGAGACAGTCCACCCCCAGGCACTCATCCTCAACCTCGAGCTGAATCGTGGCGTGCCCGATCCCAAGCCGTGCCACCGCCTCCTTGAGACCGGTCAAAGCCGCCGGGTGGCCAGCCAGGTCGGGCACCACCACATGTCCGCTCAGAGCCACCACGCCGCTGGTGACGGCCCAGACATGGAGGTCGTGCACCGCAGACACCCCCGAGACGGCCAGCATCCGGTCCCGCACGTCCACCAGGGAGATGTGGGCGGGCACTGCCTCGAGCAGGATATCGGTGCTTTCCCGGAGCAGCCGCCAGGCGCCAACCAGGATCAGGAGGGACAGCGCGATCGAGGCAATCGGGTCCACCACGGTCCATCCGGTGAAGCGGATGACAAGCGCCGCCCCCAGCGCAGCCACCGAAGCCAGGGCATCCCCCATCACGTGGAGGTAGGCGCCCCGCGTGTTGAGGGATCCGTGGTGGGCGCCGTGCAACACCCAGAGGGACACGAGGTTCACCATCAGCCCGACCGCCGCCACGGCCATGAAGAGGCCAGTCTGGATCGGCTCCGGGTGAGAGATGCGCCCCACCGCCTCCACCACCACCCACCCCGCCAGCCCAAAGAGCGCGGCGCCGTTCACCAGCGCGGCCAGAATCTCCCAGCGCAGGTACCCGTAGGTGCGCCGCGGGTCGGCCGGGCGCCGGGCCAGGATGGCGGTGAAGAGCGAGAGGCCGAGGGCTCCCACGTCGGTCAGCATGTGCCCCGCGTCGGCCACCAGCGCGAGGGCGCCGCTCACCCAACCGGCCACCGCCTCGACGACCATGAAGAGCGCGGTGATGACCAGCACGACAAGCAGGCGGTTCGGCACCGCCCCTCGCACGCCCGTCGGGGAACCGCTTACCTTCTCGGGTATGGAGCCTCCACAGGCGGAGTCAGGGTCGGTGCTGGTCGGCCTCGTCGCCGTGTTCGCGCTGGTGCTCGCCAATGCCTTCTTCGTTGCCGCCGAGTTTGCGCTGGTGGGCGCCCGCAAGACCCGCCTCGACGAGCTGGGCCGGGCCGGCGACCGCAAAGCTATGCTGGCCGCGCGGGCCGTTCAATCGCTCGACCGCTACATCTCGGCCACTCAGCTCGGTATCACCCTGGCCTCCCTCGGCCTGGGCTGGGTGGGCAAGCCCGCGCTGGCACACCTCATTGACGGCGCCTTCAGCTGGCTCCCCGCCAGCGCCGAGGTGTACGCCACCCATACCGTAGCCGTCGTCATCGCCTTCGCGATCATTACCGTGCTGCACATCGTCCTGGGCGAGCTGGCGCCCAAAGCCGTAGCCCTGCTCTATCCCGAGGTGGTGAGCGGGTGGGTGGTAATTCCGCTGATGGGGTTCTCCTGGGTGATGGC
>JANNGX010000119.1:0-7185 GCA_031404115.1 Gemmatimonadales bacterium | reverse complement strand
GCCTCTGCCATCGCGACCGGGTGGGTGGCTTCGGCGAGCGCGGTGTTCATGAGAATTCCATCCACGCCCTGTTCCATCACCAGGCACGCGTCGGAGGCGGTCCCTACGCCCGCGTCCACGATCACCGGAACGCGGAGTCTTCGCTTGATGGTTCGGATCGAAAAGGGATTGAGCAGGCCGAGCCCGCTGCCGATCGGAGAGGCGAGCGGCATGACCGCGGCGCATCCGATCTCCTCGAGCCGGAGCGCGGTGATCAGATCGTCGTTGGTGTAGGCCAGCACCTTGAAACCGTCGGCGACCAGCTCGCGCGCGGCGATCAACAGTCCTGCGACGTCGGGAAGCAGGGTCTCCTTGTCGCCGATGACCTCGAGCTTCACGAAGTCGTTGAATCCCGCCGCGCGGCCCAGCCGCGCGTAGCGGACCGCCTCGTCGGCGGAGTAGCAACCCGCGGTATTGGCCAGCAGGAAGTACCGGGCCGGATCGAGGTGATGGAGGACGCCTTCCTCCTTGCTCCGATCGAGATCCACTCGCCGCACCGCCACGGTGACGCAATCCGCGCCGGACGCCTCGATGGCGGCGATCATCTGCGCGTTGCCGGCGTACTTGCCGGTGCCCACGAAGAGCCGGGATCGGAAGCGGCGGCCGCCAATGATCAGCGGCTGATCCAGCGCGTCGCTCATGTCATCCGCCTCCGACAAAGTGCACCAGCTCGACCTGGTCGCCAGGGCTGAGCGGGGTTCCCGTGAGCTCGGGACCCCGGACGATATGGCGATTGAGCTCGACGACCACCGCGCGGGAATCGAGCCCGAGCGCCGCCAGGAGGCCGGCCGCGGTGAGCGGGCCCTCAAACTGCCTCGATTCACCGTTCACCACCAGGTCCATGTTCATGTCTCCGCGGTCCATGGTGCCGCCAGCGCCACCGCCGCCGTCGCGGGGTCGGCGGCTTCCCAGATCGCGGCAATCGCCGCGGCTCCCCAGGCACCTGCCCGTTTGACCTCGTCGGCGCGCGCCGGCGTGATGCCGCCGATCGCCACCACCGGAACCCGGAGCGAGCACAGCTCCGCCAGCCAGGGCAGCCCCAGGCCCGGCCCCGGATGCGACCGGGTCTCGAACACGTTGCCCGCCACCAGGTAGTCCGCGCCTTCCGCGATCGCCGTCTCGGCCTCCTCCCGGCTGTGGACCGAGACGCCGATCCATCCCCTCGGCAGCACCAGCCGCGCATCCCGGGGTGCGAGGTCGTCCCGCCGGAGTTGAACGCCCTGCGCGCCCAACCCGAGGGCCAGGTCGGGACGGGCATGAACGATGACGGCGGCCTCGGGGGGCCGGGCCAGCGCGGTGACCCGCTCCGCAAACACGGCCAGCTGCGCGGCGGTTCCGCCCGGAGCGCGCACCACCAGCGCAGCCGCCGGGCCGAGCGCCGCCACGGCCGCGGCCCGGACTCCGAAATCGGCGGCGCGGCAGATGGCGTCGGTGGTCACGGCAAAGAGACGCGGCAACGGCCTCATTCGAACACCCGGCCGGTCATCGCGCCCCGTCCGCGGACCCAGTCCGGCGCCGGCATCCGCGCCTTCCCGGAGGGTTTGACCTGGTCGATCTGTACCGCGCCGTGTCCCGTGCCGATGAGGAGCCCCGGTGCCAGGGCCAGCACCTCGCCCGGCCTCCCGGTGCCCGGAACGGCGCGCGACCCGAACAGCTTGATCTCGGTTCCATCGAACATGCTCCACGCTCCCGGCTGGGGATCGAAGGCGCGGATCCCCCGGCTCACCGCGTCGGCATCGCCGCTCCAGACGACGCGGGTGAGGGTCCGGCTGATCTTGGGGGCGTAGGTGGCGCGCGATTCGTCCTGCGGCACCGGCACGACTCTGCCGAGCCGCAGGAGCGCCAGCGCCTCGATCAAGGTCTCGGCGCCCAGCGCGGCGAGCTTTTCCGTCAGTCTCCCGGCCGTCTCATCCGGGGCGATCGGCATCGCGCGCTGATGGAGGAGCGGTCCGGTATCCATGCCGGGGGCCATCGCCATGATGGAGATGCCGGTGACCGGGTCTCCCTCCTTGATCGCCCAGTTGATCGGGGCGGCGCCCCGGAACCTCGGCAGCAAGGAGGCGTGCACGTTGATCATCCCGCGGGAAGGAAGCGAAAGCACATCGGGTTTGAGGATATGCCCGTACGCCACCACGACGCCGATCTCGGGTTGCCAATGCCGGAGCGCGGCCAGGAACACGTCGCCCCGCGGCCGGTCGGGCTGGAGCAAAGGCAGTCCGTGGTGCAGCGCGGCCTGTTTGACTGGAGGAGGCACCAGCGTGGAGCGGGAACGGCCGTGCGGCTTGTCGGGCTGGGTGACGACGCCGACAACGTGGCCGCGCTCCGCCAGGAGCGCCTCGAGGCTCGGCACCGCGAACTCCGGCGTGCCGAAGAAGACGATGCGCATTACTCCGGCCGCGCGTGCTCCGGGCGAATGGTCTTGATGACGCCCTCCCCGCGATGCTCCTTCTTCCAGCGGGCCACCAGGAGCTGCCGCTTGAGGGCGCCCAGGTGGTCGATGAAGAGGATGCCGTCGAGGTGATCCACTTCGTGCTGGATGGCCCGGGCCAGAAGGCCGCCGGCCTCCCGGCGATACGGCTTGCCGTCCCGGTCCACCGCCTCGAGGACAATGCGCTCCGGCCGGGTGACCTCTCCATACACTTCGGGAATCGAGAGACAGCCCTCTTCCGCCCGGTCCCGCCCCTCCGCGCTCACGATCACGGGATTGACCATGACCAGCCGCTCGTCCTCGATCCCCACCACCGCGATGCGGGTGGCCACGCCGACCTGGTTAGCGGCGAGGCCCACGCCCTTGGCGGCGTCCATGGTTTCGAACAGATCGTCGATGAACTGTCGCACCTCGGCAGTCAGCTCGGGCACCTCGGCGCTCTGCTGGCGGAGAACCGGCGAGCCCAGCAGGTGAAGATCGCGAACCGCCATTTAGGCTGTCGGAGAAACGGTCTCGCCGACCCGGACGATCCGGCCCCGCTCGATCACCAGTGTCGAGGTACCGCTCTCGATGGTGATCCGGTCTTCCTTGATGTCCTTCACCTTGCCGATGATTCCGCCGGCGGTGGTGATCTCGTCGCCCTTCTTGAGGCCGCTCAGGAGCGCGGCGTGCTTTTTCCGCGCCACCGACTGGGGCCGGATGAGCAGAAAGTAGAAGATCAGAATGATCGCGCCGAACTGGAACAGGAGGATGCCGAGCTGGCCGCTCCCGCTTCCGGTGGCCATCAAGCTTGCGAGCAGGGTGTTCATGCTTCCTCTTTGGCATGGTAGCGCCGGAGCCACTCGCGGCTCCAGCCGTCAAAATTCCGGGCCAGGATTGCGGCGCGGGCCAGCTCGCCGATCCGCAGCAGGAATCGCACATTGTGCAGCGAGATCAGCCGCAATCCCAGGATGTCGCTCGCCACGAAGAGATGGCGCAGGTACGCCCGGGAAAATCTTGCGCAGGTGGCGCAATCGCACTCCGCGTCCAGCGGCCGCTCGTCGGTACGGTGCGACGCCTTGCGGATGTTGACCCGGCCCGCCGAGGTCCAGGCGCTGCCGTGGCGGCCGTTCCGCGTCGCGGCGACGCAGTCGAACAGATCCACGCCGCGGGCGATTCCCTCGACCAGATCCTCGGGAAATCCGACGCCCATAAGATAACGGGGGGAGTCACGGGGGAGCGCACCAGCCAGGGACTCGAGCACCCGGTGCATGACCGGCTTCGGCTCCCCCACCGAGAGACCGCCGATGGCGGTCCCGGTCCAGGGGCCTCGCTCCAGCGTCCCTTCGAGCGAGCGGAGGCGGAGGTCGTCGTAGGAGCCGCCCTGTACGATGGGCCAGAGTGTCTGGCGTGCGTCCGCCAGTTCATCGTGCCGGCGCCGACACCGCGTCAGCCACCGGAGGGTCCGCTCCATTCCCTCCTCGGCTAGTTCCCGCGACGCCTGGCCCGGGACCACGTGGTCGAAGGCCATCGCGATGTCGGCGCCGAGGGCCCACTGGATGTCCATCGAGGACTCGGGCGTGAGGGTGCGCACCGAGCCGTCGATATGGCTGGTAAATTCGACGCCCGCTTCGGTGATGGTGCGGAGGCCCGCGAGCGAGAACACCTGGAAGCCCCCTGAATCGGTGAGCATCGGCCGCCGCCAGGAGGTGAATCGGTGCAGACCGCCCATCGCGGCGATGACGGTCTCGCCAGGGCGGAGATGCAAATGGTAGGTGTTGCCGAGGATGATCTGCGCCCCGGCCTGTTCCACCTCTTCGGGGTGCAGGCCGCGCACGGTGCCGTAGGTCCCTACCGGCATGAAGGCGGGCGTGAGCACGGGGCCGTGGGGGAGGTCGAGGATGCCTGCGCGCGCCGCTCCGGAGTCGCGTTCGATCCGAAAGGTGAACATCCGAACAAGGTAACTTGCAATCGCATGGGCTGGTTGAGCCCGGAAATACCAGGAGGAGGCACCGGACGGAATGACCCGCCGAGCGGACCGGATCGGATTTCTTACCCTGACGAAGGAATGGGGCGGTGCCGAGGTCCACACCGTGGCCGTGGCGCGGGCCCTGGAGGCGCGCGGCCGTGCGAGCGTGATTCTGCAGCTGGGCCACGAGATCTACTCGGCGCCGGAGAGGGCGGTGGCCGGTCCAGGTGTGCAGGTGGTTCCGGTGCCGCTACCGGTACCTCTCGGGGTGGGCACGCCGGGATTCTGGAGCGGGATCCTCCGCCGGCACAATCTCGGCACCGTGGTGCTGATAAAGGGCGGCTTCATGGTCCGACGGGCGTCGCTCGATCTCGCGATGCTGCTCCAGCCGCGCCGCTACCTCCGCATCGAGCATTCCCCGCCGCCGCCCCCTGCGGTGTGGAAGCCGGGTCGCCATCTCGGCGGTATCGTTCCCGGCCTCGGCCTCTGGTATCTACGCCTGCGTACCGCGCTCTGGCTGCATCGCGCCGCGAGCGACGGCGTGATCGCGGTGTCCCACGCGATCAGGCAGGGTTTGGTGAACGACTACGGCTACCGGCCTTCGGACATCACCGTCATCCACAACGGCGTGGACTCCTCGCGCTTCGTCGCGGATGCCGCCGCCGCGGCGCGCGCCCGTGCCCGCTGGAACGTTCCGCCCGACGCGTTCGTGGTGGGAACCATGGCCCGTCTGGCCCGGAACAAGCGGCTCGACCGGCTGCTCGCGGCGTTCAAGCTTCTGGCCGAGCGGACTCCCCACGCGGTTCTCGTCGTCATCGGGACGGGCCCCGAAGAGGAAGGGCTTCGCACCGAGGTCGATCGGCTCGGCCTGTCGGGTCGCTGCCGGTGGCCTGGCGCCTCCAGCGTTCCGAGTCTGGAGTACCCCGGTTTCGATTGCTTCGTGATGACCAGTGAGGTCGAAGGGCTGCCCTATGCGTTGCTGGAAGCGATGGCGTGCGAGCGAATGGTGGTGGCGATGGAAGCGCCCGGGGTCGTCGAGGTGCTGGCCGCGCCCGGGACAGGACGACTGGTGCCCGCAGACATCGAGGCCTGCGCGGTGGCGCTCTTCGAGGTCATGACCACTCCTCCGGAGCGCCGGGCGGAGATCGGCGCGCGGGCCCGCCGGTATGTTCAGGAGCATCATGAGGAGCGGCATCAGATCGAGGCCGTGTGTTCACTCATCCTGGCGACGGAGCCCTGACCAGGACCTGCCGGAACGGATAGAGGACCCGTCCAGGAGGGAAGTCCTGCCAGGAATAAGTCTTGATCTCGACGGGCGTGACGGCACTCCGCCAGCCGAGCTCACAGTACCACCATGGCGTCGCCGTAGCTGTAGAAGCGAAAACGCTCATGCACGGCGGTCCGGTATGCCGCCATGGTCCTGTCGTACCCCGCGAACGCAGCCACCAGCATGAGGAGAGTGGATCGGGGCAGGTGAAAATTGGTGATCAGGCGATCCACCACCTGGAATTGGTAGCCGGGCGCGATCATCAGGCTGGTTTCGCCGGGACCCGGGGCCACGGTTCGATCGCCTCGAGCCGCCGACTCGAGCGCCCGGACCACGGTGGTTCCCACCGCCCACACGGCGCCGCCGCGAAGCCTCGTGTACCCGATCGCGTCCGCCACCGCCTCGGGGATGCCATATCGCTCCGGGTGCATCGGGTGTTTGGAAAAGTCTTCGGCTTCCACCGGCTTGAAGGTGCCGGGCCCCACCTCGAGGTCGACCCGTGCGATCCGGACGCCCCGTGCCGCGAGCGCATCGAGCAGCGCCGCCGTGAAATGGAGGCCAGCTGTCGGCGCCGCGACGCTTCCCTCCCGCTCGGCGAACACGGTCTGGTAGCGCACGTCGTCGTCGGGCGTCGGGTCCCGATCGATGTAGGGCGGCAACGGAAGCCGTCCCACCCGGTCCATCGCCTCTGCCGCGGTAGCGCCATGAAATCGGACCCGCCGGTAGCCCTCGGGCAGCTCCTCGACCGTCTCGATCTCGATCCCCTGTCCCAGGTCGATGCGCTTGCCGGGTTTCAGCGCGCTGCCCGGCTTCCCCATCGCGACCCAGGTGTCGTGCGAGGCAGGGTGCAGCAGCAGCACTTCCGCCGGCGCGCCGGAGGGACGGCGGCCGAGGAGCCGCGCATGTCGCACTCTCGTGGAGTTCAAGACGAGCAGGTCCCCGGGGGGGATGAGCTCGATCAGGTCACGGAACTGACGGGACGACGGGACGACAGGAGGCCGGGACGATTCGTCCCGCCCCAACACCATGAGTCGACTCTCGCCACGGACCGGCGAAGGCGTTTGCGCGATCAGCTCCGGTGGCAGCGCGTAGTCGAAATCGGAAGTGCGGAGGGACACGGCCGGATCACCCGTCGAACAGCGCGGCCTGGCCTCCGGCAGGCGGCGGCGTGATTCCGAAGCGGCGGTAGGCGTTCGCGGTCGCCATGCGCCCTCGCGGGGTGCGCTCGATGAAGCCCTGCTGCAGGAGGTAGGGCTCGTAGACCTCCTCGAGCGTTCCGGCATCTTCCCCTACCGCGGCGGCGATCGTACCCAGCCCCACCGGGCCCCCGCCGAACTTCTCGATGATGGTGGTCAGGATCCGCGCGTCCATGTCGTCGAGCCCGAATTCATCGACGTTGAGCCGAGCCAGCGCATCGGCCGCGACCGCCGCGGTGATGACGCCATCGGCCTTCACCTGGGCGTAGTCCCGCACCCGGCGGAGCAGCCGGTTGGCGATGCGCGG
>JANNGX010000118.1:0-26352 GCA_031404115.1 Gemmatimonadales bacterium | reverse complement strand
CTCCGCAATATCGTGAAGCGCTGGAAGCAGGCCCCCCGAGACTGGAAAGCAGCGATGAATCAGTTTGCGATCCTCTACCCCGACCGCTTTACCACGGCGGGGTAGTCCTCCGGCCCACACACAAAATTCCGGACAGGTCCGATGGGGTGCCCGTGAAACAGAATCTCGAAAGGGACTTGCCGCTCGACCCTGAGGCGAGCGTCCTTCAGCAGGACGACTAACGCATTCTCGTATACCGCTTCCAGAAACCCGAATCCCAACTCCGAATGAACCGCATAAAAAGCACCCACTCCGCACCGTCCGCGTCTTCCGCGTCTGCTGTTCCTGAGTCCGCCCCTGCGGGAGAGTCCGCTTTCACACCTCCAAGCTTTCGGCGCACCCCACCCATCTGCGTGATTCTTCCGCTGCAAGCCCGCCCAGACTCGCGCGACTACGGCCGCCCCACCACCTCGATCACCACCTCGTCCTGCAACGTTCCGGCACCCGCCCGTACCCGGTGCCGTCCCGGCATCAGCGAAAGCCGGCTCCCCACCACCGCGCGGCCGTCGACCCACCACGTGATCCTGGTGGCGTGCGGAGCCCCCACGGCGCGGAGCCCGACCGTGGCGTACCGCGGATCCACCCCGGGCACGAAGCGGTACACGTCCCCTGCGGTGGGCGACGTGATATGGAATCGCGCCGCCGCGGTGTCGACCCCCGAGCGCGCCGGCGAACGCTCCGTCGTCACGCCCAGCACCCGCGCCTGCTGGGCCCAGTCGGCGTAGCGGGCCGGCAGCACCAGCCCGCCGGCGGTGTGCCAGTCACAGGTGTCCAGCGTCGCGGAGCCCGGGAGGAACCACTCGCTCGACCCCGGACACTGCGCGCCGGCGCGAAGGCCGGAGAGCCGGCACACGGAAATGTGGCGGGCGCCGAGCTGCTCGGGCGTCGGCAGGACGCCCGGCGCATGGCGCCGCGCCGTGAGCAGCGTGGCGCGGTGCAGCAGCGGCCCGGCGCCGGTGATGCCGCTCACTCCCTCCATCGGCCGCCCGTCGAAGTTGCCGACCCACACCGCCACGGTGAATCCGCCGGTCACCGCGACCGCCCAGTTGTCGGTGAAGTGACGGCTGGTACCGGTCTTGGCGGCGGCGGGAAAGGGGAACTCGAGCGGCGTCACCGGCCCGAACCCCGGAATCCTCGCGACCGGATCCGCCAGAATATCCAGCACCAGCGCCGCCGATCCGGGGCTCATCACCCGCCGGGCATCACGCTCTCGACCCTCGTCGGTGAGCCACCGCACCGGCGTCCACACCCCGCCCGCGGCGATGGCGCGGTATCCGTTGGCCAGCTCCAGCAGCGTCACGTCTCCGTTGCCAAGCGCCAGCCCCAGACCGTAGTGGCTCGCGTCCCGGCGGAGCGAACCGAAGCCGGCGCGCTGCAAGGTCAGCAGCAGCTCGGTGGGTCCGAGCCGGTGAGCCAACTCCACCGCCGGCAGATTGAACGAGCTGCCCAGCGCCTCCCGCGCGCGCACCGGCCCGTGGAAGCGACGGTCGTAGTTGCGGGGCGCGTAGGGACCGGTGCTGGTCTGGTAGACGGTGGCGATGTCCGGCAGCACCGACGCGGGTGTGTACCCCCGGTCGAAGGCGAGCCCGTACAGGAACGGTTTGAGCGCCGAGCCGGGCTGGCGCGGCGAGATGACCATATCGACCTGGCCGCTGACGGGCTCGAAGAAGTCGGGCGAGCCGACCCACGCCAGGATGCCACCGGTGGCGTTGTCGAGCACCACCAGCGCGGCGTGCTTCACGCCCTGATGCTGCATCGTCTGGACGGTGTGGCGCGCCTCCGCCTCGAGCGCCTCCTGCAGCGGCAGGTCGAGCGGGGTGTGCAGGCTCCCGCTGGGCGCCCGGCCCTCCGCCGCGAACTTGTTGATCAGCGCCGCGGTATAGTGCGGCGCCAGAAATGTCCGGCTCGCCGACGGGTGCACCGGCGGCTCCAGTCGCGCGGCCTCCACGTCCTCCGACGAGACACTGCCGGCCCGCCCCATCCGCGCGAGCACCATCGCGCGCCGTGCCTGTGCGCGTCGGGGGCTGACCAGCGGGTTATCGCGACTGGGAGCGCCGGCCAGCCCGGCCAGCAGGGCGGCCTGACCGGTGGACACATCGCGCGCCGAGGCACCGAAGTACAGCTCGGCGGCTTCTTCCACCCCGACCGTGCCCTGGCCCAGCGGCACCCGGTTCAGGTACTGCTCGAGGATGGCCTGCTTGGAGAGGTGCGCGTCGAGCCGGAGCGCCCAGAGCGCCTGCGCCAGCTTGCCGGGCAGATTTCGGGGCACCGGCGTGAGCAGGCGGGCCAGTTGCATCGAGATGGTGGATGCCCCGGACACCACCCGAAGCGCCTTCACATCGGCCAGCAGCGCGCGGCCGAGTGCCCGCGGATCCACACCGTGGTGCGTGTAGAAGCGCCGGTCCTCGGCGGCCACGAAGGCCACCAGGAGTGCCGGGTCCATCTGTCCCAGCGGAAGCCACTGCTGCAGCGAGCCCTGTCCGGTGCGCGTGGTCCGCAACGCCACACCCGAACGATCCAGCAGCCGGAGTGTGGGCGTCGGCGGTTGCCGCAGCATCGCAGCCGGCACCGGCAGCGCCACCCACGCCGCGACCGCGCCAATCATGACAAGGGCTGCGGCGCCCGCCCGCACTGCCACCCTGCGCAGCATCACGGCGTCCTGACCTTCACGGTGAAGGTGCCGCCTTCGGTCCGGCCATACACCGCCGGGTTATACATCTCCTCGGCGAAGGCGGGCGGGCGGACGAAGACTCCGGGCGTGGTGGCCCGAGCCACGTACGACATCGAGTACGTGCCCTTCCAGAGTACCCGCGCGGCATACACCACCCGGTCGTCGCGCAGCTCGCGGTGGTCGAAGGGAGACCACCATCCGCCGTCCCAGCTCCCGAAGTCCCAGTGGTTGCCTGCTTCGGCATCGCCTTCCCCCTCCCCTTCCTGCACCGACGGCTGCCCGCCGGGACCCGCCAGGAGCCCGACGGTATTGAGGCTCAGATCCACCGCCTCGAGTCCGGCCGGGAGCGCGTCGTCGACCACCACGAAGGAACGGTCCTGGGGCACCGTGATCTTGAGCCGTACCCGCACCAGGTCTCCTTCGCCTACCTCAACCACCGGCTTGCCGCCCTCGTACGCCTCGTACCACCGCTCCACCACGATGCCGCGATACTCCGGACGGGCCGGTACCGCGCGGGGAATTTCTGTGATGGTGATGGCGTAGTAGGCCGGCGACGAGGGCCTGCCGTTCTCGAGCCTCACCTGGAGCGGCACGCTGTCGCCCCGTTCGGGCACCAGCCCGGTGAGCGCCACGCTGGTATCCCGCGCGGTCAGCACCGACGCGCCGAGCCGGACCCGGATCACGGGTGGCCCACCGGGCGGGAAACGGCGGAGCCACGCGTTCACCGCGCGGACCGCCGCGGCATAGTCCTGGGTATTCCACCACCAGGTGTCGCGCGGCCGCGCCCGGGTGATCACGGTCTCGAAGAGCGGGGCCACCAGCGGGTGGGCCGAATCCACGGCCAGCGTGGCCTCGAGCAGCAGCGCCGCCGGACGGACCACCGAGCGGAAGTAGAAGCCGCTGATCAGCGTTTCGGGCACCGAGGCGGTACGGCCCTCGATCGTGACGCTTCGCCACAACGGTTCGAGCAGCCGCCGCGCGCCCGCCCGATCGGCGCCCCGGGCAAGCACCAGCGCCAGCGTCAGCCGGCTCTCGGAGGAGAGCAGCGCCGCCTGGCGCACCAGGTCGTTCTCGAGGGCGCGGTCCCGCCGGCGGGCCCGGCTCAGGAAATCGGCCACCGCGAGACGCTCGGTCAGACTCGACTGGATGTCACTCTGCACGGTGGACACCGAGCGGGTGATCGACTCGGTGCGCTTGAGGGATTCGCGGAGATACCCGGCGATCTTGGCCACGGTCGAATCCCCGATGGCAAATCCGGCGTCCCGCGCCTCGAGCAGGACCGCGCCGGCATGCGCCGTGAGCCACGGCGAGGTCCAGTCTTCCGCGCTCCAGAGGCCGATCCCGCCGGCGGGCCGTTGCCGGCGGACCAGCAGCTCGATGCCGGTCAGGATTTCCCGCCGGAGCCTGAGGGTATCGCCGGCATCGGCGCCGGCCGTCTTGCGGGCCCGGTAGAGCCCGAGCAGCGGGGTCAGCGCGCTGGCCACCTGCTCGGAGCAGTAGTACGGATAGATCCGGAAGTAGGCGGCGTACGACGTGAGCAGCGTGAGCGGCGAGCCTCCGGCCGAGAGCGTCACGCGGCTTCGGGAAAGGTCGAGCCCGCCCGGCAGCATGAACACCACCGAGGCGGTGTCGTGCAACACCCCGGACGCCACCGCCGAACCGGCGCGGCTGGGCGGGAGGATCGGCACCTTCACCTGGACCGCATCGCTGTCGCTGGCTCCCCCCACGTCGAACCGGAAGGTGGCTGAGTCTCCCGGCACCGCGGTGAATCCGAAGCGGGCTTCGCGACCCCGGCCGGCCTCCAGCGTCACGGTGCGGGCCGGCTCGCCGGTGAGCGTGACGCCCCGGGCCTGGGCCGCCACCCGCACCGTCGGGGTGCCGCCCAGGCGGTGATTCACCACCACACCGGCCTCGAACTTGTCGCCCGGCCGCACGAAGCGAGGCAACGCGGCCCGCGCCAGCAGCGGCCGGGTCACCAGCATGGGAAACTGGCCTTTGCCATAGCGGTCTCCAGCCGTCACCGCCACGGCCATCAGCCGGAAGGTGGTGAGGTTGTCGGGGAGCAGCACGCTCGCGGTGGCATTGCCCAGCGAATCGGTGATGACCGAGCCAAGGAAGAACGCCGTGGTGCGGAATCGGGACCGCAGCACGTCGGCCGCGCCCTCACCGCCGCCGCCGCCCGGGTTACGCCCTTTGTCTCCCGCCGGTACCTGGGGCGCCACGCTCACCAGGTTGCTCGCCAGCCGCATGCCTAACCCGCGCCCCTGATACAGCAGGTCGATCGGATCGGGCGTCTGATACCCGGTGAGCGAAAGGACGCCCTCATCCACCGCCCAGAGGGTCACCTCGCTCCTCGGGCCGCGGCGCGCCGTGGTGTCCCGCACCTCGATGCCGATCCTGGCGCGCTGCCCGGGCCGGTATTCCGTCTGATCGGGCTTGAGCGCGATCGCGAGTCGCTTCCGCTCCGGAGTCACGCGAATCTCGGTGTAGCCCACCCGGATGGTCGGGCGGCCCGGATCGTCCAGCGGGCCGGGCACGGCACTCCGGCCCCGGGCCACCACGATCGACACGAAGGCATTGGGGGCCCACGCCTCGGTAATCGGGAACTTGAGCGTGGTGGCACCCTCGGTGATCCGCATCCGCCGCTGCTCGATCAGCCCTTCCCGCTCCACGGTGATCCATGCCTCGGCGTTGGTGAACGGCGCGGCAAAGAGCACGGTGGCGGTGTCGCCCACCGAGTAGCGGGTCTTGTCGGGGATCACATCCATCTTGAACTGCGACTCGTCGCTCCACGGCACCCAGCCCGGCCCGGTGGCCCAGCGGTAAAAGCTGGCCACCACCTCGCGGCCCTTCCGGTCCCGGGACCGGAGTTCCACCGAATAACTGCCCGGGAGCGCAGGCGTCAGCCCGCAGAGAGCATTGCCGGCCGAGGTAGTCACAGTGCAGCGGCCCACCGTGTCGCTGACCCACTCCCCCACCAGCTGGCTCCACCCATCTTGCTCCCGCCGCACCTGGTGCCACTCGCGCCGGATCAGCGCGCCGCTCACCCTGATGCCGTCGAGCCGCCGGCCGTCCGGCGTGACCGCGATGACCCGGATACTCTGCGGCGAACCGGCTTTCCAGAAGTACGCGTCACCCTCCGGCTTGGCGCCGAGGTAAAACTCGGCGGGATGCACCAGCGCACCGGCACTGGCGTACACGCTCTGCCGGTTCACATCGGTCACCACCGCCTCGATGGTGGCACGCGTCGCACGGCCCTGCTGGACCAGTTTGAGCGGCGCCGTGACGGTGAGCTGCCCCGCGGCGTCGAGGGTATCCACCCGGCTCTCGCTGACCGTGGTGCGATCCTCCGACTGCATCTCCTCCCACCACCAGCCCTGGGCCCCGACGTAGAAGCCGTCGGTGTTGGGGATGTCCATCCCCCAGGGCGCGAAGGCGGTCTGCCGGACCGACCAGGTGACCTTGGCCCGCCCCATCGGCGCGCCGAAGAGGTAACGCGCGCCGATGGTCGCGGTCAGTGTGTCGCCGTCGAAGCGCGGCGTGTTGTCGGCCGTCATGTCCACCAGAAATTCCGGGGGACGGTACTCCGCCACCCGATAGGAAGCAGAGGCCATCTCCTTCCACTCGCCCTGGCGCTTGAGGCTCACGATGACTCGGTAGGATCCCAGCGGCGCCGCGCGGGGCAGCCGCACCGAATTCTGCAAGGTGCCGAAAGCGGAGGGCGTCGAAACCGTCTCCCGCAGCATTCCCTCGTCGCGATCCTTGAACGCCACCTTCACCGAGTCAGTGCGCGCGGGCACCTTGAGCGCCCCGAGCAGGCCGGTGCGCACGATGGCCTTGGCGTAGACCGTGTCGCCGGGGCGGTAGATGCCCCGCTCGGTGAACACGGCGGCGGCGGCGGGGAGGCGCGCTTCTCCGTAGGCCGAGGAGACGTTGAAGCGCCACGGTGAGAGATCGGGGTCGTACTGGTTGACGGCCACCAGTGCGCGGTCGCCGCCGAGGCGGACGTCCACATAGCCGTCGAAGGAGGCGACCTCGTAGTCGATCCGGCCATCCGCGGAGGGCTTGGGCGCCGGCCGCCGGATGCCCCGAAAACGCCCGATGCCCAGCGAGTCGGTCACCGTGCGCGCGAGCACCCGGCCGCCGGCATCGCGGAGCGCCGCCGTCGCGCCGGCCCGGGGCCGCCCGTCCGATGCGCCGGTCACCCACACCACCCCTTCTTCGAGCCCGACCTTGGCGTGCACGCCCAGGTCGGTCACCTGCACCAGCGCAATCGGCTGCCTCGGCTCGAGCTTGGCGTCGCTGGTATCGGGGGTGCGGAGCCTCGGACTGGTGGCCCGGAGCAGGAAGAGCGTCGGTGTGCCGGGCTTCGACGCGTCGGGCGCGGGCAGCTCGTATCCGTAGAGCGAGAGCCGGTCACGCGCGGCGCCGAGTGGAATCCGCTTGAGGACCGCCTTGCCGGCGAGCGTCTTCCAATCGTCTCCCCAGCCGTATTCACTGCGGGACAGGAACCGGCCCTCCAGCGAATCCGGCACGGGAATCGTGAGCACCTCGAGCGTGTCGACATTCACGTAACTGATGCCGAAGGTCCGCCGGCCTATTCGCTCCACCATCGACTTGCCCTGCGCATAGGACACGTTGGGCCGGTAGCCGGTGGTGACGACCGTCTTGACCGGGTTTCCGATCAGGGGTTGTCCGAAGGTGTCCTTGAGCATCGAGTCCACCCGCACCAGGTATCCGGTTCTCGGCTTGAGCGGAGCGGAGACGACCCAGCGCTCGCTCACGTCGGCGGTGTCGGGGATCGTGAAGTCCACCTTGGGAAGCACGGAGAGGTGCTTGAGCAGCTCGGCGCCTTTGACCGGCGTGGAGAAGGTGACGACGAAGGGGCCGTTGGGACAGAAGGTGTGCCCCCGGCACTCGGCCCCGGTCAGCTCGAACTTGCCGTAGCTCTCGATGCCCCAGCGGGACTGCGGGCCGGCTCGCTCCGCATCGATCGCCTCGGGCACCACCAGGTCTCCGCTGCAGCCGTAGGGGAGCGGCCGTTCCGGGATGAGGGTCACTACCCGGCGCAGAGGGTCGGCCGAGCGCTCGCGCTCCCAGCCGCCCGCTTCCCGGAATTGCCAGGGAGCGTCTTCGGGGATGGAACTCTCGGCCCCCGGCTTGAGTGCGATCACGCCCGGCATCGGGCAGGCGCGATTCATTTCCAGGTAAACCAGCCGCGCCAGCAGCGCGGGGTCAGCCGGCGCGCTGAGCACGATCTGGAATCGAGGATTGGCGGGAAGGAACCGGGCCGACTGGTCGGGACCGGCGGGCAATCCGGTCAATACCCGCGGGCCCCGGACCCGGAATTCGAACTGGTACGGCTCCGCCAGGGTGCTGCCGTCCATGGCTGAAAATCCGGGTCGGACGGTGGCCCGGACCCGGAGGCCGGCGGGCATGGGGGAGGCCGGCCGAAACCGAAGAGTGACTGGATCCCGCCACTCAGACGTCCCCAGCATTACAGGATCAAGAGTGAGAACGGTCCGGGGGTCCACAGATCGGTCCAGGGACCCCGCAACCGGCCGGTCGAACGTGATCGATATGAGCGATCCGGGGTCTGCATCCCCCTCCGGAAGCGCGCGAATCACGCGGAGCGGGGGCGCAACATCAGCAGCGACAGCCGCTGCGAAGAGCAAAAGGGTGGCTCGAGGCGTGAACATGAAGAAGCCCAATCAATCAGGGTGGCGGATCTCGGCCATGCGAGCTAACCCCTTGCGTACCAAGCACGTTCGTGCTTTCTTGTCTATTGTGCTCCCTTAACAAAATGCACCGGGCATGCCGGATAGACCCGCTGGGGGCGGACCGTCAACGTATCGTAAGGAGCAAGAGTATGCGCAAGCACGTCTTAGTCGCTTCGTTGTTGGCCCTTGTCGCAGCCCCGGCCGTAGCCCAGGAAAAAGGCACGGTGGAGTTCGGCGGCTTCGTCAAGTACACCCGCTACGACAAGAGCTTCGGCACCTCCAACAAGCGAGAGAATAGTTACGGCGGCGGCGCCCGGCTTGGCTACTTCCTCAGCAAGCACTGGGAGCTGGAAGCCGACGGGTCCATCAACGCGACCGACGTCAAGCGGTTCTTCAAGGGCTACGAGAGCACCGCGCTCATCTACGCCCCGATCCACCTTCGTCTCATTTACAATCAGAGACTCGGCGACAACAGTCCCTTCACCTTCCTGCTCGGCGCCGGCCCGGCCTACAACAAGTATGGCAAGCGGGTGGCCGGCGAGCCGGGCTTCAAGCCGGTGGGAGCGGGAAGCGACTGGGGCATCGGGGGCACGACCGGCATCCGTGCGATGCTGACTTCCTGGCTGGCCTTCCGGCTCGATGGCACGGTCGACTACGTCCCGTCGCCGAACAACGGAAAAACCGTCGTCATCACCCAGGGCACCGGAATCAACGCCACCGCCGCACCGAGCAAGAACCTGAATCTCGGCGTGCAGGGCGGCCTCTCGCTCATGCTCGGAATGTGCAACCGGAAGATGGATGGCACCACCATCTCCCCGACCAGCGCCACGGTAACGACCGGGGGCACCCAGAGTTTCTCGGCCACCGCGACCAACTGCGGCAAGCCGGATGAGGTGATCTACACCGTGAGTGGTCCCGGAAGCGTCAACGCGATGGGCGTGTATACCGCGTCCGGCGGGGCCGGCACCGCGACCGTCACGGCCTGTGGCGAGCATAACAAGCTCTGCTCGATCGCCACGGTCACCGTGACCGCCCCGGCACCGCCGCGGGACACCACCATGACGCCCGGTGCGAGGGTCCTGACCCGCTGCGAGCTCAACCCCGCGACCTCGCGTCCGCGGATCGACCAGCCGGTGTCCTATACCGTCACGCTGTACTTCAGCGACGGCACCACGGCCGTACTCCCCAACGCCGTCCTCTCGGCGCCGGGCGGCAGTGTGTCGGGCAACTCGGTGAGCTGGAGCACGCCGGGCGGCAAGACCGTGGTGGTGAACTGTGGGGCGGGCGCCGGCGGCACCCAGGTAACCGGCAACGCCACGGCGGACGTGCAGCGGTTTGCGATCGTGATTCGCGACTCGGTGTACTTCCAGATCGACTCGACCCGGATTTACCGCACCGACGACCAGACTCAGCTCGCTGAGGTGGCCAAGGTGCTCATCGCGAACCCGGACATCCGGCTCATCATCGACGGTCACGCCGACGCCGACGCCTCCGTGGCACACAACTCCACGCTGGCAATGAACCGGGCGATCTCCATGAAGCAGTTCCTCGCCGACCACGGCGTGCCGGTCGATCGGATGACGATCGTGCTGCGCAGCTTCGGTGAGTGCGTGCCGGTGCAGTCCAATGCCACGGCGGAAGGACGCACGCAGAACCGGCGTGCAGAGCTCCGCGAGTTCGGCAACGAGACGCCGGGCCCCGGCAACCCGATCTGCAAGGAAGCAGGACGGGAGCGGAAGCCCTAACTACAGTGAGCAATGAGCAGTAAGCAATAAGCAGTGAGCAGTGAGCAGTAAGCAGTAAGCGGGGGTTGCCGAAAGGCGCCCCCGCTTTTTTTCCGCTCACCGGTCACCGCTCACCCCTCACCCCTCACCCTACCTACGGTTCTTCTCGCTCCACGGGCAGCGGTTCCCTTCTCCCGCCTCGCTCCTCGCTCCTCGCTAGTCGTATCAGCACCACGCCGCCGATGATGATCGCCGCGGCCAGGACGGTCCTGGCCGACACCGCCTCGCCCAGGATCGCCCAGCCCAGCGCCACCGCGACCAGCGGGTTCACGTAGGCCGAGGTGGAGACTTTGGCAGGCGTGCTGACCCGGAGCAGGTAGGTGAACGCGCTGAAACCGATGAGGCTCCCGAACACGACCAGGTACGCCCAGGCCAGCAGGGCCTTCGGCTCGAGCATCGCCATGGAGAGCCGGGACCCTTCGCCCATGACGAGGCCGGCGCCCACCAGCAGCGCGCCCCCGGCCAGCATCTTCATGCCGGTGGCCATCGGGGCCGAGGGGTGCAGCGGTACGGCGTGTGAGAGCACCGAGCCGCCGGCCCAGGCGATCGCGGCAACGGTGATCGCGGCGGCGCCCAGCAGGTCGGCGTGGTCGCCGCCGATGATCTCGCCGGGCGCCACGAGCAGAGCCACACCGACGAGCCCGGCCGCGATGCCCAGCACCACCCGGGCCGGCGGCCGGCGCCAGCCACCTCGGCTGCTCTCGAAGACCACGGTGAACAGCGGAGATGTGGCGGCGAGCAGTGCCGTGAGGCCCGAAGGGATCCGGGTCTCGGCCCAGGAGATTCCTCCGTTCCCGAACAGGAAGAAGAGACTCCCCAGCAGGAAGGCGGGCCCCCAGAGCCGGCGCGACGGGGCGGGGATCCCACGCCACCGCGCCCAGCCGTAGAGGATCGCACCGGTAAACAGAAAACGGACGCCTCCCGCCAGCAGCGGGGGCATCGAAGTGACCATCACCCGGATGGCCAGGTAGGTGGAACCCCAGACGAGGTAGATCGCCGCGAAGGACCAGAATATCAGCGCCCGCCGGGGCGAGCCGGCGCCCGTCACTCCTCGAGGTACTCCTCCTTGTACATCCGGATCAGCTCAAAGAAATAGGACAGCGCCAGGGGCCCGATCAGCAGGCCGATCAGCCCGAAGTAGCTGACGCCCAGGACCGCTCCGACCAGCGTGATCATCGGATGGACCTGGGAATAGCGGGCAAAAACGTAGGGCCGGACGATATTTTCGACATTGGCGACGACCACGACGCCCAGAATAATGAGGAAGATCCCGCCGCCGGGATGGCCACTGAGGAAGAGGGAGATCGCGGCGGGGGCCCAGACCATCCCGGCGCCTACCACGGGCAGAATACCGAAGACCATGGTGACGACACCCCAGAAGATCGGGTCGCCGATGCCGGTGATGAGGAAGCCGATTCCCACGATGGTGCCCTGCATCACCGCCACGAGCCCGGTGCCGACCACCGTCGCGGCGGTCAGCGAGACGAACCGTTCCCGCAGGATCTGCACGTGCTCCCGGGAGAACGGGATGTACGGCTCCACCGATCGCCAGGCCGCGTCCGGGTTCATCAGGAGGTAGTAGAGCCCGAAAAAGGTGAAAAGCAGATTGAGGGTGAACCGGGTGGCGGTGCCGATGAAGCCCAGCGCGCTCCCGCCCAGCCAGGTGATTACCTCCTTGCCGATCGAGGCCAGTTGGGGGCCCACCTCGAACTGGCCGATGCGCAGAGTGGAGATCCGGGCCAGGAGCGGGCTGTTGACCAGACTCGCCGCGACGCCCTGTGCCTGGCCCACCAGCATGCCGATCAGCCAGATGCCCGGCAGAACAATCAGCAGGAACGCCGTGAGTATCACGATGCCGGCGGCCGCGGGCCGCGGCATCTTCTTCGACAACCAGCGATGGAAAGGGGCGAACAGGACGTAAAGCACCGGCGCGCCCAGCAGACCGCTGACGTAGGGCCCGAGCGCAAAGGCGAGCCCGAGCGCCAGCAGGCCCAGGATGAGGGCCGCGCGCTCTTTTTTGGTGTCGAAGAGAGCCATGACACAAGATTACTGCGGAAGGAGGCTAAGAGGCTAGGAGGCCAGGAGGCCAGGAGGCCAGGAGGCCCAGTGACTAGCCGAGCATTTTCCTCGCCTCTTAGCCTCTTAGCCTCTTGCTACGGCCGCGTGACCCGCTCCAGCACCCTCCACACATTTTCCGCTACGATCCGCTGTCCTGCCGCTGTGGGGTGGATGCCGTCGTCCTGGTTGAGACTGTCCACTCCGGCAACTCCCTCGAGCAGAAATGGCACCAGTGCCACGTCGTTGGCGTTGGCCAGCGCCGGATAGATACCCCGGAACCGGCGCACGTAGCTGGCGCCGAGGTTGGGCATGGCCTCCATGCCCGTGATCACGATGCCGGGTGGCGGCGACGCACGCCGGGCACGATCGATGATGCTCTGGATCCGGGCCCGCACCGAGTCGGGATTCTGCCCCCGGAGGCCGTCGTTGGCACCGGTCTCGATGACCAGGACCGCCACCGGGTTCTGGCCCATGAGCCAGTCGATCCGGGCCAGCGCGCCCGCCGAGCTCTCGCCGCTGATCCCCGCGTTGACCACGCGGAAATTCCGCCCGGCTGAATCCAGCTTGGCCTGGAGCAGTGCGGGATAGGCAAGCGACGGATCGGACAGGCCGTACCCCGCGGTGAGGCTGGTGCCAAGAAACACGATGGCAGGGCGGGCGGGGCGCGCAGATGAGGCCGCGACACGCGCGGACTCCTGGCCGCCTTGCCCTCCCTGTCCGTCTTGCCCGCCACACGCGGTGCCCAGCAGCGCAAGGATCGTCGCACACCTGACTATCATTCTCCGCTCGCCCGCCTTCCCTTGTGGAGCACCGCATGCTGCGCTGCCAGTCGCTCACCCAGACCTACCTGTCCGGCGGCCGGCCGCTCACCGTCCTGAACGATATCACCTTCGCGCTCGAGCGCGGAGGATTCCTGGCCATCGTGGGGCCCAGCGGCAGCGGCAAGACCACCCTGCTGGGGCTGCTGGCGGGGCTGGACCGTCCCGCCGCCGGGACGATCGAGCTCGACGGCCGCGACCTTGGCTCGCTCACCGAGGATCAGCGGGCCCGGCTCCGCTCCGAGAAAGTCGGCTTCGTGTTCCAGTCGTTCCAATTGATCCCGACGCTCACCGCCCGGGAAAATGTCCAGGTCCCCCTCGAGCTGCGGGGTGAGCCGGCCCACGACCGGGCCCAACAGCTGCTGGAACGGGTCGGCCTCGGCGACCGGGCCGATCACTATCCGGCGCAGCTCTCGGGCGGAGAGCAACAGCGGGTGGCGCTGGCACGCGCCTTCAGCATCAAGCCCCAGATCCTCTTTGCCGACGAGCCTACCGGCAACCTCGACGCCGCCACCGGGGCCACCATCATCACGCTCATGGAGGAGCTCAACCGCGAGCTCGGCACCACGCTGGTGCTGGTGACCCACGATCATGAGCTGGCCGCGCGGGCGCGTCGCACCATCCGGCTGTCCGACGGCCGGATCGTCGAGGACAGCGCGGCGTGATCGGGCCCCGCTTCGTCCTCCGGATGGCGTGGCGTGAAAGCCGCTCCGGCCGGAAGCGGTTATGGCTGCTGACCGGCGCGATCACCGCCGGCGTGGCCGCGCTGGTGGCGATCAACTCGTTCACCCAGAATCTCCGCACCTCGGTCGCCGAGCAGGCCAAGGCGCTCCTCGGCGCGGACCTCTCGATCACCAGCCGTCAGAAATTCTCGCCGCGGCTCGAGTCCCTGATCGACAGCCTGATCGCTCCCGACTCGACGGCAAAGCGCCCCGCCGGGCAGCGCGCGATGCAAGTGAGCTTTCCTGCAGTGGCCTACGTGCCCCGCACCAGTGGCGTCCGGCTGGTGCAGGTACGCGCCGTAACCGGAGGGTACCCTTTCTACGGCGAGATCACGACGCTGCCCTCCGGCCGGTGGCGCGCGCTTGCGAGCACCGAAGGGGCGCTGGTCGACCCCGCGCTGCTCACCGCGCTGGGCGCCCGGGTCGGCGACACCCTCGCGCTGGGGGAGGCGCGGTTTCCAATTCTCGGCACGGTGCTCAACGTTCCCGGAGACGTGGGCGTGGCCACCGCCTTCGGCCCCCGCGTGTACATCCCCGGTGGCTCGCTGCCGGCCACCGGCCTGCTTCGCTTCGGATCGCGGGCGGAGTATGCCGCGTTCGTGCAGCTGGCCCCGGGGGTGGACGCCCAGCCGATTCGCGAGAAGTACCGCGGCCCGCTCCGAGCCGAGCGCGCCGGCATTCGCACCGTGGAGGACGACCGGGAGGATCTCACCGACGCGCTGTCGCGCCTCGGCAACTACCTGGGGCTGGTCGCGCTGATCGCGTTGCTGCTCGGCGGCCTGGGTGTGGCCAGCGCGGTCCACGTCTTCATCAAGCGCCAGCTCGATACCATCGCGGTGCTGCGTTGCCTGGGCGCCACCTCGCACGAGGTGTTTGCGGTGTACCTGCTGCAGGCACTGGTGATGGGCGGCATCGGCAGCGGGATCGGCGCGGTCCTCGGGGTGGGCTTGCAGCAGGTGCTCCCGCTCCTGTTCAAGGACCTGCTCCCGGTGGACGTGCGGGTCGTCCCGTCACCGCGCGCGATCCTGCTGGGGATGGGGCTCGGCCTCTGGGTGGCCGGCATGTTCGCGGCGCTTCCGCTGCTCGCGGTGCGCCGGATCTCCCCGCTGATGACGCTGCGCCGCGACGTCGAGCCCGGCGGGGTCCGCCGGGATCTCCTGGACTGGGCCTCGGTCCTGCTGCTGGTGCTGAGCGTGGTGGCGCTCTCGGTGATCCAGGTGGGCGCGCTCTTCGACGGCGTGATTTTCTCGGGCGGGATCGGATTCGCGCTGCTCGTTCTCTGGCTCGCAGCGCGGGGGCTGACCCGGGGCCTCCGCCGCTGGTTCCCGCACCGGCTGCCCTACCTCTGGCGTCAGGGCCTGGCCAATCTCTACCGGCCCGCCAACCAGACCGTGACGGTGGTCCTGGCGCTGGGATTCGGCGCCTTCCTCCTCGCGACCCTTTTCCTGGTGCAGCACAATCTGCTGCGCCAGTTCCGCCCGGGCGGCAACGGCGCACGGCCCAACCTGATGTTCTTCGACATTCAGCCCGCACAGCGGGAGGGGGTGGCGGAGATCCTGGCGTCGAACCAGCTCACCGGTACGCCGCTGGTGCCGATCGTGACCATGCGGGTCAAGTCCATCCGCGGGGTGCCGGTGCCGCTCGCGCCGCCTCCGCCGCCCGATTCCACTCTTCCCGACAGTGGCGGCAGCCGGGGGCAGCGGGGGCAGGCGCAGGGCGCCGCCCCCTCGGGGTGGGCGCTCCGGCGCGAGTACCGGTCGACCTATCGCGACACCCTTACCGCGACCGAGACGCTGGTGGAAGGCGCCTGGTGGGGTCCCGCCACGCCGGCGCCGGCGCCCGGCGCGCCGGCGCTGCTTTCCCTGGACAGCGAGATCGCCGGCGAGCTCGGCGTCAAGCTGGGCGATGAGATCGTCTGGAACGTGGGGGGCGTCGACGTGCGGAGCCGGGTCGCCAACCTGCGGGATGTCGATTGGAGCCGCTTCAACACCAATTTCTTCGCGGTCTTCCAGTCGGGCGCGCTCGAGGCCGCCCCGCAGATGTTCGTGACCCTGGTACGCGCCGACAGCGCCGATGTGCGCGGCCGAGTGCAGCGCGGCATGGCGGAACGCTATCCCAACGTCACGGCCATTGATCTGTCGCAGGTGCAGGAGGCGATCGACGGCATCCTGAATCGTGGAGCACTGATCGTCCGGTTCCTGGCGCTCTTCAGTCTGATCACCGGGGCCATCGTGCTGGTGGGTGCGGTATCCGCGTCGCGGCTGTCGCGAATCCGGGAAGGGGTCCTGCTCAAGACCCTGGGAGCCACCCGGGCCCAGGTGCTTCGCATCCTGGTGGCGGAATACGCCGCGTTGGGCGTGCTGGCAGCGCTCGCCTCGGTGGTCCTCGCGAGCGCGGCGGGATGGGCGCTTGCCCGGTGGCTCTTCAAGCAGCCGTTTGCGCTTCCCGCACTGCAGCTGGGCGCGCTCACCCTGCTGCTGCTGGTGCTGACCCTCTCGGTGGGCCTCTGGAACAGCGCGGAAATCCTCAAGCGGGCTCCGCTGGCGGTGCTACGGGAAGAGTAGCCGGAGGCCGCGGGGCATTCGTGCTTCCGCTGGCAATTCTTCCCGAAAAAGGATTTCTTTCACCGCTTGACCCCCACAAGGATCTTCATGTCCCGTCGCCGCGTCGCCCCTGCCACGGGGTTCGTTGCCCTGCTTGCACTTGCCGCCTGCGCCCCCCGGTCCTCGGGGTCGGCGCCGGCGCCGCAACCCGTCCCCCCGGGCGCGGCGGGGCCCGGCGGGCAGACCCCCGGCCCTGGCGCGCCGGGACAGACGCCGGGGCAAACGCCAGGCGGGGGAGGACCGGGTGCGGGGGGCCCCGGCGCTCCGGCGCCGGCCCCCCGGCCCTACCGCCAGGTCATCACCGATCGGGCCCGGTCCGATAGCGGGCTCTTCCTGGTGCACCAGGTGGGAGACCGGTGGTACTACGAGATCCCCGTCCTCATGTACGACAAGGAAATGCTGCTGGTGACCCGCACCTCCAAGGTGAACCTCCCGAACACGTTCGGCGGCGAAGAGGAGAACGAGGGGGTGGTGCGGTGGCAGCGTCAGGGCGACCGGATCCTGCTCCGGTACGTGGCGTATGACAACGTCGCCGATGATTCATTGCCTATCGCGATGGCGGTCAAGATCTCCAACTTCGAGCCGGTGCTGCAGGCATTCCCGATTGCCGCCTTCAAGCCCGATTCGAGCGCAGTGGTCATCGATGTCACGACGATGTTCACCACCGATGTCCCGGTCCTCGGACTCGGGCAGCAGCGCCGGACCCTGTACCAGGTGCGGACCCTCGATACTCCGCGGTCCTACGTCGTGTCGATCAAGAGCTTCCCGACCAATATCGAGGCCCGTCACGTCCTGACCTACACGGCGGGCCTGGCCCCCACGAACGCGGAGACCGGCACCATCTCGGTGGAGATGAACCAGTCGATGCTGCTGCTCCCCGAAAAACCGATGATGGCCCGGCTCTACGATGGCCGGGTGGGCTACTTCGGCGTGCAGCACACCGACTACGGGCGCCCGGTACAGCGCTCCGAGGTGCGGCGGTTGATCAGCCGGTGGCGGCTCGAGCCCAAGGACCCCGCCGCCTTCGCGCGGGGAGAACTGGTGGACCCGGTCAAACCGATCGTCTATTACATCGATCCCGCCACGCCGGTCCAGTGGCGCGCCTGCCTCAAGGATGGCGTGAACGACTGGCAGAAGGCGTTCGACGCCGCCGGCTTCCGCAACGCGATCTTCGGTCGGGACGCGCCCACCCCGCAACAGGATCCGGAGTTTTCCCTCGACGATGCGCGCTATTCGGTGATCCGCTACTTCGCCTCGCCGATTCAGAACGCCTACGGCCCCCACGTCAGCGATCCGCGCTCCGGGGAAATCCTCGAGTCGCACATCGGATGGTACCACAACGTGATGAGCCTGCTGCGCAACTGGCACCTGGTACAGACCGCGGCCATCAACCCGGCGGCCCAGCGGCCCCGGTTCGAGGACGCGGTGATGTGCCAGCTCATCCGCTTCGTGTCTTCCCACGAGGTGGGCCACACACTGGGTCTGCCCCACAACATGAAATCGTCGAGCTCCTACCCGGTGGATTCGCTCCGCTCCGCGAGCTTCACCCGCCGGATGAATACCGCGCCGTCTATCATGGACTATGCCCGGTTCAACTACGTGGCACAGCCGGGAGACACCGGCGTCGCCCTCATGCCCGGTATCGGACCCTACGACATCTATTCCATCCGCTGGGGCTACCGGCCGATTCCCGGCGCCGCCACCCCCGACGCCGAGCGGCCCACCCTCGACCGCTGGATCCGGGAACACGAGAGCGACCCGATGTACCGCTTCGGCGACCCCAGTGGCGTGGACCCCGCGTCCCAGACCGAGGATCTTGGCGACGACGGCGTCAAGGCCAGCAGCTATGGCCTGGCCAATCTGAAGCGGATCATGCCGCAGCTCCGGGGCTGGACCGCCGGTCCGGGGGAAGACTACCGCGAGCTGCAGGAGCTCTACGACAACGTGCTGGTCCAGTGGAACCGCTACATCGGGCACGTCACCACGATCGTGAGCGGCGTCAATGAGGTGCGAAAGGCCTCGGACCAGGCGGGCGTGATCTTTACCACCGTGCCCAGGGCACGGCAGCAGGGTGCGGTCGCGTGGCTCATCCAGAATGTGTTCACGACGCCCACCTGGGTCATCGACCAGGAGATCCTGGCGCGGCTCGAGAACAACGGCATCGTGGAACGGGTGCGGAACCGGCAGGTGGCCACGCTCAACGGGCTCCTGGATCCCGTCCGCATGGGCCGGCTCATCGAGCAACAGGCCAAGCTGGGCAACGAAGCCTACACGCTGAGCAACCTGTTCACCGAGGTGCGCCGTGGCGTCTGGGGCGACCTCGCCGGCGGCCCGGCGCCCGACACCTACAAGCGCAACCTCCAGCGGGGCTATATCGACCGGATGCAGTTCCTGATGACCCAGGAGCCGCCGCCACCGCCGGCCGGCATTCCGGCCCAGTTCCTGGCGCTGTTCCCGAGAATGAACGTGAGCCAGTCGGACATTCGCGCCGTGGCCCGCGCGGAGCTTGAGTCGCTGGAGCGGAGCGCCGCCGCCGCGGCGGCGCGTGCCGGCGACCCGTTGATCCGGGCGCACTATCGCGACGTCGCCGTCCGGATCAGCCGGATCCTCAACCCGAACCGGTAGTCCAGCGAGATATGCTTTCAATCGACCTGGCCGGAAAGAGAGCGCTGATTGCCGGAGTCGCCGATGATGACGGATTCGGTTTCGCCATCGCCAAGGCGCTGACCGAAGCCGGCGCCGCGGTGTGCCTGGGAACCTGGCCCCCGGCGCTGACCATTTTTCAGAATCTGCTGGAACGCGGCAAGATGGCGGACTCGATGCGGATGAGCGACGGCCGCAGCATGGAGTTCGAGCGGATCTATCCGCTCGATGCGGCGTTCGACACCCTGGACGATGCGCCCGCCGAGATTCGCGAGAACAAACGGTACAAGGAGCGGGGCGACTTCTCGATCCGGGGCATGACCGAGCGGATCGAGAACGATTTCGGCCCCGGGTCGCTGGACATCGTGATCCACAGCCTGGCCAACGGGCCCGAAGTCAGGAACGCGCTGCTCGACACCAGCCGGCGAGGCTATCTCGACGCGGTGAGCGTGAGCGCATACAGCAACGTATCACTGGTTCGCCACCTTGCCCCGCTGATGCGACCGGGAGGCTCCTTCCTCTCCCTCACGTACATGGCGTCGGAGCGGGTCATTCCGGGGTATGGCGGCGGTATGTCGTCCGCCAAGGCGGCGCTGGAATCGGATACCCGGACCCTAGCCTTCGAGGCCGGCCGACGGTTCGGGGTGCGGGTCAACACCATCTCGGCTGGACCGCTGGCGTCGCGCGCGGCCAGCGCCATCGGGCTGATCCAGCGAATGATCGAGTATGCCAAGGCCAACGCCCCGCTCACCCGGGAATTCGAGGCCATGGACGTCGGCCACGCGGCGGCGTTTCTCTCGAGTCCGCTGGCCGCGGGGATCACCGGCACCGTGGTGTACGTGGACAATGGATACCATGCGATGGGCATGGGCGTGGAAGGACCGGGTACGGTGGGCTCGGCGTGAACTACCGCCCCAGGTCCGAGCGGTCCGGTGGAGAGCCCATCCTCGTGACCGCGGCAGTGCTGGCCGGGCTGGGCGTGGCCGCCGGCGCCTTGGGTGCCCACCTGCTGAAGGGACGGCTCGGCCCGGACGAGCTCGACATCTGGAAAACCGCTGCGAACTATCAGATGTACCATGCCCTTGCACTGATCGTGGCCGCGCGCCTGTACGCCAGACATCCCACCCGGCTGCTCCGTTTCACCTGCGGGCTCTTCATTGCGGGCATTGTGCTCTTTTCCGGCAGCCTCTATCTCCTCGCGCTGTCGGGCGAATCCGCCCTGGGACTGATCACCCCGCTGGGTGGAGCCGCGTTTCTGGCCGGGTGGGCCTGCATGGCCGTCGGGATAGCCCGCTCCAACCAGTCCTGACGCCACCACGCCTCCAGGCGTCCCGTGTCTCTCCCCGACGACTATCCTGCGCTGCTGGCCGGCATCGACGCCTGGAATGCCGACGCCCGGGCACGCCATCCCGGCGTGATCCCCTGCCGCGCAGGATGCGCGGCCTGCTGTCATGGTCCCTTCGACATCTCGGTGGCCGACGCGCTCCTGGTGCGGGAGGGGGTCCGGATCCTCCCTCCCGGCATCCGTGCCGAGGTGCGCACCCGGGCGGCGGCCCAGATGGGCGCCATGCGCCGGATCGAGCCGGAGCTGGCGGCGCCGTGGGACATCACCGCCCTCGGGGAGGACCGGTTCGACGCCCTGGTGACGGCGTTCGAGGAGCAGGCCTGCCCCGCCCTGGACCAGGGAGGTGCGTGCCGGATCTACGACCATCGTCCAATGATTTGTCGGCTGATGGGGCTGGGACTCGAGACCCCCGACGGCCACGTGATCGAGAACGAGTGCCCGATCCAGGGTGAGTACCCCGAGTATGAGAGCCTGGCGCCCCAGGTTTTCGATCTCGACGGCTGGGAGGGTGCGGAGGCGGAGGCACTCATCCACGCCGCCGAGCGGCTGTTCGGCGATGCCGGCGGGAGTGGCTACGAAACCACCGTGGCCGGGGCGATCCTCCTGGACGTCCCCGGGACGATGTAACCATAGATCGAAGGAGCTGAGCATGCGCTGGTCACCAGGAAACAGCCGGGATGTGGAGGACCGACGCGGAAGCAGCGGCGGAATGCGGTTCGGCGGCAGAGGCTTGGGAATAGGGGGACTGCTGGTGGTGCTGGTGCTGAGCGTGGTCTTCAAGAAGGATTTCTTCAGCCTGCTGGGTGGAAGCGGCGATCCCTCGGCGCCCGCCCAGGGCCCGGTGCAGAGCTCGGCTGGCGAGGAGCAGCTCAAATCCTTCGTAGGCGCGGTGCTGGACACCGTGCAGACCACCTGGGATGCGGAGCTGCCGCGCCAGGCCCGGGTCCCGTACCAGCACGCCCGCCTCGTGCTGTTTCGCGATGCCATCGAGTCGGCCTGCGGATATGGCCAGGCGGCGAGCGGTCCGTTCTACTGCCCCGGCGACAACAAGGTGTACGTGGA
The DNA here is from genome assembly GCA_031404115.1 of Gemmatimonadales bacterium. Classification (GTDB taxonomy): domain Bacteria; phylum Gemmatimonadota; class Gemmatimonadetes; order Gemmatimonadales; family GWC2-71-9; genus JABFSM01. Next base: position 4,887 of record JANNGX010000118.1, on the reverse strand, counting down.
CCTGGGCTTCTACCAGGAGCTCAAGGACCGGTTCGGTGCGCCGGGAGACTTTGCCCAGGCCTATGTTCTGGCCCATGAGATCGGCCACCACGTCCAGTTCCTGCTGGGCACGGAGGCGCAGGTGCGGAGCGCCATGCAGCGGAGTCCCGGGGACGCCAACGCCCTCTCGGTGCGGATGGAGCTTCAGGCCGACTGCTACGCCGGTGTGTGGGGACACACGGCGGCGGCACGGGGCCTCCTGGAAGCCGGCGACGTTGAGGAAGGACTCAATGCGGCAGCGGCGGTGGGAGATGACCGCATCCAGCGCAGCACCGGTGGGCGGGTCAATCCCGAGGGGTTCACCCATGGCTCGGCGGAGCAGCGGGCCACCTGGTTCAAACGGGGGATGACCAGTGGCCGCCTCGGAGATTGCGACACCTTCGAGGGTCGGTAGGTCGGTAGACCTACCGACCTACCGACTCTTCATCGCCCTCCTGCTTCACCCACTGAAAGAACAGGACGCTCATTGCGCCCCAGATCCACAGATTGCCTGGGATCCACATCAGGAGGCCGCCCAGTTTCTGATCGTCGAGCGGCGACAGGCCCCAGGTGCGGGGCGCGGCGGAGTACCAGAGATAGAGCGGAGTATCCGCGAACGTGATGATGGCGCCCAGGAGCTGCATGGGAATCTGGACCAGGAAGAGATAGAGCATTCCCATCCCGGGCTTGAGGCGCGGCAGCGTGGCCGATGGACTGGCCACCGGCCACCAGAGCAGCACCGCGGAGAAGATGAACATCAGGTGGGTCACGACGTGTACATCGTGGTTCCGCATCATGAGGTCGTAGGCGTCAATCGTGTGCCACACCAGCAGGACCACGCTGAACAGCCCGCCAGCCACCAGGGGATGGGTCAGCAGCCGCGCCACCACGCGCACCAGCGGGGGGCGGGAGGCCGCGTCGATCAACCAGCCCGGAGTCCCCGCAATCAGCAGCGGAGGCAGTGCCATGGTGAGCAACAGGTGCTGCGTCATGTGGGCGGAGAAGAGGTAGGAATCGCTCAGGTCGTGAATGGGCCCGTTGAGCGAGGCCAGCATCACCGTGAGCCCCAGCACAAAGCAGAAGGGCTGCCATGCCGGAGCGGGAGGGCCGAGGGCCTTGTGACGACGAAGCGGCCCGATGCAGTAGAAATACAGGGCGGCGAAGAGCCCCACCCCAGCGAGGACCGTGGGATGGAGCGACCACTCGGGTGTGAAGGGAGAAGTCAGAACGGTGCGCGGTGAGCGGTAAGCCGTGAGCGGTGAGCGGTTCGCGGAGGCGGTTTTTACCGCTCACCGGTCACCGCTCACTGGTCCCCGTCTACTGCGCCCCCACCACTCTCCAGTACTGCATGAGAACAATCAGCCCCATGATGACGCCGGCCGCGAGAAGGAGCGGCCACACGAACAGATTGGTGAGCAGCTTGGAATCCTGCTTGAGGTGCATGTAGAACATCGCGACCAGCGCAAACTTGGCTGCCGAGAGCACCAGCAGGACCTCTACGACGATCGGCTCGAAGATCGGTCGGAGGCCCGCGCCGAGGCCGCCGTGACCGGCTTCGAACGCCGCGACTTCGAGCGCCGTCAGGATGAAGAGGACCAGGCCCACCTTGAAGTACAGGCCGGGCGTCGGGTGCGAGTGCTCCCCCGCGGGGGGGTGCGTCTGAGCGTCCACGGGTTACCTCATCAGGTAGACGACGGGGAAGATCACGATCCAGACCACGTCGACGAAGTGCCAGTACAACGCGGCGATTTCCAGATTGAGCGATTTCTCCGCCGGCAGCTTGCCCCGGATGGCCAGGACCAGCAGCGTCGAGAGCCAGATCACCCCGACCGTCACGTGGGTACCGTGGAAACCGGTCAGGGTGTAGAAAGTGGACGTGAACAGGTTGGTGCCGTACCCCATGCCCTTGTGGTAGAAATGGGTGAACTCGTACACCTGCATGCCGATGAAGAACAGGCCGCAGATCACAGTCATCGACAGCCACCCCACCAGCATCTTGCGGTTACCCTTCTGGGCCCCGTACAGCGCCAGCACCACGAACAGCGAGCTGAAGAGCAGGATCGCGGTGCCGGCGGTCACCAGCGGAATCTCGAACATCCCCTCGCACGTCTGCATCTTGCCGTCCAGCATGCACTGGGATTCGGCGTGGGGCAGCGGTCCCACCAGGCTCTTGCCCTTGTAGACGAGATACGTCGAGATCAGCGAGGCGAAGAAGAGGCATTCGGACCCGATCAGGGTCCAGATGGCCACCTTCCGGCTGTCGATCCCGGTCGAGGTGTGGTGCTCGATGGCATGGGCTGCGGCGTCGGACACGATAGTGATCTCCTGATCAGAACGCCGGCTCGAAAGCCCAGCGGTAGACGCCGTAAAACAGGACCGCCGCGCCGCCCAAGGTGATGAAATACCACTGAGGGAAGACATGGGTGAAGAGCACGCTGCCGATGACACCCAGCACCCCGAAGGCGGTGACCACCGGCCAGTAGGAGGGCCGCGGCATGTGAATTCCCGCCCCGCTCACCCGCTGGGGCTCTGGCAGCTGCCCGCCGCCCGCCCGGCGCAGATCCCACGCCGGCATCGAGCTGTTGACCGGCGGCACGTCCGCGAAATTGAACTCCTGCGGCGGCGAGGGGATCAGCCATTCAAGCGTGGCGCCCTTCCACGGATCCGCCGGCGCGTTGGCCGGGCGGCGGGCCGCCTGCCACATGTTGTAGATGAACACCAGGAACGAGAAACCCAGGATCATCGACCCCCAGGTCTGCACCTGATTCCAGAATTCGAAATTGAGCCCGGCGGGATAGGTGTATACCCGGCGCGGCATCCCGTTGAGCCCCAGGAAGTGCATCGGAAAAAGGTGACGTTGAAGCCCACGAACATCAGCCAGAAATGCAGCTTGCCGATCTTTTCGGAGAGCATCCGCCCGAACATCTTGGGGAACCAGTAGTATGCGCCTGCCGTCAGGCCGAAGATCGACCCACCGAACAGCACGTAGTGGAAGTGCGCCACCACGAAGTAGGTGTCGGTCTGCTGCAGGTCCGCCGGCGGGGAAGAGTGCATCACGCCCGAAAGCCCCCCCACGATGAACATCGCGATCATGCCGAGTGCAAAGTAGAGCGGCGTCTTCATTTGCAGGGAGCCACCCCACAGCGTCCCGATCCAGTTGAAGATCTTGACCCCGGTGGGCACCGCGATGAGCATCGTCGACAGCGCCCGCCATGGCGGCAGACATCGGTGGCCAGCGTTTCACCACCCAGCCGGTCAAGCTGATTGTCCGCCAAGCCAGCGCGCCGCCCGCCGCCGCCGTTAATTCCGGCAGTGAAGTGGCGTTTCTGAAACTGGTCTTGCCGGCAGGAAAAATTTATTCCGGCCAGAGCATTCTTGGCCGGGTGGAACTTTGCCTGCGCGACGACGTGCAGAATTTTGGCAATTTCTCCTTCACCGGGACGCCCGCCGCCGGGTTAAGCGTAGGCAAAATGATTGAAGGCCAGCGCACCAACACCCGGATTGGCAACCATAATTACACCGTCATTTCGCTGCTGCTGCCCTTGACCGTCGTGCAATCCGGTGCGCTCACCCTGGGGCCGTTCACCGCCAGCGTGGTCGTGGTATTGCCGTCGCAAAACCAGCGGCGCGATGATCCCTTCCGTCAATTTTTCAACCAAGGCGAACAACGCCAGTTGGTCCTGGCCACGGAACAGCTTGAACTCCAGGCGTCCCCGCTGCCCTCGGAAAATGTCCCGCCCGATTTCAACGGCGCGATTGGAAATTATTCCTTGGCCGTCACCGCCGGGCCGACCAATCTCACCGTGGGCGATCCCGTGACCGTGCGCGTGCAGATTTCCGGACGCGGCGCGCTGGACGCCCTCACGTTACCGGTGCAGGACGCGTGGCGCGATTTCAAAACCTTTCCGCCCACCGCCACCGTCAACCAAACCGACCAGTTTGGTTTTCAAGGCAGCAAGACCTTCGAGCAGATCGTCACACCGCTGAATGCCGGGGTGCGCGAACTGCCGCCATTCAGCTTTTCGTATTTCAATCCTGACGATGGCGCGTATCACACCCTGACCCAGCCCGCCCTGCCGCTGCTCGTCCAGGCCGCCGGAGCCACGCCGCTGCCAACGGTTGCGGGAAAAATAAATTCAGACCCGGAAAACCCCCCCGTGCCAAAGGATATTCTGCCGATCAAAGAAATTCTCGGAACGCCCGCGCAAACCGTGGCGGGGCGGGACTCCGGCGGGCCGTTGATTGCCAAGCCGGCCTTTCTCGCCGTGCAAAGCCTGCCGGTGCTTGCGCTGCTGGCCGCGTTCATCTGGCGCCAGCACGCGGACAAGCTCGCCAACAATCCACGCCTGCGCCGCCAGCGCGCCGTGGCGCAACTGGTTCGCAACGGCGCGGGCGATTTGAAAAAGTTCGCCACGGAAAACAAACCGGATGAGTTTTTCGCGCTGCTCTTCCGCCTGTTGCAAGAACAGCTCGGCGAACGGCTGGATTGTCCCGCGGCCTCCATCACTGAAAGCGTGATTGATGAACACGCCGCGCTGCGTGCCGCACCGCCAGCGACGCGCACGGCGTTGCATGAATTGTTCCAGCTCTGCAATCAGGCGCGCTACGCTCCCGTGCGCGGCAGCGCGGAATTAAATTCCGTGGCCGGGCAATTCGAAAAAACCATCAGCGAGCTTCAGGAGGTGAAGGCGTGAAAAATTGGTTTTCCTTTTCCAGCACCGGAGGCGCGAAAGATAATAGCCCACGGCGACAGCCGTGGGTTGCGTTGCCTAAAATGTTAAGCCCCGGACGGGGCGGCAGAAAACCGGCGGGTGAATTTTTCTTTCGCCCCATCCGGGGCTTGGATTGCTTGAACTCTGAAACCCACGG
>JANNGX010000117.1:0-4618 GCA_031404115.1 Gemmatimonadales bacterium | reverse complement strand
CTGGCCTACGCGCACGGCGAGGGAATCATCCATCGGGATATCAAACCGGAGAACGTGCTGCTCTCGCATGGCACCGCGGTGGTGACCGACTTCGGGATCGCGAAGGCGATCAGTGCCGCGCGCACCCAGGACGGCGGCGTGACGGCGACCCTCACCCAAGCCGGCGGCTCGATCGGCACTCCGGCCTACATGGCGCCGGAACAGGCGGTGGGTGACGCGGTGGACCATCGCACCGATCTCTATGCCTGGGGCGTCATGGCGTACGAGCTGCTGACCGGTGCCCATCCCTTCGGCCGGCACATCACCCCCCAGCAACTGGTCACCGCGCACCTCACCGAAACGCCGGCCCCCATCACTGGAAAGAATCCCGCGGTGCCGCCGGCGCTGGAGGCGCTGGTGCTGCAATGCCTCGAGAAGGACCCGGCCCGCCGTCCCGCGTCGGCTGCCGCGGTGCTGACCGCACTCGATACCGTGGGAACACCGGCGCCGTCGCTTCCCATGCCGGCGGCGCGGGCCCCGGGTCGCCGGAGGAGGGAGATCCTCGTTGCGGCGGGCGTGCTCGCCGCCGCCATCATCGTATGGGCGCTTGCCTCGGGCCGAGGCACCCAGGCGCCGAGCCCCGCCGCCGACCAATCGCTGGCCGTGCTCCCGCTGGCCAACCTGAGCGGCGACAAGGCGGACGATTATTTCGGCATCGGCCTCGCCGAGGAGATCACCCGCGCGGTCGCCAAGAACGGGGTGCGGGTGATCGGGCGGGTCAGCGCCGGTGCGCTTGTGGCCAGGGGACTCGACGAGCGCGCCATCGCGAGGGAGCTCGGCGTGGGCTCGCTGCTGACCGGCACGGTGCAGCGCGCCGAAGGCCAGGTCCGGATCACGGTGACGCTGCTGTCGGCCGCGGACGGCGCGGTGCGCTGGACCGAGAAGTACGACCGGCCGCTGGCGAACCTGTTCGCGGTCCAGGACGAGATCGCCCGGACCGTTGCGACCACCCTGCTCGGGACACTGGGCCGTCAGCCCACCGCAGCGGCGCGCGCCGAAACCACCGACCCCGAGGCCCACGCCCTCTTCCTCCAGGGCCTGGTGCTCTTCAACCGGCGGGGCGCTCGGCCCCTGCACCAGGCGGTTGCGCTGTTCGAGCGCGCCGCGGCGCGAGATCCGAAATACGCCCGGGCCCAGGCCTCGCTGGCCATGGCCCTGGCGGTGCTCCCGGCCTACGTGCTGGACAGCACCACGCCGCTCGTGACCAGTGCCGTGACCGCCGCCGAACGCGCCATCGCGATCGACTCGGCCATCCCCGAGTCGTATACCGCACTCGGCTACGGATACACCCTGCTGGGCGAGCTCGACCGGGCCGAGGCAAGCTTCCGCCGCGCGCTGGCGCTCGACTCCACGGTAGCGACCACGTGGGGCTGGTACGGACTGCTCGCCAACCGACTGGGTGACTACCGTGCCGCGCACGCTCGCATGGCGCGGGCGCGCGCGCTCGAGCCGGCTTCCTTGATCGCCAGGATCTGGGAGGCCCAGGTGCTGGAGGCAGAGCGCCGCTTCGCGGACGCCGATTCAGTGGCCAGCGCGACCATGGCGATGGATTCGACCTTCATGCTGGCCTGGGTCTGGAAGGCGAACGCGTTGCTGGGCATGGGACGGATCGAGCAAGCCATTACCCTGCTCGAGCGACAGGTCGCGTCGGTTCCCGCCGGCCGCCCGGAGAGGGAACACGGTTTGCTCGCCTACGCGTATGCCCGGGCGGGCCGGGCCAGGGAGGCGCGCGCCATGCTCGAGATCATCCGCGCCGAATCGGGCGGGAGGCTGCCGCCGACGGGAGCCATCGCAGCGACAGTCGAGGAGCTGGGCGACCATGAGGCCGCGGTGGCACTGCTCAGCGAGGCGATCGCCCGCCACGACGTCTGGACGGTGCAGTTCCCCGGCACAGCGCGCTACGACAAGCTGCGGAAGGATCCCCGAGTCGCCGCCATGCTGGCGCGGCTTGGGACGAAGTGATGGACGACTCCCCGATGCGCCTCACCGCGGCACTCGCCGGTCACTACCAGGTCGTGCGGGAGCTAGGCCAGGGCGGCATGGCCACGGTCTACCTGGCCCGCGACCTCAAGCACGATCGCGACGTTGCCATCAAGGTCCTGCATCCCGATCTGGCCGCGGCCCTCGGCGGCGAGCGCTTCCTGACCGAGATCAAGACGACCGCCCGGTTGCAGCATCCCCACATTCTCCCCCTGCTCGACAGCGGCGCGGCCGACGGGCTGCTGTACTATGTGATGCCGTATGTCAGCGGGGAAACTCTCCGCACCCGATTGGAACGGGAAAAACAGCTTCCGATCGGTGACGCCGTGCGCATCGCCACGGAGGTGGCCGACGCCCTGGCCGCCGCCCATGCCCTGGGCATCATCCACCGGGACATCAAGCCCGAGAACATCCTGCTTCAGGGCGGCCATGCCCTGGTCGCCGATTTCGGGATCGCCCTGGCGGTGCATCACGCCGGCACCGCCCGAATGACTCAGACCGGCATGAGCCTGGGTACGCCGCAGTACATGAGCCCCGAACAGGCGATGGGTGAGAAGACCGTGGATGCGCGGGCCGACGTCTACGCGCTCGGCGCCGTCACCTACGAAATGCTGACCGGCGAGCCTCCCTTTACCGGCAGCACGGTGCAGGCCATCGTCGCCAAGCTGATGACCGACCCGGCCCGCCCGCTGACCCAGCTTCGGAAGTCGGTCCCGCTCCATGTGGAAGCGGCGGTACTGGCGGCGCTGGAGAAGGTGCCGGCGGACCGGATCGGGAGCGCCACCGAGTTCGGCCGCGCATTGAGCGATACGACCTTCACCACGAGCAGCAGTCCCGCGGGTGGCGGGCCGCGCGGACGTGTAGTGGTCGCAGGGCCAAGGCGCGGGGTATGGGCTTTGGGAGTTCTCAGCGCGGTGCTGGCGGTGGTGGCGCTCTCGCTCTGGTTACAGAGGTCGGCGCCGCCGGGCACCAGCCGCCAGCACGTGCTCCTCTGGCGGCACCGCATCCCCTATTCTCTCGCGCCCGGGGCGCGCTTCATCGGGACCCAGGCGGCCATTGCCCCGGACGGTTCGAGCATCGTGTACACCGATTCCACCGCTGCCGGGTACATGCTCATGCGGAAGCTGCGAAGTGCAGCCGAGGCCACGCCGCTCGCGGGCACCGAGGGAGGTGTCTCCCCGTTCTTCTCGCCGGACGGGAAGTGGGTCGGTTACATCACCCTCGACAACAAGCTCAAGAAGGTGCCGGTGACCGGCGGAGGCTCCGTCACCCTGGCCGAGGGCTCCACTCCGGACTACAAGGCGGGGGCGTGGCTGGACGATGGCACCATCGTCTACTCCGGTGACCTGAACTCGGCCCTGCGGCGTATCCCCTCCGATGGCGGCGCTTCGGTACCGGTCGCATTGCCGGTCAACCTGAACTGGGCGGCCAACATCTGGCCCCTTCCCGACAGCCGTGGAATTCTCTTCACCTCCTGCCCGGGAAACTGCGCCACCTCGACCAGTCTCTACGCCTTCGATTTCAAGACGGACAGTGCCCATCTGCTGGTGCCGGGCGCGGCGGGGATCTGGTACTCGCCGGTGGGGGAGCAGGTGTTGTACACCAGTCGCGACGGCGGGCTCTATGCGGCCGGGTTCGATCCGCGGCGAATGGTGCTCACCTCCGGCGCCGTTCCCCTCCTCGAGGATGTCGAGCCGACCAGTTTTACCTTGTCGGCCTCCGGCGCCGTGCTGTATACGACGGGCTCCGCGGCGCGTAGCCAGGCCGAGCTGGTGTGGGTGTCCCGGGATGGCCGCGCCGTCCCGCTCGACTCGACCTGGCGCGGGCGCTTCGAGTACCCGTCGCTTTCACCGGATGGGAAGGAGCTGGCCGTCAGCGTGCGCGACAAGAAAACCGATCTCTGGATCCGGCGGGCCGATGGCGCCCGCTCCAAGGTCGATGCCGACGGCGCCGCCAACTGGCGCACGTCCTGGTTCCCCGACGGGCGTTCGCTAACCTTCATCTCGGTCGGGAATCCCGAGGATCAGAACGACGTCCAGGTCTATCAGGTGAAGACCGATGGGAGCGCCAGGCCGGTCCTGCTCCAGAAATACGAGTGGGGGATCTGGGAGGCCGAGGTGTCGCGCGATGGACAGTGGCTGGTACTGCGGCTGGACGAGGAGGGGGCCAATTCCAATTTCAGATTGCGGCGGATGACGGGTGACACGACCGTCAAACCGCTCCTGGTCGATCCCGCCTTCAACCTGTCCATCGCCCTGTCGCCCGACTCCCGCTGGCTGGCGTACACTTCGAACGAGGCCGCCGGGCAGTATGAGGTGTATGTCGCGTCGTTCCCCGACATGAAGTCGAAGCGCCTGGTCTCCAGCGGGGGCGGCACCGAGCCGCGCTGGTCCAAGGACGGCCGCGAGCTGTACTGGGTGGGCGGGGGCCGGCTGATGGCGGCCTCCGTGTTGCCCGGTCCGTCGTTTAGTATCGGGAGTCCGCGGGCGCTCTTCTCGGTGGAGGGGTACCGCCGGGCCCGCAACCACCCGCAGTACGACGTGGCAGCGGATGGGCGCTTCGTGATGATTCGCGAGGCTGCCGGGGCGACCGGGGCGGT
>JANNGX010000116.1:0-19025 GCA_031404115.1 Gemmatimonadales bacterium | reverse complement strand
CCACCCGGCCCTCGTCCTCGGCCGTCACCGTCACCTGCTGTCCGCTCAATCCCCGGACTCGAAGCACCACCTCGGCGAGGACACCGGCTCCGGCGAGTGCGCTGGCGGGCAGGGACACCCGCTCGATGGCGAGATCCCGCGTGAACCGCTCCCGCCCTACGCCCACCGTGTACACCGGGACCCGCCGCGCCTTGAGCGCCAGGAGCGGCGCGGTGAGGTCGGTGCCGGCGTTGTCGGCGCCGTCGCTCACCACCACGAGCCCGGCAAGCGGAACACCGGCCAGCTCCTGACGCGCGGCGTCCAGCGCCGCCGCCAGGTCGGTGCGGGTGCCGGAGCCCTTGAGCGCGGCGGCCCCCGCGAGCGGGCCCGCGTCTGCGGCGAAGCGGAAGAACCGGAGCACGAAGCGATCGGCCAATCGGGGGCTGATCGCGCCGGCGGAGTCGCCGAACACGCGCCGCACCGCGTCGAGCCGCGACCCGCCCTCGATGTCGGCCAGGCGCATACTGCGCGAGTCGTCCAGCAGGATGCCAAGCACGTTGCGCTGCGGCACCGCGCTGGACAGGAGCAACACCGGCCGAAGCAGGCATGCGGCGAGGAGTGCGAGGCCGGCCACCCGCAGGCCCCCCAGGATCATCCGGTCCTTGAGCGGTGACGAAGTTTGCACCCGGCGCACCATCAGGACCAGGAAGACCAGTGCCACCCCCAGCCCCAGGGCGATCAGCGAGGGGGGAAAGCCAGGCGCAAGCGACACGTCCCCCCGCTGATACAGCCGCGGCGGGAATTTGAAGAAAAAGGTGAAGATGGCTTCAAGCGTTCGTTCCATGAGACCCTATAGAACCGACGCGGAGCGCGTGGGCGAGGTTTCCGAATCGCTCCGAGACCCTTCAAGACTTACGGATGGGAGAGGAAGACCGCTGCGGGCACCCGCCCCGGCGTGCCCCGGCGTATCTTCGTCGGGGGAAGCGGGGGCGCCGGGGGCGGCTAGAGAACCCGGAGCAGGTATTCGACCGAAAGCGAGGCACTCCAAAGCTTGGACCCTTCCAGGGGCGAGGTCGGAAAGGTCCCCGGCTCGACCAGGTTCCGCAGGCTCTTCTCGCCTCTTAACCCAAGAGAAAGCCGCCCGGCCTCGACGCCCAGCTCGCCCAGCAGGCCGACGTCGAGATCCTGATAGAGGGCTGGAAAATACTGGTCTGCGCCGGGCTGGAAACCGGGCGGGGTGACGGTGCAATCAGGCTGACTCACGCTACCGCTGGCTTCGATCAGCTCCCGCTTGCAGGCGAGACGGACCGCAACGTAAGGGCCGATTACGAGGAAGGGACGCAGCGGCCGCACCGTGCTGTAGCCCTTTTGAATCCGCAGCAGCAGAGGGATCTGTGCAAACAGGAGATTGGGGGCATCCGACCTCGGACCCACCTCCCGCGAAGGGCGGGTGCTCGGCGCGCGCGCGGCATACAGACGGCGCTGGACCAGCAACAGTTCGGTCTGGAAGGAGAGCATCGAGCTGCGGGGCATCCGAAGGCTGAGGCCGACCTGGAAGCCCGCGCGGGCCTCAGACTGGTCAATCCTGCCGCCGCCGGCGGCGCCCGAGAAATTTCCCCCGGCGAACACCGTGAGCTCCCGTCGCTGCGCGGCGAGCGGTGAGCCCGCGGCGCCGATCGCAAGGACGAGCAGTAGCGCCGAACCGGGATCTGCGCGCATGGATGCTCCGGGCAATTGGTCGCGTACCAGGAATCCCGATGAAGATACCTCGGGACAGCGGAGGAGACGATGGGGACCTCGGGGAGGGCCGGGCTCGAGCGGATCGCGGCGCTCGACGCGTTTCGGGGCATCACGATCGCCGGCATGCTGCTGGTCAATAACCCGGGCACCTGGGAGGCGATCTATCCGCCGCTCGAGCACGCGCCGTGGCACGGATGGACGCCGACCGATCTGATTTTCCCCTTCTTCATCTTCGTGGTGGGCATCACCACCCAGCTCGCGCTCGCGGCGCGCGAGCACCGGGGTGACTCCGATCGCGCGGTGACGTTCCAGGTTCTCCGCCGGGGCGGTTTGATCGTCCTGTTCGGTCTCCTGCTCCAGGCGTTCCCGTACTTTCCCCTGGAGCGCATCACCGAGCTGCGGTTTCCCGGCGTGCTGCAGCGCATCGGCGTGAGCTATATCGCGGCGGCCCTCCTCTCACGCGGCCGCAGCAATCGCGCCGTGACGGCCGCGGCGGGGATTCTGCTGCTGGGCTACTGGGCGCTACAGGCGCTGGTGGCCCCACCGGGCGTCGCGGTGCCGACCCTCGATGTGCCGCACGACACGCTCAGCGCGTGGATCGACCGGGTGGTGTTCGGGGGACACTTGTGGAAGCAGTCCCAGACGTGGGATCCCGAGGGCCTGCTCTCCACGCTTCCCGCCATCGGCACCTGCCTGCTGGGAGTGCTGGCCGGACGTTGGCTGGCTCTGGGCAGGCCGCTGGCCGACAGACTGAACGGTCTGTTTGCGGCCGGGGCGATCGGCGCGATGGCGGGACTGATGTGGCACTGGGTGTTTCCGATCAACAAGAACCTATGGACCAGCTCCTACGTCTTGTTCACCGCGGGAATCGCCTGCCTGGCTCTGGCCACCTGCGCCTGGCTCATCGATGTCCAGGGCCGAAGCCGCTGGGCGACGCCCTTCGTGACCTATGGCAAGAACCCGATGGTGGCCTTCATCGGATCAGGCCTGATGGCCCGCCTGCTGGGCATGGTGCACGTGACGATGGCTGGGGAGAGTGTGTCGGTGCAGCAAGCTGCCTATCGCACCCTGTTCGAGAGCTGGCTGACGCCCCGGAACGCCTCGCTGGCCTACGCGCTGCTGTTCGTGACGGTGTGGTATCTGATCCTTCGGGTACTCGAGCGACGAGGGCTGATGCTCAGGGTATGAACGGGGTTGCCGAGCAGCACGGTGCGGAACCGGCCCGGGGCGAGGGAATTGGAGAGTGACGTTTCCATCGTCTCGAACCGGTAAAGCGGGAGCGAAGGGTCCACTCGGCGGAGCGCCTCGCGCATCGCTGGCGCGAGCGCCAAGGGGTCGCCGTCGCTGCGCGCGACCAGACTCATGGTCCGATTGATCCAGTTCCAGGCGACGTCGGGCGCCTGGGCGATCGGCATGAAGAATTCCGGCTGGACCGCCTGATCGGGGCCCTCCGATCGCGCGTCGCCCACCACGCCCACGATGGTTTTCCAGCGCGGATCGTTCTCGGCTCCCTCGCAGCACAGCACCCGCTTGCCAATCGGGTCCTGGCCGGGAAAGAACGGGCACGTGTGTGAAACAGGAGGGGGGCGAATCCCGTTGGACTCGCCCCCCTCACCGCTTCATGCTCCCTGCCCCCTAGTCCTTCGCGCGATCCAGGTACTCCCCCGATTCCGGATTCACCCGGATCCGCTCGCCGGTCTGGATGAATTCGGGGACGTTGACCGTCACACCATTGCTGAGCCTCGCGGGCTTGGTCGACGCGGTCTTGGTGGCCGTCTTCATCACGGGGGTGGTGTCCGCCACTTCCAAGGTCAGGCTGCTCGGCATCTGGATGCCGATCGGGCGCCCCTCGTAGAACTCGGCGATGATCCGCATTCCCTCGGACATCCACTTGGCCGTCTCGCCCAGCGTCTCCTCATCGACTTCCAGCTGGTCGTAGTTCTCGGCATTCATGAAGTGGTAGGTCTCGCCGGCCTTGTACATGAAGTCCAGCTCGTGGGTCTCGAGTGCGGCGATCTCCACGGTGTCGGTCGAGCGGAACCGGTGCTCCAGCTGGGTGCCGGTCCGGAGCTTCCGCAGCTTGGCCTGCACCATTGCCCGGAGGTTACCTGGCGTGTGGTGGTGGAATTCGAGAACTCGGCATGGCTCACCATTGAACATGATGGCCATTCCACGACGCATATCGCTGGCGATGATGCCCATGAGAACCGTGACCAGTGAAACGGTGACAAGTGACTGGGACCCGCCGACTTGTCCGGTCCGGCAAAACCCCTAACTCCAATCAGCCAAGTAAGATAACCCCATCGCGGCCGCCTTTCCACCCACCGAGTACGGGCGGACGCAGGGCGAATCTGGCACCAACACGGGCTTAGACCGGTCCTCTTATGGCCGAGGCATCCACTCGAAAAAGACCCAGGTGCGGTTCCAGGAATCGATCGGCTCAGGCGAATCCACCCGCTCGAGGCTATCAGGGTCCACGCCGGCAGGAAATCCTCCCGAATTTCATCCCTCCCGCACGTCGTGCCGCACAAATGCTATTGGTGCGACGCTTGGCGGCACCATCGGCACGCGCTCGCGTGGTGGCCGGGCGGTGTCGGTCTGCGCATTGACGGTCCAGTCCGGAGACTGTGGTGTGGAGCGGTTCGCTGGAACCGGTATGGACGAAAACCTGACCCAAGTATGACGGTCCGCCAGCCCGCAGGGTTTCCCACGCAACGGTTTCGAGACTTTTGGCATCGGATCTCCGTACGTCTTCTCATACCCAGCCGGTACGAACCGAACCTCGAAGAGGTCAGCGATGCGGTCGCTCCGCCTAGTTCGATTTTCCGTCGTTTCATTGATCGTGGCGGGCGCCTTGCACGCGCAGAACCGCGGCACCGACAACGGAGCCGGGGGCTCCCATACCGCGGCCGCGCACGCCCTGCCCTCCCCGTCGGTTCGCGCGCTCGCCCGGACGACCGCGATCACCCTGGACGGCCGGCTCGACGAGCCGCTCTGGTCCCAAGCCCAGGCGGCCACCAACTTCCGGCAAGCCCAGCCGAAAATCGGCGACCCGGCGACCCAGCCAACCGAAGTCCGGATCTTGTTCGACGACGACGCGCTCTACGTGGGCGCGCGGATGTTCGACGATCAGGGCGCGGCCGGGGTGCGGAGCCAGCTGGTGCGACGAGACCAGGAAACCAGCAACAGCGATCAGATCCAGCTCATTTTCGACACCTACCACAACCATATCGGCCGGACGATGTTCACCGTGGGACCGTCCGGCTCCCGCGCCGATGCGGGTCAGGCCACCGAGTTCGCCGATCCCTCGTGGGATCCGGTCTGGGAAGTGAAGACCCAGGTGGACTCGCTGGGATGGACCGCTGAATTCCGGATTCCGTTCTCGCAGCTTCGCTTTGCGCGAGACCAGGTGCAGTCGTGGGGTATGCAGGTGTGGCGCACCGCGACCCGGCTCAACGAGATCTCGATGTGGTCGTTCTGGGGGCCCGACGAGTCGGGGGGGCCTTCCCGCTTCGGACACATCGACGGCATTGCGCCCGGGCGGGGGGCGGGGCGGCGGTTCGAAGTACTGCCCTACGTGGTAGGGCGCTACAGTCGGTTGCAGCCCTCGAGCGATCCGGGCGATCCGTTCTACAAGGAGCGCAACGCGGACACCCGGTTCGGCGCCGACTTGAAGTACCTGCTTACGTCTAACGTTACGCTCGATGCCACGATCAATCCCGACTTCGGCCAGGTCGAAGTGGACCCCGCCGTAGTCAACCTCTCAGCGTTCGAGACGTTCTTCCCGGAACGGCGCCCCTTCTTCGTCGAGGGGAGTGGCACCTTCGGCTTCGGCGGGTTCAACTGCTATTTCTGCAGCAACGTGTCGTCGCTCTCGATGTTCTACACCCGTCGCATCGGGCGGGCGCCCCAGGGGTCGTCGCCCCAGGGCACCCCGTACTCCGACCGGCCCGATGCATCAACAATCCTGGGCGCGGCCAAGGTTACGGGGCGGACCCGCAATGGATTTACCATCGGCGTGCTGGATGCCGTGACCGACCGCGAAGTGGCCACGATCCGTCGGAGCGCCGGTGCGGACACCATCCAGGAAGTCGAGCCGCTCACCAACTACTTCGTGGGCCGGCTCAAGAAAGATTTCAGCCGCGGCAACCTGGTGCTCGGCGGCATGGTCACCTCGGTCTACCGCAACCTCGGCGACGCGCTGCTCAAGACCCGCCTCAATTCCCATTCCGAAGCGGTCGGCTTCGACTGGAACGCCCGTTGGAAGAACCGGTCCTACTCCTGGGTGGGCAACGTAGCATTCACCAACAACTCAGGTGATCCCGCGGCGATCCGGCGGCTGCAGAACTCCAGCGCGCGCTATTTCCAGCGGCCCGACCGGCAGTCCGGCGGGAATGGATTCCTTTCCGACGGCTACGACCTGCATGCCACCCGGCTCCGAGGGCTCGGCGGGTATACCCGGATAGGGAAGGACGCGGGCAAGCTGCGCTTCGAATCCGCCCTCAACTGGCGGACGCCGGGTTTCGAGGCCAATGACCTCGCCTTCAACACCCGGGCCGACTACGTCTGGATGAATGGCAACCTGGCGTTGTCGCTCTCCCATCCCACCAAGTGGTATCGCAACTACTTCCTGGTGCTGGGCAGCCAGCGGGAGTACAACTGGGACGGCGACCGGACGGATACCCAGTTCCACGTCGGCGCGTTCGGGCAGCTGCTCAATTACTGGCAGCTCAACTTCTTCGGAATCCGGCGCACCGACGTGGAGGACGACCGCCTCCTCCGCGGCGGACCGGTGGTGCAGCGCCCCGGCAACTGGTTCTTCAACGCCAACATCGGCAGCGACAGCCGGAAGCGGGTGAGCGTCAGCCTGAATCCGAATATCAGCCGAGGCGACAAAGGGAACACGAGCTTCAACACCAGCGTCGGCGTGGAGGTGCGGGCCGCGTCCAACGTGCAGCTCTCGTTCTTCCCCTTCTTCAACAGGAGCCGCTCGGTGATGCAGTACGTCACCGCGGTTCCCGACCCCACGAACACCGCGTTCTACGGGACCCGCTACATCCTGTCCGACCTCACCCAGAAGACGGTGGGCTTCGACACCCGGATGAACGTCACGTTTACGCCGCGGTTGACGTTCGAGCTCTATGCCCAGCCGTTCATCGCGAGCGGGCACTTTACCCGGTTCAAGCAGGTCGCCGCGCCCCGCACCCAGGCGCTGCAAGTCTTCGGTGAGGATTTGGGCACGGTGTCGACGGAGCTCGACGCGAACACGGGACGGCCGAAACGCTATACCATCGATCCGGACGGTACCGGACCCGCCGCCGCCTTCACCTTGAGCAATCCGGATTTCGTGACCCGGTCGCTCCGTGGAAACGCGGTGCTTCGCTGGGAATACCGGCCCGGCTCGACGTTGTTCCTGGTGTGGACCCGGACCGGCTCCAGTGATGAGCAGAACATGGGCAACCTCGATTTTTCCCGCGACGTCGACGCGCTGTTCGGCGCGAAGTCGGACAACATCTTTCTGGTGAAGGTGAATTTCTGGCTGAACAGATGAGGCTAAGGGGCTAAGGCAAACGCCACCACGCGATCGCTTTTCCCGAACCTCCCCCCATCTCCTCCCGCTGCGATCACCACGTATTGTTTTCCGTCGGCTCCGTGGTAGGTCATCGGCGTGGCTTTGCCGCCGGCCGGCAGCGTGGCACTCCAGAGCTCCTGACCGGTGTCCACGTCGTAGGCGCGAAGCTTCTGGTCCAGCGTGGCCGCGATGAACACCAGCCCGCCCGCAGTGACGATGGGGCCGCCGAGGTTGGGGCTGCCCCATGCGGCCGCCGCTCCGGGCGCGATTGCGCCGAGGGTCACATCCCATTTTGTGGCGCCGGTAGCGAGGTCGATGGCCACCAGCGTGCCGAAGGGCGGTGGGGAGCATGGTGCGCCGCCCGGTCCGAACAGAATGCGCCGACGCATCACGTAGGGGGTGCCCCGCATGTCGGTGTACTGGGAGCCTTCGAGCCGGTAACCGGTCTCGTTCCGGCGCCGCTGGTATTCGTCGCGGGGAATGAGCTGCACCTCGGCGGCGATGCGATTGACCGGGATGATCGCGAGCTGTCGCGACGGGTCCACAGCCAGGCCACCCCAGTGCGCCCCGCCGATGTTGGACGGCATCACCAGGGTCCCCTCGAGGCTGGGCGGCGTGAAGATCCCCTCGTTGCGAAGCGAAGTGAGCTTGTCCCGGCAGGCCGCCTGATCGGCCGGGGTGGGGCCCCACGCCTCCTCCACGTTCATGCGATGCGGACTGAGCGGAGCGATCCCCGAGGTAAACGGCTGGGTCGGCCACGCCTCCTCGCCGGGAGCGGTGCTGCCCGGCACCGGCCGCTCCTCCACGGGATAGACCGGGACGCCGGTCTCCCGATCGAGCACGTACAACATGCCGGTCTTGCCGGTTTGCAGCACCACGGGGACCCGCCGCCCGCTTTTCGTGATGGTCGTGAGCGCGGGCGGCGAGGCGTTGTCGTAGTCCCAGAGGTCGTGGTGGACCGTCTGGAAGTGCCACACCACCTTGCCGGTGGCGGCCCGAAGCGCCACGATCGAATTCGCGTAGAGGTTCTGTCCCTTACGCTCGCCCCCGAAGTAGTCGGGGCTGGCGCTGCCGGTCGGCACGAATACCAGGCCGCGGGCCGAATCCGCCGCGATCACCGACCAGGCGTTGGCCGCGCCGGTCCGGTGCGCGGTGGGGCCGATCCAGGTGGGCCAGCCGGGATCGGTTGAGTCCTGGGGCACCGGATCCCAAGTCCAGTGCAGCGTTCCGGTCCGCGCGTCGAATGCGCGGACTTCGCCGCTGGCGGCATCGAGCCGGTTGTTGTCTCCCACCGCGGAGCCCACCACGATCAACCCCCCGATGATGGCAGGCGGGGAGGTGACTGCGTATTCCTCCATCTCGAATGGTGCGTTGCGCAGGGCGCGCCGGAGGTCGACGCTGCCAGCCTCGCCGAAGGCGGTGCAGCGCTGCCCGTCCGTCGCGTCCAGCTCGGTGAGCCTGGCGTCCACCGTCGCCACGATTACCCGCACCGCACAGGGCGCTCCCGCTCTTGCTTTCGGATCGGCCCAGAGCGAGACGCCCCGGCTGGTAAAGTCTCCGAAACTGATCGGCGACACTTTGAGGTCGGTGACCCATCGCTCCTGGCCGGTCTCCGGCTCAAGGGCGATCACCTTGCCGAGCGGAGTGCTCAGATAGAGGATCCCGCCGACCATCAGCGGGGTGGCCTCGAACGACACCGACTGGCTCATCTTGACGGCCGCCTCACCGGTGGAATACTCCCAAGCCACCCCCAGGCGGGAGACGTTGCCCCGATTGATGCCGTCGAGCGGGGAGAAGCGTTCTCCACCGCGGTCCCGGCCGTAGGCGGGCCACTCGCCGGCGGGAGGCGGTTGCGCGGCGGCAGCGGCCGCCGCGGCGTGCAGAATGAGAAGCACGATGGAGGGTTTCATCGATCCAGAATGGGGGCGGCCGACGCCAACTGCAACCCGCAGGCCCGGTGGCCGGAGTTCCCGTCGCGCTCTACCTTCGGAGCGTGAACCACCTCCCAGGAGGGCTCGACCCCTGCGCCCCCGGGGCGCTCATCTGCGCAGCCTGGGTGGGTCCCGCCATCCCGGTCCTCATCCTGTTCTTCGCCTCGGAGCCCGGCGTCGATGTCGATCGGGTGATAGCATAGTGTGCGCGTGAACTTGTCGATGGGATGAGGAGCGAACCGACGCATGTCAGAGAGTGAGGACACCATCCCGTCACCCGCTACGGGTCGCGCCGGGAGGGTTCGAAAGAACCTCGCCCAAGGCCTGGCGCTGGCCTGGGCGGCCTCACCGCGCTCGCTGATCCGGTACTCCGTGCTGGGGATGGTGAACGCCACCATGCCGCCCATGGTTGTCCTGTTGGGCGCCACGCTCGTCAACCGCATCGCCGAGGCCCGGTTGCAGGCCCTGCAGCTCACGGACCTGCTCCCCATCGTCATCGGCTTGTGGATTGCCACCAGCGTGCAGCGAACCATCGGCGCCTACATGGGCTACGGGAGAAACCTGTTCGTCCGTCGGGTACAGCTGGAAGCGGAACGGCGCCTGCTCGCTCAGGCGTCCAAGCTCGACCTCGGCCACTTCGACAACTCCGACTGGTACGATCGTCTCGCGCGCGCCAAGCGGGACATCTCCTGGAGACCCGGAGACCTCACCTGGTCGGTCCTTGGATTATCGGGCAACGTTGTGTCGATCCTGTTGATGGCCACGCTTCTGGCAAGCCTTCACTACGTCCTGGTCGTTCTGGCGCTGGCGTCGGCCCTGCTGTCCGTTGCGCTCGAGCGCCGGGTCACGGCGCGTCTCTACGAATTCTTCTACAAGGAGACTCCTGAGGAGCGCGAACGCGAGTACCTCGGCGACCTGCTCGTCCAGCCCGGCAAGACCAAGGAGATCAGAGCCTTCGTCCTGGCCGACTACCTCCTTGAAAGGCACCGTGGACTGTCGGAGAACCTGTTCACACAGCGGGAGCACATGTACCGGTTGGGTACCCGCGTCTCGCTGTTGACCGGATTGGTGACCGGAACAATCCTCGCACTTGCCTACGTCTTCGTCGCGGTTCAAGGGGTGGCGGGCACGATCGGACCAGGGGGGATCGTGCTGGTGATCGGTGCCTTCACCTCGGTTTCGGGGACGCTGGGACAGATCTCGAGCACATTCGTCGCGGTCGATCAGCATACGACATTTCTCGACGACTACTTTTCGTTCCTGGCGATCGAGCCACTGGTGCCGGTGCCCGCCGCCCCCCGGACGCTGCCCAGCGGCCCGATTCAGGGAATCGAATTCGACGATGTGACGTTCAAGTATCCCGGCGGAACCGAGTCGGCAGTGGCGGGGTTGAGTCTGCAGGTGCGCGGCGGTGAGCTGCTCGCCCTGGTGGGAGAGAATGGGGCGGGAAAAAGCACCCTCGTCAAATTGCTGCTTCGTTTCTACGATCCGGACCAGGGATCGGTGCGAATTGGAGGGGTCGACCTCACTGAAACGGATCCGGAGGCCCTGCGCAGCCGGATGGGCGTGCTCTTCCAGGACTACGCGAGCTACGAGCTGTCCGTCCGGGAGAACGTCACGATGGGTCGTCCGGACGGCCCGGTCGACGACGAGCGAGTGATGGACGCATTGCGGGACTCTCGCAGCGAGTGGCTGGTGAAGAAGATGCCCAAGGGTCTCGATTCCAAGGTGGGGAGGCTCTTCGAGGGTGGGCACGACCTGTCCGGCGGGGAATGGCAACGCATCGCCCTGGCCCGGATCATGTATCGGAACGCCGACATCTGGATTCTCGACGAGCCGACGTCCTCGCTCGACCCGGAGGCGGAGGCGGGGATCTTCGCCGAGCTGAAGAGAAACCTCAAAGGACGCATCGGTATCGTCATCTCCCACCGCTTCTCCACGGTTCGCATTGCCGACCGCATCGCGGTGATCGCCGACGGCCGGGTGACCGAGCTGGGCACCCACGAGGAACTGCTCGAGGCCCGCGGCCGTTACGCGCAGCTCTTCGACCTGCAGGCCGCCGGATATCGGTAGGAGGAGAGCTTCACCATGGCGATTGATATCCGGGGGGCGGCGCCGCTGCTTCAGGTCTTCGACATGCCCACGTCGGTGGGGTTCTATCGCGACCAACTGGGCTTCGAGATCGCGGAGACGGACGGCAAGCGGCGTACGAGGCCCACAATCGGCCGGCGGCCGCCGATCCGACCCGGATCGCCGCGCATGGGGACACGGCCATTTTCTTCGGGTGTCCCGACGTGGGCGCGACGTTCCGCGCCCTTCGCGCGCGCGGCGTGGGCGTCGGCGAGCCCAGCATCGCGTACTACGGATTCCAGGAAATGTCGGTCAAGGATCCCGACGGATACAATCTCCATTTTCACTGGCCGGTGACACCACCCCCCGGGCAACGCTAACTTCGCCGAACCCGCCACGAAGGACCTGCATGAGCATTTCACGCCGATCGTTCTTCACTGCACTCGGCGCCGGCGGCGCCGGCGTGCTGTTGGCTCCGCTCATCACCTGGCGCGGCCACGAAACCTTGCTGGCCCAGGGTGCCGCGGCGCGACGGGCCGACCGCCTGCTCGCGGCGCGCCCCGGCGTGATTCGCATCGACAGCAATGAGAATCCGAATGGCCCCGGGGAGCGGGTGTACGCGGTCATTCGCCGGCACCTGGGTGAATCGAACCGGTATCCGGTGCGGAGCGAAGACGATCTCGCCGCGGCCATCGCCAGGACCCACGGGATCCAGCCCGAGAACGTCATCCTCGGCTCCGGTTCAGGAGAGCTGCTGCGGGCCGCGGTGAGCGCATTCGCCTCGCCGTCCCGCGCCGTCGTCTCCCCCGACCCCACTTTTGAGGCCTGCGCCTCCTGGGCCCGGTTTATCGGCGTGCCGGTCATCGCGCCGAGGGTGGATGCGGCCCTCCGTCTCGACCTTGCCGCGATGGCGGACGCCGGGCGCAACGCGGGCTTGAGCTACCTCTGTAATCCGAACAACCCGACAGCCACAGTCCTTTCCGCTGCCGATGTACGCGCGTACGTGGACCTGGTGGGCAAGCAGTCGCCGGAGACGACGCTGCTGATCGACGAGGCCTACCACGAGTATGTCGACGACCCCTCCTACGGAACGGCGATTCCCCTCACGCTGGCCAATCCGCGCGTCGTCGTCACCCGCACCTTCTCGAAGGTGTTCGGCATGGCGGGGCTGCGCGTGGGCTACGCGGTCGGTCAGCCTGATACGTTGGCCAAGCTGGCCCCCTGGCTGCTGGGAGCGAACGTCAGTCAGCTCACACTGGTCGCCGCGGCGGCGGCCGTGGGCGACGCGCCGCACATCGCCGTCGAGCAGCGGCGCAACCGGGCCACGCGCGCTTACACCCGCCGGTTCTTCGAAGGTGCCGGTTACCAGGTGGCAGAGAGCGAGGCGAACTTCTTGATGGTCGATATCCGCCGCGACGCGAAACAGTTCAAGCTGGAGGCCCTGAAGCACAATGTGGCGGTCGGGCGGCAGTTTCCTTCGCACCCCACGTGGGTGCGGGTCTCGATCGGGACGATGGTGGAGATGAAGCAGGCGCTGGGGGTGTTTCGTACGCTGTTGGCATGAGGAGTTTGGCCGAGCCGGAACCCCTTGCGGTGTATCAATATAGAACAGTAGGACCCGGAAGCATGCCGGGGCATTGACCCTCCCTTCCGGAAGGGGTATTTGTTAGCGTTCACTCCTCTGCACCCTGGAGTCCCCCGTCGTGGTTCCCGCCACCCGGCTTTGCCCGTCCTGCAATACCCAGCTACCGGAAGTAGCTGCCTTTTGCTACGTCTGTGGCTCGGCGACTCCGCCCGCCATCGACAAGCTGACGGGTGAGATCTTGATCCCCGACGGGGTTGCTCCTTCTCCCACCGCCTCGGCGGACTTGATCCGGAAGCTGCAGGAGTCCCTGGGTAAGCACTATGAGCTCAAGGGGCTGATCGGGCGGGGCGGATTCGCCGAGGTGTTCCAGGTCCGGGACATGTGGCTCAAGCGGGACCTCGCGCTCAAGGCCCTGCGGCCCGATCTGACGGTCTCGGAAACACTGCTGGCCCGGTTCCGTCGCGAGGCCGAGGCAGTCGCCGCGCTCCGCCATCCGAACATCGTCCCGATCTACGACATCGGTGAGGCCGAGGGCATCATGTACATCCTGATGCCCCTCATCAAGGGCGAGAGCCTCAAAGGCCTCCTGGTCCGCGACGGCCGGCGCCCGATCGCCGAAGCACGGCGGATCCTCCTCGAGGCCGCGAGCTCACTCGGCTCGGCGCACGAGGCGGGGGTGGTGCACCGCGACATCAAGCCCGAGAACATCATGCTGGAGGGCAAGGCGCGCCGGGTACTGCTCATGGACTTCGGCATCGCCAAGATGATGGACGCGGCGGGAGACAGCACGCTCACCTCGAGCGGCACTATCGTCGGCACGCCGCACTACATGAGCCCCGAGCAGGCCAGCGGCGATCCCCATCTCGATCACCGCACCGACATCTACTCGCTCGCCGTGGTCGGGTATCACATGCTGACGGGGGGAGTGCCGTTCGAGGGCGAGAACACCCGGGCAATTCTTTTCAAGCAGATGATGGAATCGCCCCGCTCCATGCGTGAGCTGGTGCCGGAGGTACCCGAAGGTCTGATGGCGGCCGTCTCGAAGGGGATGGCCAAGGAGCCGTCCGATCGCTATCCGACGATCGAGGCCTTCGCCGCCGCGCTGGAAGCCACCACCGCGGACGACGCGAAGCCGATCCACGTTTCCACGCCCGGTCCGCCCCGGAAATCCCGAAAGCTACCGCTGGTGCTGGCCGGTGTCGCCGCCCTGGCCGTGGTCGCCGTGGCCGTGGCATTGAACCGGAGTCCTGCTGCGGTCGATCAGGGCAAGGCCGTGGACAGCGCGCCGCCCGCGGCGAATACCGCCGGCCAGTCTCAGGCGCCGGCCACTGGAACCTCCGCAGCCGGCAGGCCGGACGGCATCCCGGCCGGCACGAGTACGGCCACCGGGGGAGCCACGCTGGCGCCGCCCCCAGCTCCCGCGCCGGCCCCGGCCGCCGCCGCACCGATCAAGAAGCCGGTGCCGGGAACCGGAACCGCCGCCACTTCAAAACCGGTTACTCCGGCTCCCCCACCCGCGAGCGCAGGAGGGTCCCGGAACGCCGCCGTGACCTGCGCTGGCGCAGCGGCTGGCGACGACCGCGATACCGCCTTTCGGGTGTGCACCGACGAGGCCAATAAGGGGAATGTGGTCTCGCAGCGTCGGCTGGCCGAGCTGTACGACCGGAGCCAGGTTCCCACCCACGCCGCGGAGGCGGTCAATTTGTACCGCAAGGCCGCCGACGCGGGCGATCTCCCGTCGCTCTTCCGGCTCGGGCAGCTTATCGGACTCGGCAAGGGCCTCGACAACCCGAATCCCGTAGACGCCACCGCCAAGATCAAGCAGGCGGCCGAAGCCGATTATGTCCCGGCGTGGACCGCGCTGGGCGAGCGCTTCGAGCTGGGCCTCGGGACGCGGCGGAGCGACCAGGATGCCGCCTTCTGGTACCGGAAGGCTGCGGAGCGGGGCATCCAGGCGGCCCAGGCCAAGGTGGGCGATCTGTTCACACGGGGGAAAGGCGTAAACAAGGACGAAGCAGAAGGCGTCCGCTGGTTTGCTCTCTCCGCCGAGGGTGGCAACCGCGAAGGCCAATATGGGCTCGGCATCGCGTACCTCCGGGGCCGCGGAATCGGAAAATCGGATTCACTGGCCGGCCTCTGGCTCAAGAAGGCCGCCGATCAGGGCCATGTGGAGGCGCAGAAAGAGGTGGCGAAGCGCAAGCCGTGACCCTCTCACAACCGCCGGTCGACTCTCCGGCCTCTCTCTAGGGCCGGCCTTCCTTGGGGCTCACCCGTCCCTGCTCAAGCTGCGACCAATCCGTTCCCGCCGACGCGGTGTTCTGTCCCGTGTGCGGGACGGCGGCGGCGTCTCCCATTCTGGGTGACACCCTACTCGGAGTAAGCCGCGGCACGACCAACACCGCCACCAGCTACGAGCTTGCGCCGGAACGTCTCCGGGCCGCGCTCGGACCCAGCTACGAGCTGGGGCGGCTGATCGGCCGCGGCGGCTACGCGGAGGTGTTCGCGGTCCGCGATCTGCGATTGAAGCGCGAGTTGGCCCTCAAGGTGCTCCGACCCGATCTCATCCTCACCGACACGCTGGTCACCCGTTTTCGCCGCGAGGCGGAGGCGGTGGGCGCCCTGCAGAACACCCACATCGTGCCGATCTTCGATGTCGGCGAATCCGACGGGATCTGCTGGCTCCTGATGCCGCTGGTGCAGGGCGAGACACTGAAACACCTGCTGGCGCGGGAGCAGCGCATTCCGGTCCCCGAGGTCACGCGGATTCTGCTCGAGGCCGCGGAGGCGCTCTCGACGGCGCACGAGGCCGGCGTGGTCCACCGCGACATCAAGCCGGAAAACCTCATGCTCGACGGGAAGACGGGGCGGGTGCTCCTGATGGATTTCGGCATCGCGAAGGCGATGGATTCTTCCAGTGAGAATTCTCTCACCGGCACCGGCGTGGTGATCGGCACTCCGCAGTACATGAGCCCGGAGCAAGCCATGGGGAAGAGCGCTCCTGATCCGCGGAGCGACCAGTACTCGCTGGCCATCGTCGGCTACCAGATGCTGACCGGGCGGGTGCCCTTCATGGGAGAAAACGTCCGGGAGGTCATTGCGCGTCAGCTGCTCGAGGAACCGACCCCGCTCTCGCGACTGGTGCCCAACCTGCCTTCGGACCTCGCGGCTACCATCCATCAGGCGTTGCGCAAGGAGCCGGGACAGCGCTTCGCGTCGATGGCGGCGTTCGCGAAGTCCCTCCGCGGTGAGGTGCTTACCACGGCCGAAGGCGGCGCCATACGGCGTGAGTCCAACTTCGCCATCCCGACGGAGAAACGCCCCTGGCTTGCGGCGCTGGGCTGGATTCTCGTCCTGGGCGGAGTGGGGTTCGTCTCCTTTCGAGCCGGTCTTTTCACCACGGCGACCCGGGCCGCATCCGGTACTGCGCCAGAATCCACGAGTGCGGTCCGTCCCGAATCGGCGCGAAAGCCACCCGCTCGTCCCAGGAACACCGGGGGAGGGGCCGTCGCGCGGCCCGACACCGCCCGTACCGCCATCACCGCCGCACTGACGCCGCCGCCGGCTACCTGCGATGCCGCGGTTCGGGTGAACGACTGGACCGTTGCGTTTGCCCGATGCACCGAAGAGGCGGCCACCAGCCCGCTTGCGTCCCGCTATCTCGGAATGCTCTATGCGGACGGCCACGGCGTCGAGCGCAGCGAGCGCCTGGCGGCGGTTCATCTCACCTTCGCCGCCGACAGCCTGGACCCGGTTGCCGTGCTCGAGATGGCCCGTCGCTACGAGTCCGGCCGTGGCGTGACGCTGGACCAGAGCAAGGCCGCGCGGAAATACCTGCTCGCCGCGGAGCTCGAGATGCCGGATGCGTACCCCATCGTGGCGCGTCGGTACGATGAGGGAAACGGGCTTCGCGAAGATCCCGGAGAAGCGGCGAAGTGGTTTCGGAAGGCGGCCGACGCGGGAGACGCGCTCTCCATGACCCGGCTGGGCGCCGCGTACGCGAAGGGCAGGGGCGTCAAGAAGGATGAAGCTCAGGCCACCGTCTGGTATTCGGAGGCGGCCAAGAAGCAGGAGCCCGAGGCCGAGTACCAGATTGGAATGAAGCTGATCAGGGGGAAGGGCGGTTACGCGCGAGACGAGAGGGCCGGCCTCGACTGGCTCAGGAAAGCGGCGGCCCATGGCCATACCGCGGCAAAGGAAGAGCTGAGCAAGCGGGGCGGCTGATTCAGTCCATCGTCCAGATCAGCGCCCACCCGATCGCGATCCAGATCAGTTCTCGCATCCGGGAGAGCGCCGCGGCGGCGAGCCCGAGCGCCGGTGTCACCCCGATCCAGCCGAACATCACATACAGGGCGCCTTCCTTCGCTCCCAGTTCGAACGGAAGAAAAATCAGGACGTTGACCACCAGCGACGAGAAACTCCCCACCACGAATGCCTTCACGGGATCCACACCCAGTCCCATCCCGTAGAGAATCACCCAGTACTCGGCCAGCGCCAGGATCCGGCCCGCCATCTCAAACCCGAGCGCCGCGTAGAAGCGGCGGGGGTTCCGGGTGTACACCGAAGTGACGTGTTCGTCGATTTCGTGCAGCGCGGCCGCGCGAGGCTCGAGCCTGGCCGCCACGCGGCGCAGCAGGGGAGTGCGCCGGAGCAGGCTGAGCGCGTGCATCGCCAGCCCCTCCCGATGCCGCGAGAAGAGAAAGACCGTGATGATGCCCAGCACCAGACCGATGACTACGATGCCACCGAGGATGAGCGGGGTGTGGGGCAGCATGAGAGCGGCGGGGACCAGCGCGACCAGCCAGGCGAGGACGTGGGCCAGCGCGTGCAGCAGCCGGAAGGCCACCACGGAGCCCACGGCGCGCCGCCGGCCGAGAAACTTTGTCGCGGCCACCACTTTGAGCGGCTCACCACCGAAGCTGGCGAGCGGGGTCGAATAGTTGACCGCGAAGGTGACCAGGGTGATCACGAAGGCCCGCGGCAGCGGGATGGGGTCCCCCCCATCGGAGGTGAGCAATCTCCAAGCGACGGCATTGAGGACATACACCGCGGCCCACAGGGGAATGAGGGCCGCGATGACCCAGAGCGACGAACGGAACACCGCCCAGAGCTCGGCCGCCCCCGCATGCCACACCATCAGCGCCACGAGCGTGGCGCCGACCAGGAAGAAGATCAGTCGGAGGGTGCGGCTCACTCAGCGAAAGTAACTCGATCCCTCGGGCGCCGCCCTAGGGTCGGGCGCTCGGCGTGAGGGCCGCGCTGACCTCCGCGGCAGTGGCGCGTCGCGGCATGTTGCCCTCCCGGCCCGGCTGGGTAGGCACCCTCACGGAGGTGACCGTGCCGTTCTCCGATACGGTCACCACTGCCTGCGCGATATCGTGCTCGCGCGGGGACTGGGACAGCGAGATCAGCAGGACCCACCGCCCGCTGTTACCCCACTGATTCCTGAGCGAATAGACCCCGGAACGGCCGGTCTTTTCGAAACTGAGAATGACCGACCGGCGTTTGCCGTCCACGATCCCCTCGGCGGTCCCGGTGAGTGGCGCGTCGATCACCGTGCCGTGATGATAAGTGTGCACCACCAGGAAGGCCTCGCGGGTGTCCCGGTCCCAGGGATTGGCCGGGAGCTCGATGGAAATCCATGGCGGCCCCGCCATGGCGGCGGACGGCGCGGCGGCGAGAAGGGCGGCGAACGCAAGACGAGAGAACATTGGGCAGCTCCGGAGAAGGATTGTTGTGCTACTGAGATGCCGCGGGGGAGCCACGGGTTTGGGCGGCTCAGCGCTTGAGGATCCGGACCTCTCCCTTGAACGAGCGGACCATGACATGGGACCCTCCCGCGCCGGTGACAAAGCTCACCGGCTTGCCCTTGCGCGGATATTCCCGCTCGGGTCCCTTGCCCATGATGCCGACAACGATTGCGCCGTCGAACGATTCGAGATCGAACTCCGCTGCGATTTCCGGCGGCAGTCGCAGCGTCACGTCGCCGCTGTGGGTGACCACGTCCAGTGTGCCGCGCGGATCTACGCTCCCGTCGTAGGCAATGGTGCCCGACACCGTCTCCAGATGGGCCCGAACCACCGCCCCGTCCATCGCCACGATCGCGCCGCCCACGGTCGTGGCCATGATATCGCCACGGGCTCCCCGAATC
>JANNGX010000115.1:0-2354 GCA_031404115.1 Gemmatimonadales bacterium | reverse complement strand
ATTTCGCTGGATTTCGCGGATCAGGGCTTTGACCGTCGCGCGCCCGTCCACGGCCACGTCCACCAGTGTGGTGGAGGCCGAGACCTGGCTGAGCAGGCGCGTCAGCGCGGTGGTGTCCACCGAGAGCGCCTCGGGATCGCGGCCCCGGCCATAAATGACCGCGGGAATCCGTCCGGCCCGGCGAAGGGAGCGGGCAATGCCTTTGCCGGTGTTATCGCGGGCTGCCGCCTCGATTGTTGCCTGCTGTGCCATGGTTTTTTTCCTTTATTCGAACAGCGCGCTGACCGACTGGTCGCTGTGGGTGTACCCGATCGCCTTCGCGAGAAGTCCGGCGATGGACAACACCTTGAGTTTGTCGAACTGCTTGTCCGGCGGAATGTGGATGGTGTTGGTCACCGCCACCTCCGTGATCGGAGCCTGCTTCAACCGCTCCACCGCCGGCCCGGAGAGCAGGGCATGGGTGGCACAGATGTAAATGTCTCCCGCGCCCAGCTTCTTGAGCGCGAAGGCCGCCTCGGCCATGGTTCCGCCGGTGTCGATCATATCGTCCGGAATGATGCAGTCCCGGCCTTCGACATCTCCCACCACGTTCACCGCTTCCGCCACGTTGGCCGCGGTGCGCCGCTTGTCGATGATCGCGAACGTCGCGTCAAGCCGCTTGGCGAACCCGCGGGCCATCTTGGCGCCCCCCACATCGGACGCAACGATCGCGAGGTTCTTGAGGCCCTTTTGCCGGTAGTGACTGGTGAACACCGGCGCCGAGTAGAGGTGATCCACCGGCAAGTCGAAGAACCCCTGCAACTGATGCTGGTGAAAATCGATGGCGAGCACCCGGTCTGCCCCCGCCTGGGAGATGATGTTGGCCATCAGCTTGGCGCTGATGGCCACCCGGGGCTGGTCCTTCCGGTCTTGCCGCGCGTAGCCGAAGTACGGAATCACCGGAGTGATCCGGGCCGCACTCGCGCGCCGCGCCGCATCCATCAGCAGCAACAGCTCGATCAGGTTTTCCGCGGGCGGATTCGTCGGCTGGATGATGTATACATCGCGGCCGCGAACATTTTCGTCGATCTTGACGAAGATCTCGCCGTCGGCAAACCGCCGGATCGTTGCCTTGCAGAGCGAGGCGCCGAGCTCGCTGCCGACCTCCTCCGCCAACGGCCGATTGGCCGTGCCGCTGAGGAGGAGCATGGGGCTCCGGGTTATCGACTCACTCGGCAGGGCCATAGCCCTTAAGTATAACTGCGGTGTGGGTTTAAGGTCAAATCCACCCCCACCTTGATGCAGCCGTCGGCCTTGGCGTCGAAGGTCCGGTAGGCGGCGGGCGCGTCGCCGAGCCCCACGTGGTGAGTGAACAGGGCGGACAGCTCGGTCTCGTGCCGGGCCGCCACGGGAATGAGCCGCTCCATATAGTGCCGCGCGGGGCACCGGCCGATGCTCACGGTGAGATTCTTGTCGTACGCCTGGCCCGGCGAGAACGGAAACGTCGCCTCGTGATGCACGCCGACCGCGCCGATGGTTCCTCCGGGCCGTACCAGGTCGAAGGCGAGCCGGGCGGCCGCTTCGGTACCGACGGCCTCGAGCACCGCGTCGGGCCCGCGCCCTCCCGTCGCCTCCCGCACGGTTCCTCGGGTGTCCGGTCCCAGAGCTACCGGCTCTCCGCCCATGCGCGCGGCCAGCGCAAGCCGCTCCGGCACGGAATCAATGGCGAAGACCCGGGCGGCACCGAGCTCCCGTGCCGCCAGCACGGCCATCAATCCGACCGGTCCGCATCCAACCACGGCCGCGATCGCCCCTGGCTGGACGCGGGCCAATATTGCGCAGTGGTACCCGGTGGCGAGGACGTCGCCCAGGACCAACCCTGATTCCGGGGCGAGGTCGTCGGAGAGCCGGACCAGCGTGGTGTCAGCGAGGGGAACCCGAACCATTTCGGCCTGACCGCCGTGGAGTCCCGCGCCGTCCTCGACCCATCCGAAAAGCTGTCCGTGAAGGCAACGGGCGGGGAGTCCGTGCGCGCAGTAGAAGCATTCGCCGCAACTCGTCGTGAAGGGACTCACCACGCGGTCGCCGCATCGTATCCCGCTCACCGCCGGTCCCACCTCCAGCACCGTTCCCAGGAATTCGTGCCCCATCACCGTCCCGGCATCCAGACCCTTCTCGCGGCCGTGCCACACGTGGAGGTCGGATCCGCAGATCGCCGCGAGGGTCACGGCCACGAGCGCATCCGTGGGTGCGAGCAGTGCCGGGTCGGGAACCCGTTCGACTCGAAGATCGCCAGGGGAGTGGTAGGTGACTGCCCGCATGATTGGCCCTGGTGGATTCGAACCACCATTCGCAGATCCAAAGTCTGCTGTCCT
>JANNGX010000114.1:0-6903 GCA_031404115.1 Gemmatimonadales bacterium | reverse complement strand
ACTTCATCGATGGTATGCAGCTTCACGAGCGCCGGCGTGCCGGAGAGCTTCGCGAAGACCTTGACCACGCTCCGTTCCGGGTCGTTGCCGACCGTGAACCGGACCGTGGTCATCGCGCCGCCGGTGGTTGCGACGCTGTAGAGGTGCTCGACACCGGCTATCTCCCAGAGCCGCCGCTCCACCGGTTCGAGCAGCCGCCGTTCCACTTCCTCGGGCGCCGCGCCGGGCAGCGCGGTAAAGACATCCACCATCGGAACGCTGATCTGGGGCTCCTCCTCACGGGGCGTGCTGAACACCCCGCCCAGACCCGCGACCAGCGACGCCATGATGAGCAACGGTGTCAGTTTGCTCTTGATGAACCCCCGCGCCATTCGCCCAGCGATGCCGGTCATTGCTGGCTCCCCTTGGGCCGGGCCCGGGCGCCGTCGGTGAGCGAATCGGGCCGGAGGGCGACGAGATCGCCGTCCTCGAGCCCGGCGAGCACATCCGCAGTCCCGCCCTCGACCCGCCCAATCCGGATCCACCGGAGTCGGACCGTCGAATCGGCCGCGAAGACGAAGACGCCGACCAGTTGGCCGCGCCGGACCAGCGCTCCGGCAGGCACTCGAAGTCCGCTGGCGCTGCTCACGGGGAACTCCGCAACGGCCGACGCCCCCGATGGGAGTCCCGCCGGTGCGGTGAGGCGCACTTCGGCGGTCCGGGTGCCGGGATCGGAGACTGGCACGACGGCGATCACTCGCGCATCAATTCGTCGTTCGCCCGCACCGATCCGCACCGGCACGACGAGCCCGATCCGGATGCCGCCGAGCAGGTCGTCGGGCACCCCGACGACGATCTCCCTTGCGCCGGCATCTTCGATCACGAGAAGCGGCCGCCCCGGGGCGGCAAGATCGCCGGGCTCGGCCAGCCGCGCGGTCACCACACCCGCGAACGGGGCCTGGAGTCCAGCGTAGCCCACTTCCACCTGCGCCGCGCGCGCCTGGCCCCCGGCCTGGGCGTGCGCGGCCCGCGCAGCGTCGAGCTGGGCCTCCGGTACCGCGCTGTCGGCGTAGAGCCGTTCCATCCGCCGAAGCGTGCGGGTGGCGAGATCGAGCCCCGCGCGCGCCTGCGCCAGCCCGGCTTCGGGAGAGCCTGCCTCGAGCGTCAGCAGCAGCTGTCCGGCCGTCACCCGGTCCCCCGCACGGACCCGAACCGATGCGATGGTCCCCATGAGGCGGGTCGCCAACTCGACCCGGCGCACCGCCCGGACAGTCCCGGCGGCGGCGTACCGAGTGCTGCCGGGACTGGACGCGACTCGGTACGCCGTCACTTCCACTACCGGCCCCGCAGTACCCGGGCTCCCCGCCGGGGCTCGACCGCAGGCGATTGCGGCGGCCACCGGCAGAAGCAACGACGATCGAAGGGACTTCATTCCGGTAGCCTCCCGAGCGAAAGGACCAGCGCCGCGTTCGCGACGCGCGCCTGATAGAGCGAGTCGAGCCTGGCAAGTCGCTGGGCGGACTCGGCCGCGCGCACCGCGAGCAGTTCGGTGATAGAGGCTACGCCTTCGGCGTAGCGTACTCCCGCCACGCGCGTGGCCTGGGCGGTCCCCGCAAGGGCGGCATCGGCCGCCACGACGGAGGCGAGGGCGGCGGTTCGTTCCGCCCGGGCAAGCCGGGTCTCGGCGTCGGCGCGGCGGCGTAAGTCATGGAGCCGCCCCCGCGCCGCATCCCGCTCGGCCTCGGCGCGCCGCAGTTGCCCCACGTCGGCCAGGCCGCGGAACGGGGTCCACCGGATCACCAGCCCCGCGGTCCACCGGCGGGGGCCTTGGGCGATCCCCGCGCGACCCGAGTGCCAGTCGAGCCTGCCAAACGCGCCCGCCGACGGAACCCAGCTCCCCTTGGCGCGGGCGACGTTCGCGTCGGCGGCGGCGAGCGCGGCCTCGAGCGCGGCGACGTCGTCCCGGCGAGCGGCGGCAAGCGTATCGGCGCCGGGCGCCGGCGCCATGAGCGAATCGCCCAGGAGGAGCGGGCGTCCGGCCGGCTCTCCCAAGACGGCGAGCAGGAGGTCCTCCGCGGCCACCCTCCTGGCGGCCGCAGCGGCGAGACTCGATTCGAGCTCACTCACCCGCGCGCGGGCCAGCTGTTCGTCCACCACCGTCACCACGCCGTTGCGGCGCAGGGACTGCACCTGCGCGAGGACCCGGCGGGCCACCTCCAGCGCTTCCTGCAGCACGACGAGCCGATCCTCCGCCAGGCGGACGGCGTAGTAGGTTCGAATCGCGTCGAAGGCTGCGGTCTGCCCGGTACGGGTCTCCCCAAGCGCGGCGGCCCGGGCCGCCGCCAGCCCGGCGCGACGCGCCATCATCGCCTCCGGCTGGAAGAGCGGTTGCTCGACGGAGAGCGTGGTGGAGACGTCGGTGAGCGGCGCGGGACGATTCAGCGCGTCAAGGGAAAAATCGGCCTCCCCGAACCGCCCTTGACGGAGCCGGCCGCCGAAGACGGCCACCGGATCGTCAGAGCGCAGGAGCCCGAGCTGGGCACCGAGCCTCGGCGTGAACGCGGCGGCGCTGGCGAGCACGTCGGCGTCGCGGGCCCGGCGCTCCGCGGCCGCCTGGATCACCGCGGGGTGGCGTTGCCGCGCGCGGGTCAATGCGTCGGCAAGTCCGAGCCGAAGGGTATCGGCTTCTTGTGCGACGGCGGCGCCGTCCATCGTGCAGGTGAGGCCGACGACCGTTGCGGCTACCTGGACCGGATATCGCATGCGCGGATGCACTCCAGGATATGGTGAACCTTCGGCTCGATCACCCGGTAGTACACGTTGAGCCCCTCCTTCCGGCAGCACACCACCTTGAGCTGGCGCAGCCGCCGGAGATGCTGGGAACAGATCGCCTGCTGGAGATCGCAGAGCTCGCAGATCTCGGTGACGGAGAGTTCACCGCGCTCGAGCGCCTCGAGGATCGTGAGCCGTTCCCGGTGGCCCAGCAGCTTGATGATCTCGGCAGCGCGGGCGAGCACCCCCGGGTCCACCCTTCGGAGCAGCGCGCGGGGCCCCATCAGGCGGTCCTTGAGGCCGGGCGGCCGCATTCGACCCGGTGCAGTGTGCCGCCAGAGCGGCGGGGAGCGGCAATATACATAGCATATAGTATATATTGCATGCTCATCGACGTCAAGCCGCCGCACTCCCGACGACGGCGCCCCGACCCGTTGGGTCGGGCGACCATCCGACCGGTCAGGAGGCGGGGGGACCAGCGGCGGCGACGACCGGCACGATGCGATCGAGCAGGTCGGCTAGGGCACGCATGTCGAAGGGTTTCTGAATCAGCGGCTGGCGGAGGCGGCCGACGAATTCCGCCACCTCGGGCGAGACGGTGTCTCCGGTGATCATCACGAGCTTTGCCACGCTCTCAGGACTCGCCGCGGCGAGCCGGTCGTGAATCTCGATGCCGGTAACGCCGGGCATCTTGAGATCGGTGACGATGACGTCGTAGAAATCGGCACGGAAGCGGCCGGCACCATCCAGCCCGAGGCGCTCGAGTGCTTCCCGTCCGTCCTTGGCTTCCTCTACGGTCCAGCCGCGCCGCTCGAGGTAGCGCCGGATCGCCACGCGGATCGGCCCCTCGTCATCCACCACCAGCACTCGGCGCGGGCCACGGTCCGTGCCCCCGTCCCGGGGCGCAACGTCCGCCCGGGGAAGCTCGGGAGTGGTTCGCGCTGCGGCCCGTCGGTCGAGGTAAGGGAGCCGGACGGTGAAGCGGGCCCCGCGGTCTCCGGGATTCCGGTTTTCGGCCCTGAGGGTGCCGCCGTGCTGCTCCACGATGGCGTGACTCACCGAGAGCCCAAGTCCGGTGCCCTCGCCGGGCCGCTTGGTGGTGAAGAACGGCTCGAACAGCTGGGGCATCACGTCGGCCGGGATGCCGGGACCGTCATCCTCGACCAGAAGGAACAGGAAGTGGTCCGCGACCCGGGCCTTCACCGTGACCCGGCCGCCCTGCCGGACCGCCTGGATCCCGTTGACGACGAGATTGGTGAGCACCTGTTCCATCCCGGAGGGACTCACCTCGAGGTCCGGGAGGTCCGGGGAAACCTGGACGTCGATCTGAACACCGCGGGCGCCGGCCTGGCGCTCCAGGCCGGGAAGCACCCGCCGCACAATCGTGAGCGGGGAGATCCGTTCGCGATCATCCCGCTTGCTGCGCGCGAAGGTGAGCAAGTCGAGCACAATGGCGCGACAGCGCTGGGATTGCTGCACGATCGTGGTGAGCGCCTCGGTGTCGGTGAGGCTGCGCGACTGGCCCAGCAAGTCCTGCGCGAAGGCCAGGATGGCGGTAAGCGGATTATTGAGTTCGTGCGCGACACCGGAGACCATGCGTCCGATGGTCTCGAGCCGCGCTGTTTGCGCCAGCTGGACCCGGGTGCGCTCCCGTTCTTCCTCGAACCGCACCTGGTCGGTTCGGTCGCGCACGATCAGCACGAAACCACCGGGCGTCCCGTCGTCGAGCGAGCGGAGAGAGATCTCCATGGGAAACTCGCGCCCGTCACAGCGGCGGCCCACGAGTTCGTGCCCGCCGGGCGGAGTCGTCGCGGTTCGCGGGAGCCGGTCACCGGCGTGGGACCAGAGGTCGTCGGGCGCACCGGTAGTGACGAATCGATCGAAGGACTCGCCCAGCACGTCCGCTTCGGTGCATCCCAGGATCACGAGGGCGGCGGGGTTGCAGTGCATGATTCGGCGGGAAGCGTCCAGCAGCACGATGCCTTCGGACGCGGCCCGGATAATCTGCGCCAGTCGCGCCTCGGAGGCCGCCACCTCCCGGAGCCGCGCGGCGCGCGCTTCCTCGGCGTCGCGAGCCAGATCGTCCAGCACAGCCAGGATCATTCCGAAGCCAAGCAGGAACTCGAACAGGGTATCAACGTAGGAGTTTTGGCCCACCAGCCACTGGAGCGCACGCCCCGCCAGGGTGGCGGCTTCCGGGCCGTTGTGAAGAAACCCGGGGATATACAGTCCCCAGAGCCCGGCCAGCAGCACGCAGACCCAGCTCAGGAGCCGGCTGCCCCGAGTGCGTCGCTCCGGGGCGAGCGAGAACAGCAACCAGGCGGAGGCCAGGAAGAGCGGAATCGCGATGCCGCCCTGCCAGGCCATGAGCGGATCGAGATCGGTGGGCGCCAGCCCGAAGAGCACCGTGACCACCGCGACCAGGGCGAGGCCGGCGCCGAGACCGACCGGCGGAATCGGCTGCCGGGTCACGAAGAGCCAGGTGCCGGCCAGAAGGCAACAGAGGAAAATCAGCTTGGCGGCGGCGTAGGTCGCATAGAGCAGCGCGACGATCAGGGAGTCGGAGCGCTGGAGGGATTCGAAGGGGAGAACGGGAAGGAGGTAGTAGCGGACCAGCAGCGCGGCCACGGCGAACGCGATAGCACCATATCCGGCGGCCCACCAGGTCAACCAGGGCCGGTCACCGATCCCGCGCCGAAGCAGAAGTCCCAGCCCCAGACACAGCAAGCTTGCGGCAAGCTGGAACTGGATCCCGAGGGCGGCGATCTGCGCGCCGGCCATCTCGTTCGCGGGCATACCCTAATCTGTCACATCGCCCCGCTTCGCGCACGGGGCCGCGTGTCATTCGGGCACACCGACGTAGAGCTCGCTGCCGCGGGCGCGGAATTCCCCGGCCTTGTCCGCCAGGCCCGCCTCCTGCCCAGCCAGGTCGCGAAGATCCTGGGTGATTCGCATCGAGCAGAACTTGGGGCCGCACATCGAGCAGAAGTGGGCCACCTTGGCGCCCTCGGCAGGCAGGGTCTCGTCGTGATAAGCGCGGGCAGTGACCGGATCGAGCGCGAGGTTGAACTGGTCCTCCCAGCGGAAATCGAATCGGGCCCGGGAGAGCGCATCGTCCCGGGGCCGGGCGCGCGGATGGCCCTTGGCCAGATCGGCGGCGTGCGCGGCGATCCGGTAGGCGATCACTCCGGCCTTGACGTCGTCGCGGTCGGGAAGCCCGAGGTGTTCCTTCGGCGTCACATAACAGAGCATGGCGGTGCCGTACCAGCCGATCATCGCGGCGCCGATGGCGCTGGTGATGTGATCGTACCCAGGGGCGACATCCGTAGTCAGCGGGCCCAGAGTGTAGAACGGGGCCTCGCCGCACCACTCGAGCTGTTTTTCCATGTTCTCCTTGATGAGGTGCATGGGGACGTGGCCCGGCCCCTCGTTCATTACCTGGACATCGTATTCCCAGGCAATCCGGTTGAGCTCGCCCTGGGTCTTGAGCTCGGCGAACTGGGCGGCATCGTTCGCGTCGGCGATGCTGCCCGGCCGGAGTCCGTCGCCCAGGGAGAAGGAGACGTCGTACGCCGCCATGATCTCGCAGATCTCGCGAAAGCGGGTGTAGAGGAACGATTCCTGGTGGTGCGCCAGGCACCACTTGGCCATGATCGCCCCGCCGCGGGAGACGATGCCGGTGATCCGGTTGGCGGTGAGCGGGATGTAGCGCAGCAGCACGCCGGCGTGCACCGTGAAGTAGTCCACCCCCTGCTCCGCCTGCTCAACCAGGGTGTCGCGGTAGATCTCCCAGGTCAAATCCTCGGGGACCCCACCGACCTTCTCGAGGGCCTGGTAGATCGGGACGGTGCCGATCGGCACGGCGGAGTTGCGCAGGATCCATTCCCGGGTTTCGTGGATGTTCCGGCCGGTGGAGAGGTCCATCACCGTGTCGGCGCCCCAGAGCGTGGCCCAGCGCAGCTTCTCGACCTCGTCCTCGATCGAGCTTTTCACCGCCGAGTTGCCGATGTTGGCGTTGATCTTGACGTGGAAGCCGCGGCCGATGGCCATCGGCTCGAGCTCGGGGTGGTTGATGTTGGCGGGGATGATGGCGCGATAGCGGGCCACCTCGGAGCGGACGAATTCGGCCGGGAGACCCTCGCGGAGGGCCAC
>JANNGX010000113.1:0-11608 GCA_031404115.1 Gemmatimonadales bacterium | reverse complement strand
CCGGTGACTATCACCGCTGCGACGGGCGGTAAGAGCGGGACCGCGCTCCTCGACCTCCGGGGCGGTGGCCCGATCGGCAGCGCGGGCGGGACCCTCACGCTGCTGAACGGCGCCATCACCCTCACCGTTGCGCCAAACGGGCTGACACAATCGGTGAATTTTCTGATCCGGCCGGTGGTCGATCCGGCCCAGAATCCGCGTCTGGTTCCCGGCACCATCTTCGAAGTGGGCCCCGAGGGCGTGGCCTTCTTCAGCCTTGCGTCGCTCACCATCCGCTACGACGTCGCCAGGCTCCCCGCCGGTATCGTCGAACCGGCGCTCCAGCTCTACACGCTGAGCGGCGGCGTCTGGAGGCTGGTACCGGGCAGCACCGTGGCCCTCGCCACCAGGACGGTCACCGGCAACATCCTGCAGACCGGCACCTACACCGTGGCCGGCACCGCGGTGGATCACATCGTGGTGGGTGGCCCCGCCCTTGGCGGTGCGCTGTACGGTGGCCAGATCGGGCAGCTCACCGCGACACCCTACGACGCCGCCAACAATCCGCTGACCGGTCGCACCGTCACCTGGACTTCATCCGATCCGACACGGGCCACGGTGAATGGCGGCGCCGTCACCGCGCGGAATCCCGGCACGGTCACCATCACCGCTCAGAGTGAGGGGAAGTCGGCCTCCACCAATCTCACCGTTCTGGTTCCAACGGGCGGCGACTGGACCCAGGCCACTACCGAGTGGACCACCTATCAGGGAAACCCGGACCACTCCGGCTACGTGGCCGCCATCCTCGATCCCACGATCTTTTCGGAACGCTGGGTCAGGACGGCGGTGGGCCAGGGCGGCGCGCTGAACCCGGTCACCGTGGGCCCTGGCGCCGTCTTCGCCTCCAGTGCGTCCTATTTCAGCAACCAATGGGTGGCGGCGCTCGATCTGGCCACCGGCGCGACGAAGTGGTCCACTGAGTTCGGATCGATCCACGGCGTCCATCCTCCGGCCTACGGCAACGGGACCGTGTATGTGACCACCAGCGGTCACGCCGACTCGTACCTCTGGGGGTTCGACCCCGCGACCGGCGCCCAGCGCTTCCGGTCACCCTACGGCAATCAGTGGTCGACCTATTACGCCCCGGTGGTGATCGGACAACGCGTCTTCATGGCAGGGGGGAGTTACGACGGGATGTATTCGTTCGACGCGACCGCTGGTACGCAGCTCTGGTTTGTGCCGACCAATCAGTACAACGAGTGGACCCCCGCCGTTCGAAACGGTGTCGTTTATGCCTATACCGGGAGCTACGCGCCAAAGGTGATCGCCGTGGACGCCGTGAGCGGTGCGCTCATCTACGAGATTCCCGATCCCCGCTTCGTCTGGGACGGGTGGAGCATGAACACAGCTCCGGTGCTCGGAGCCCAGCAGGATCTGCTGGCCACGCAGGCCGGACGCCTGGTTTCCTTCGACCTCCAGGCCAGGGCGGTCCGGTGGGAGAAATCGGGATTGTTCAGGGGAGCGGTGACGACGGCAGCCGATGTGGTGTACGTGATCAACGGCGGGCAGCTGGATGTCCGCCGCGAGAACGACGGTGCGCTGCTCTGGACCTGGACCCCGCCGGCGGGACAACTGCAGGGAAGCACACTCGTCACCCGTAATCTCCTCTTCGCCACCACCGCAACCACCACCTATGCCGTCGACCTCGTCGCCCACCTTCCGGTGTGGTCCTACCCCGCCGCAGGACACCTGGCCCTGACGCCTCAAGGGGTGCTCCTCATCGCCGCCGCCGATGGAACGCTCTCGGCGATCACGGTGCGCTGAGCGTCGTGCACACTGGGCCTGCCTGGCGGCGGGACCCTCGTCCGTGCTCGCGACCCTCCGGTGCCAGGCACCGGAGGGTCGGCTGCAGCGATGACGCTGGAAGCGCTACTGACGGATAGCGAACTGCACCACAACATCCTCAAATTCACCCGGCGACGAAATCCTCAATTCATAGACGCCGGACCTCAGATCCTGCCCGGCGTTGAACTGACTGCGCTTGGTGGAGAGATTGAAGATGTACTGCCCATTGCCCGCCGAACGCATCGTGGTCCCGTCATCGGCGGCGCTCGACGACACGAGCTCATTGACCGGGCCCCCGCCGAGGTCCACCAGCGCTAGGGAGACAACGGGCGCGAGGGTATTCACGCCATCGCCGCTGACACAATCGGCAATGCGGATCTTGACGGGGAGAGTGCGGCCAAGCTGAAAGCTGCTCGAGTTGTCTGCGTTGATCGGTTCGAGAATGCCGCCCGTCACGTAGGGGAGGGCGCATCCGCCGCCGCCGAAGAGCAGCGAGGGAGGTGGCGCCTGCGGCTCCAGGGTGGATTCCGCAACACAGCCTGGTGCCAGGAGCAGGAGACAGGGAAGTAACCGGAAACGCCGCAGCATCGACCGCATATCTGTAATCTCCATGAGGGAATCTGGGGGAGGGCGTGAGGCACAATCTGGGAGTACATTCACCCCTGTGCAATGCGCAGTATTTAGTCGCTGTCATAGTCTGCGACACTCGCCTCGAGCCCGCGCTTCGCTCGACCTCGCGGGCCTCCCGTCCATGAACAGCATCGGGCCGGCCTCGATCGGTCGCGCCTAGTCAGGATCGCCGATGTCACTCGAGAGGGCACACCTGAGTGTGAGACCCTGGCTCCCCGCCCATATTCTTGCGTTGATCGAGCAGCCGGAACGCTTCGAACAATTGGTCGGCGTTCCCGCCGCCGCTGGCCTCAGGGAGATGTTCATGTCGGAAGGGTCTCCCCACTGTTCCTTGCCGCGCTTCGCGTTTCCCGCCACCCCGACCCATGGCGCCATGGGTTTTTCCTGGTGCATCGCGAGGCACGCGCGGTGATTGGCAATGCCGGCTTCAAGGGTCCAGCAGACTCGACCGGCACGGTCGAGATTGCCTACGGCATCACGCCGGGTTTTGAAGGGCACGGATATGCCACCGAGGCCGCCACCGCTCTCGTCGCCTTTGCTTTCGAGGCACCACTCATTGCAGTTCGCGCCCACACGCTCCCGAGTATCAACCGCCTTCGACCTGGCGATACGGTGTGATTGGCACGAACGCCGTCGATTAGCCTGCTGCAACGCATCGATCTCGATTCGCTCGCGAGCCTCGAAGGCAGCTATGAACAACACGACGGCTGGCATGCCCCCAGAACCCTCCTTTCCTCTGGAAGGGCGGCCAGCCCTCCGTCATCGGTGTCCCCCGGGTGAGGCGTCGTTTGACTGGTAGGAAGGCGTAGCGCGCCGGCCGGGTGGCGTACCCGCATCTAGTCGTCCACGACAAACGTGATGATGCTTCGGCCCGCCGCCACGGTCACCTGCTGGCGGCCTTCGCTCAAATAGGTAATGGGAGCGCCGTGGATCGGTCCCCCCGTGTTCATCCACCAGCGCTCCACACCGGTCCGGGCATCCAGCGCAAAGAACCGTGAATCCGCGCCCCCGAATACCAGCCCTCCAGCTGTTGACAGAAGGCCGCCGGTCACGGTGTTCCCGCCCGCCAGGGGCGGAACGTATTCCCAGCGGAGCTCGCCGGTGGTGGCATGCAACGCCCTCACTGCCATCAGCGCGGGAGGGCCGGCAGAGGGCTTCGAGGCCGATCCTTCGAACAACTCGCCGCGACTCGGCGCTGGATCCGGACTGTTGAAGAAGATCGCAGGCTTTCCCATCGCGACCACGTAGAACAGCCCGGCGAGAGGGTCGTAGGCGGGCGCCCACCAGTTCGTGGCCGCCACGCCTGGATAGACCAGCGCGCCCCGACGGCTCGGGCTGCTCCCCGGACGGACCGACGGGCGCCCGGCCGAATCGAAGCCGGTGTTCCACGTCTGCCGGACGAACGCTCTCGCGGTGAGAAACCCGCCGGTCTCGCGATCGAGGACGTAGTAGAAACCGTTGCGGTTGGCCTGCAAAAGCAGCTTCCGCGGTTGTCCGCCGAGCTCCGCGTCGGCAAGCACCAGGATCTCGGTGGCGTCCCAGTCGTGATCGTCATGGGGAGTGAACTGGTAGTACCAGCGGAGGCGGCCGGTTCCGACATCGAGCGCGAGCACGCAATTCGAATACAGATTGTCTCCCGGCCGAACGTCGCCCTGAAAGTCGGGGCCGGGGTTCCCGACCGCCCAATAAAGAAGCTTGAGGTCGGCATCGTAGCTGCCGGTCATCCAGGTCGGAGCGCCGCCGGTCTTCCACGCCGCTCCCCCCCATGTCTCGTGACCCGGCTCCCCGGGTTCCGGAATGGTCTGGAACCTCCACACCCGCTTGCCGGTGTGAGCGTCGTAGGCATCCAGGAAGCCGCGGATGCCGAATTCACCTCCCGCGATGCCGATGATGATCTTGCCGTCGACGGCCAGTGGAGCGCTGGTAATGGAATAGCCGTCACGCGCCTCGGCGACCTTGATGACCCATTTGAGCGAACCGGTCCCGGCGTCCAGCGCCACCAGGTGGGCGTCCAGGGTCCCGAGGTACAGCGTGTTTCCCAGCACGGCCAGGCCGCGATTCACGCGACCGCAGCACGGCTTCAGCTCGCTCGTCATCGGGTGGGTGTAGGACCAGAGTGCGGCTCCGGTTCGGGCGTCGATCGCCCAGACTGTTCCGGGAGGGGAGGTGAGGTACATCGTGGTTCCGATCACCAGCGGCGACGTTTCGACCTTTTCGGAGGTCGCGAGCTGAAAGAGCCACTTGACCCTGAGGCGACCAGCGTTGTCCGGGCTGATCTGGGAGAGCCGGCTGTGGCGTTGCCCATCGAGCGTCCCCGAATAGGTCAGCCAGTGCGCCGAGTCGCGGCCGGCGTTCTTGAGCCGGTCGAAGGGGACATCGAGCGGGGTGAGGGAGACGCCGATTCGATCCAATGGCGCGGCTCCGGATACCTGGCGGAGATAGGCTACCAGCTGCCAGGCCTCCCGCGGGGACAGCGACTGCGCCGCCATGGCGCTGCCCGGCACACCACGGGTGATGGTGCGAAACAGGGCCCAGCTGCTCACGCCCTGGCGATACTGCTCGCGCCTCGAAAGATCGGGCCCGGTGCCGCCATGCGCGTTGCCGCCGTGGCAGGCCGCACAGTGCGCCCGGAACGACTCGGCGCCCGCGGCGGCGTCGGCCGGTTGATCGTACGGATTCCGAATCGAAGCGAACGGGCTTCGGCTCTGGACGATGGCCGCGACATCGTAGCCGCGTCGGGGTGGGACCATCCGGAGCACGTCACGCCAGGTCACATCGGGAATCTTCCCGCCTGCCCGGAGCAGGACCAGCTCGATCCGCGACCGGGCCCCGGGCGCTGTCCACGCCAGGGCAAGGCCCAGGCCGGCGACTCCCAGGAGGCCCGTTGCCGCCTTGTACCGTCGCTTCATCCGGGCTCCTGCCAGGTGCGGTTTCGCATCGTGGGTACTAATCTACCGAATGGGCTCCTTCGACGGATTTCGGATTATCGTAGTGGGCTCCGGTTTTTTTGGCAGCGTGGTGGCGCATTGTGTCGCCACCCAGCTCGGCCTGCCCGTGCTGGTGCTGGAGAAACGCCCGCACATCGGCGGCAATGCCCATTCCGAAGTGGATGCGGAAACCGGCATCGAGTACCACCGCTACGGGTCCCACATTTTTCATACCTCCAACCCGCACGTCTGGGAATTTGTCCGGCGGTTCTCGGATTTCAGCAATTACCGGCACCGCGCCTTTGCCCGGCAGGGGGGACGGATGTACACGATCCCCATCAATCTCATGACCATCAACAACTTTTTCGGCGCCAGTTTTTCCCCTGCGGAGGCCCGGGCGTTCATCGAGGCCGAGATTGGCCGGGATCACGTGTCCCCCCCCGACAATCTCGAGGACAAGGCCATCAGCCTCATCGGGCGCCGGCTCTACGACGCGTTCATTCGCGGCTACACCATGAAGCAGTGGGAAACCGATCCCCGTGAATTGCCCCCGGAGATCATTGCCCGGCTGCCGGTGCGCTTCACCTACGACGATTTCTACTTCTCGGATACATTCGAGGGTCTCCCTCTGGGAGGGTACTACCGGATATTCGAACGGATGCTGAGCGTTCCCAATATCCAGGTCGAACTGAATTGTGATTTCTTCCAGGTTCGTGCCGAGCTCCCGCCGGACGCGCTCGTTGTGTATACCGGCCCGATCGATCGCTACTACGACTACCGGTGCGGTGTGCTGGGATGGAGAACGATGGATTTTGAAATCGAGCGGCCCCACCAGAGCGACTACCAGGGCGCCGCGATCGTCAACTATCCCGGGCTGGAGCACCGCTTCACGCGCATTCACGAGTTTCGGCACCTGCATCCCGAACGGCCGCACCGGTCCGACCGCACCCTGATCATGCGGGAGTATGCGCGGTTTGCCCGCGAGGACGACGAACCCTACTACCCGATCGGGACCCGCGAGGACAAGCAACGTTACCTCGAGTACCGCGCGCTCGCGCTCGCGGAGACCCAGATGATCGTCGGGGGACGGTTGGGCACCTACCGGTACCTCGATATGCATCAGGCCATCGGGGCGGCGCTGAAGTGCTTCTCGAATCGGGTGGCGCCCTGGCTGATGCAGGAAGCCCCGCTGACGGGAGAGGACGACCCGATCGCATGACGAGGCGGCCGAACCTCGTCATCGTGCGGGCGGGAGACACATCACTCCATCCAGGCTGGCTCGCCGGGCCGGGCGGGCCGACGCGAAACTGGGATCTCCTCGTGAGCTACTTCGGCGATGATCCCGGGAAATATCGCGACG
The DNA here is from genome assembly GCA_031404115.1 of Gemmatimonadales bacterium. Classification (GTDB taxonomy): domain Bacteria; phylum Gemmatimonadota; class Gemmatimonadetes; order Gemmatimonadales; family GWC2-71-9; genus JABFSM01. Next base: position 4,867 of record JANNGX010000113.1, on the reverse strand, counting down.
GGGAAGCGCGGCGGATCGACGGGAAGGGACTCAAGTGGCCCGCGCTGTTCGAGTTGCTCACCGCGCACGAAGCGGAAGTCCGGGAATATGAATATGTCTGGCTGCCCGATGACGATCTGGCCTGCACCGCCGACGACATCTCACGATTGTTCGACATCTGCCGCGCTGAACGGCTGCAGTTGGCTCAGCCGTCCCTCACCCCGGACAGCTATTTCAGCCACCTGATCACCCTGCACAGTCCCTACTTTCTCCTGCGGTACACCTCGTTCGTGGAAATCATGGCCCCGTGTTTTCACCGGGACGCCCTGTGGACACTGGTGCCCACCTTCAACCGGAACCGGACCGGGTGGGGGCTGGATTCCCTCTGGCCCGGCATGTTGCGGGCGCGGGTGGACGAGGTGGCGGTCATCGATCACGTCCAGGTCCGCCACACCCGCCCGGTCGGCGCCAACTACACGGCGCTCACGCCAACGCCCATGGGCGAGCTGGCGGAGGTACTGCGGGAGCAGGGAGCGAGCCGGACCTGGTTCCTGGTGCGGGGAGGCATCCCGCGCTCCCGTGCGCGGCCGTGGCCCGACGGCTGGCGGGCCACGGCGTACTATCTCCTCGGGCTCCTCAGGATTGCCCCGGTCCGCCGGTCGAGACGCAAATTCCTTCGCGCCTGGCTGGGCGCCCTGGGGGCGCAGCTGAAAGGCTGAGCCGGTCATCGCACCTGCCGCAAGCGCGTGAGAATCCGGTCCAGGGCCGACGCAAACGCCTGCTTGGCTCGACTGTCATACGGCGGCGGGCCCCCGGTGAGCTCCCCAGCCATGCGCAAACTGTCCATGAGGTCACGGACCGCGAGCCGCTCGCCGATGGTGTCCGCGGTATGCTCCTGGCCCCGTGGGTCGAGTACCGCGATCTGCTTCGGGACGAGCTCGGCGGCCAGGGGAATGTCCTGGGTTATTACCAGGTCCCCCGCGACGGCATGGGCGACAATGTGCTGATCGGCAATATCGGCGCCGCCCTCGACCCATACCGCGCTCACGAGCGGGTTTCCCGGCGGAGGCTGCAGGCGCTGATTGGCCACGAGGACCACCGCAATCCCGAGGCGCTTGGCGGCCCGGAAGGCAATCTCCTTTACCTCGCGTGGCGCGGCATCGGCATCGATCCAGATCTTCACGGTCGCTCCCGGGGAATCCCAGACGTAGCGTATCCACTGCGCCTTCGGCAAGTGCCCCGCCGCACGGTATCTTCAGGAACCCCGCTCCACGCTCAGAGGAGACCCCGGTGCTCACTATTCGCCACCTCCGCGCCACCCCGTGATCTCCCGACGCAACCTGATCAAGGGCCTGGCGGCGGCAGCCGCGGGCGGTCTCGCCACCGGACTGTATGCCTGGCGGCTGGAGCCGGAATGGCTCCAGGTCGTGTCGCGTGACCTTCTGGTGCGGGACCTCCCCCCGCATCTGGAAGGCTCCACGCTCCTGCAGCTGAGCGACCTCCACATCGGCCCCCGGGTGGACGACGCCTACGTCGCCCGGACCTTTGCCACGGCCAGCGCGCTCCACCCCGACTTCGTCGCGATGACCGGAGACTGGATCACCTGGCGTGGCCCGGGCCAGTTCGATCAGTTGGCCCGGCTCCTGGAGGGATTTCCTCGGGGACGGCTTGGCACGGTCGGAATCCTGGGAAACCATGACTACGGCTTCGGGTGGCGGATGGCCGACGTCGGAGAGCGGGTGGCCCGGATTGCCAGCGGGGCCGGCGTCCGGATGCTGCGGAACGAGGCCGTCACCCTCCAGGGTCTCCAGATTCTCGGATTCGACGATCTCTGGGGTCCGAACTTCCCGCCCGCGGGCATGGCCCACGATATTCCCGGGGCGAAGATCGCCCTCTGCCACAACCCCGACGCCGCCGACCGGCCGGTCTGGGGCAGTTACCAGGGGTGGATTTTGTCGGGGCATACTCACGGCGGCCAGTGCCGGCCGCCTTTTCTACCGCCGCCGATTCTGCCGGTGCGGAACAAACGGTACTCCTCCGGGGTCGTAGCCGTGGATGCGATGAAGACGCTCTACATCAATCGGGGCATCGGCTACCTGATCCGGGTTCGCTTCAACGCGCGTCCCGAACTGACGCTGTTTCGCCTGCGGCGGGCTCCCCTCGTGGTGGCGTGAATGACGGACCCCGCCGCGCCCCGCCCCCGCGCGACCTGGCCGCTGTATCTCGTGGCCGGGCTCTCGTTCATTCCAATCGTCGGCTTCTTCATCGGCTCGATCGCCGTGTCGTGGGGCCTGGTCTCGGGCCGGCCCGGCGCCCGGCGCGCCGTGGCCATCGCGGCCACCGGTGCGCTGCTGAACGCCGTGGGAGCCGTCGTGTTGATGTCGACGGCTGCCCGCAGCGGCAGTTCCGCCGTCCAGCAGGGATACCGCGGGGCGGTCGTCCAGGGTCTTGCCGAGGTTGTGCAGGCACTGGAGGAGCATCGCGCCAAGGCCCACTCCTACCCGGAATCGCTCCAGGCACTCCAGCGCGCGCGCGGCGCGCTGCGGCCGGTGCAGGTGTTCGATCTCGGGGCTGGAGTCTTCCGGATTCCGCGGCCGTTCCAGTATGTGGTGGCGCCGGACGGGATGAGCTACGACCTCTACTCCGTCGGACCGGACGGCAAGCCGGGGACGGAGGACGACATCCGGCCTGCGGCTGCCGATTCTCTCCCGGGAAAGCGCGGCGCACCACCGTGATTCGCCGGGCCCCGCTTCGCGAGTCAGGAAGACGACCTCGACGTCACGCTCCTTTCCGACGTCATGGTCACCATGCGGGACGGCGTCCGCCTCGCCACCGACATCTATCCGCCCTCTACGAATGGCAAGCCGGTCGCCCGCCGGATCCCGGTCATCCTCGAGCCCACGCCCTACGGCAAGACCACCGACAGCCGCTCCGACGACCGGTGGCTCAAGAGAATCCGAAACGGGGTGGACCGGGAGCCGAGCGTATGGGTATGCTCGGTGGCGCCTTCGATCAGCGGGAGGCGCCCCGGTTCTTCGGGTCGAAGGCACCGTACCGCCCGCTCGCCGAGCGGGCCGACGTGCTGGTGTTTCAGACCCAGGCGCTCCCGCGGGACATCGAAGTCACCGGGCCGATCCAGGTCAATCTGTGGATTTCGTCCAGCTGCCCCGATACCGACTTCACCGCTAAGCTGATCGACGTCTGTCCGCCCAATCCGGACTTGATGGTGCCGGGAACCATCTACCGCATCCGCATCGATGCGTTCCCCACCAGCAATCTGTTCAAGCAGGGCCACCGGATCCGGATCGATATCTCGAGCAGCAATTTTCCCCACTTCGACGCCAATCCGAATACGGGCGAGCCCGAAGCCGTCGCCACGAGCACCCGGGTAGCCACGAACCGGGTATATGAATATGGACGCCGGCCCGCCTTCGCGTGTGATTCTTCCCCTGATTCCGGGCCGTCGCTAGCACGATCACTTCGCGCGCGGGAGGACCAGCTCATGGTGCCGGCGGCCGTCCCTTGAGCCGTTCCCGCTCCTTCTCCACGTACCACTCGGCCTCCCGAAGTAGCCCCTGGGCGTCGAAGACGATGCCGTCCTTGATGGTCCAGGTCACCCCGGCGTGCTTCCACTGCTCCGTGCGCGGTACCAGACCGGCCACGCCGTAGCCACGGCCGTACATCACCTTGAAGTTGTCGATCGGGTTGCCGTTGACGACCGCCAGGTCGGCACGGCACCCGACCCGGATGCCGCAATGGGAATCGAGACCCAGCGTCCGGTAGGCGTTGGTGGTGGCGACCTTGATCACGTCGAGCGGGTGGATGCCGGTTTCCTGCAGCAGCTCGAGCTCGCGAATCAGCCCGATGCCCCCGATGCCGCCCTCGTCGCTCCCCGCGGTGAGCAGCCCGCCCCGCTCGTGATAGGTTTTCACCCACTTCATCCAGATCTGGAAGTTCCGCTTCCAGTTGATCTCGTCGGACGTCTTCCATTCCCGCTTGAATGCGCCGTGCACGGTGGTGTCGGGACCCGCCGCCACCTCCGACGGGTGCATCAGGGTCTCCTTGACGGGAAGGCCGACGCTGCGCCAGACGTCGCGATTGTCCTCGTACACCGACATCGTCGGATTCCAGTTGGTGCCGTTCTTGATCATCTTGTCGATCACGGCCGATAGGCGGTCGGGATGCTTGTCCGCCTCGGACCAGAGCAGCCCCGCGTACCGGAAGCGGTCCAGCTCGTCCCAGTAGTTGTAGTCGGCCGGAAAGCTCTGCGAGCCAGCCAGTGCGGCGTCGGGGATCCCGTACCAGTGCTCGATGCTCCTGACCCCCGCGTCCGACGTGACCGCCGCGTCGCTCTCCGACACTTTCAGATCGACCATCGTGAACATGCCGAGCTTGTTGGATTCATCCGCGATGGCCGCCAGTACGTCGGGATACTGCCCCGGGCTCTTGGACACCTTCACACAGTCGGCGCCCAGCGCCTTGAAGTCCCGGACCATCAGCCGGGCCTTGTCGGGCGTGTCGCCCACATCCCAGCGGCGGAGCGGCAGTGGCCAGCGCTGGCAGAGCACCAGCCTCGGCGCCACCAGCTGATTGGCCTCGGCGAGCCGCCGTTGCTCGGTCAGCAGCTTGATGCCCGCGCCGCTCCCGGCGTCGCGCACGATGGTGACCCCGTGACCCAGGTACACGCGATAGACGTAGTCGAGGCCGCGGGCGCCGAAATCGCTCGCGGGAGGCGGAAGATGGGCATGCATCTCCACCAATCCGGGAATCACATATTTGCCGGCGGCATCGATGACCTTGTCCCCGGTGGGGCGCCGGAAACCGGGCCCATACCCCGCCGCGTTCACCCCGTCCATCAGCACGATGTCGACGATCGTGTTCCCCTCGA
>JANNGX010000112.1:0-10272 GCA_031404115.1 Gemmatimonadales bacterium | reverse complement strand
GGTCATCAGGTTACGCAGGTCGGTCTTGACCGACGCCAGCTTGGCCTTGTCCTTGGTGGCGGCGAACTTCGGAATCGCGATGGCGGCCAGAATGCCGATAATCACGACCACGATCAGCAGCTCGATCAGCGTGAAGCCCTTGCGGTTAAACATTTTCTTTCTTCCCTCCCAATAGTGTGAGACTGCTGGCGGTCGTACGGTAATCCGGCATTGTGATGCCACTTCCAGTTTCCGGGCATCACAAGAGCAACGATGGTGCCACCCTCGCGAGGAATCCCTAACCCGTTACCATTCAAGGGGATGATGCCTGACACCAGGTACCGGACATCGTCCCGGACCCGAGGCTCCCCCTTGGACTTTGCAAGCCCGTGGGACCCCCGTAGTCGTCCTTCGTTGGAGAAAGGCGCACTCGTGACGCACGCAGCCGAGCCCGTGATACGCCAATACCCCCGCTGGTTGCCGCTGGCTGCCCTGGTCTTTCTCGCGATTGCCGCGTCGATCTCAGGAGTCGCGAATCAATTTGCCCAGGACGACTTTGCCGTCATCTGGAAGAACCAGGCCGCGCACGATTTGGGGCACAGCCTACGGTTCTTTGCAGAACCCTACTGGCCCAAGCCGTTCACGCCGGACCTCTATCGCCCGCTGGCCCTCCTTTCATATGCGGTGCAATGGGCCGGCGGAGGCGGCGGCGCGCTGGTGTTCCGCATCGTGAGCTATCTGCTCTATGCGGTGACCTGCCTGGCGATGTTCCGGGTTGCACGGATGACGCTGCCCTTTGCAGCGGCGTTCGCCGCCGCCGCGCTCTTCGCCGTGCATCCGGTGCACGTCGAAGCGGTGGCGATGGCGGTGAATCAGGGCGAGTTATGGGTGGGGTTGCTGTCCTGCATCGCGGTGGTCCGCTACGTCACCGCCCGGCGGGCCGGCGGGCCGATTCGCATCGGCACCACCCTCGGCATCGGGGCACTGTACCTGGTCGCTTGTTTCTTCAAGGAAAACGCGCTGGTCCTGCCGGGGCTGCTGGTGGCGGCCGAGCTCTTCCTGGTGCCGGCCGCCGAGCCACTCCGGATCCGGCTGCGGCAGGTACGCTTCGTCTACCTGTTCCTGATGATGCTCGCGGTGGCCTTCCTGTCGGTCCGGACCTCGGTGCTGGGCGGGAGCGTCCGGGGCACCGCCATTGCGGAGGCGCTGGAGCCGCAGGGCATGTTTGGTCGGCTGCTCACGATGCTGACCGTAGTGCCCGAGTGGTTCCGGCTGCTGTTGTGGCCGGCGCATCTGCAGGGTGACTACAGCCCGCAGGAGATCGTGGCGCAGTACACCTGGGTAACGGCCGACACGCTGGGCCTGCTGCTCCTCACGGCGGCGGTAATCGCCGCCGTGGCCGCGCGTCGCCGGGCCCCGGCGATTTCGTTCGGCCTGGCCTGGTGTGCCATCGCCCTGTTCCCGGTGCACAACGTGCTGGTGCCGACGGGAATCGTCCTCGCCGAGCGGACGCTGCTGCTGCCCAGTATCGGTGCGATGATCGCACTGGGCGGACTCGGTGCCCTGCTGCTCGAGCGGGCCGAGCCGAGCGGGAAACTGGGCCTGGCAGCGATCACGGGCATCCTGCTGATTCTGGGCGTTTTCCGGAGCACGACCCGGCATCCGGTCTGGTCCGATCAGTTCAACTACTGGTACATCACCGCCACCCACGACGCGCCGGACAGTTATCGGGCCCATCACGCCCTGGCCGAGATGTTCGTGCTGGCCGGATTGGATGGCCGTGCGGAGCAGGAGTACCGGCTCTCGATTGCGCTGGCGCCTCCCAACGTGAGCACCGTCTACCTCGCCTATGCCAACCGGCTGCGGCTGCGGGGCTTTTGTTACCCGGCCGCGGAACTGTACCGGAAGTCCCTCGCGATTGCACCGAAGAACCAGCCGGTGCGCGCCTCGCTGGTCGCCTGTCTCATCAATCTGGGGAAGTATCAGGATGCGCTGCAGGAGGCCGCCATCGGGCTTGCGTCGGGTGAGGACCTCGGGACCTGGCGTTGGCTTCGGCACGCGGCGGACAGCGCGCTCCAGGCGGGGGCGCCGGCGGGCAGCGTCCATCTGACACCGCCAAGCGATACCACGAATTCGCTGAAGACCGGCGTCACCCCATGAGCTGGAAGGGCCGGCGGGAGTGGCTCACTCCGTTTGCCGTGGCGGCGCTCGCCGCCATCGTGGCGCTCCCGTCGCTCTGCAACCGGTTCGTGTACGACGACGTACCGGTGATCGTGCAGAACAAGCTGGTGCACAGTCTGTCGGCCACTCCGGCCATCTGGAGCTCCAGCTACTGGCCAGTCGGAATGCTCTACCGCCCGCTCACGATCCAGTTGTTCAATCTGGAGTGGGTGCTGGGCGGGGAGCGCTCGCGAGTGTTCCACGGCGTCAGCATCCTGCTGGCGGCGCTGACGGCGATCCTGGTGTGGCGGCTGGCGAGCCGGCTGCTGCCGCCGCTGGGCGCCGCCGTCGCCGCGGCGCTTTTCGCGGTGCACCCGGTGCACGTCGAGGCGATCGCCAACGTCGTTGGCCAGTCGGAGCTCCTGGTGGCGGTCTTCGCGCTCCTCGCGATCGAGCGCTACCTCGTCTGGCGGGACGAAGGTGCCCTCGGACCCCGCCGCCGGCTCCTTCTGGCAGGGCTCACCCTGCTCGCGATCTTCAGCAAGGAAACCGGCTATGTCGTACCGCTGCTGCTCGGGGTCGCGGAGCTGTGCCGCTTCCGACCTCCGCGCCGTGCCGTGGTGCCGATGTTCGTGCTTCAGTTGGGAGCGGTGACGGCGGCGCTCCTGATCCGGCTCAGCGTCCTCGGCAACCTCGCCGGCGAGGTGCCGGCGGCCTCCCTCACCGGACTTGGACTTCCGGCCCGCACGCTGGGCATGCTGACGATCGTGCCGGAATGGACCCGGCTGCTGGTCTGGCCAGTCCATCTGCAGGGCGAGTACGGCCCCCCGGCACTCAGTCTCACCGACGCCGCTCTCGGCCCGCGCCTCCTCGGCGCAACGATCCTGATCGGCGCGTTCGCGCTATTGGTCTGGGGCTGGCGGCGCGAAAAGACGGTTGCGTTGGGCCTCCTGTGGGCGGCCGCCGCGCTTCTGCCGGTAAGCAACCTCCTCGCAGTGACGGGACTCATTCTCGCCGAGCGCACCCTTTTTCTGCCGAGTGTCGGCGCGGTACTCGTGGTAGCCGCAGTGGCCGGGGTCGCCGCCTCCCGGTTGGCGGAGGCGCCGCGCGGGGTTAGGGCGGCCGCCGCCGCCGCGGGGATCGCGCTCGTCGTGGCTGCCGCGGTGCGGAGCGCCGAGCGGGCCACGGTCTGGAAAACCCAGAGCGTGTTCTTCGCCCGATTGGTCGAAGATGCACCACGGGCCTATTTGGCCCACAATGTGGCCAGCCGCTTCTATTTGGGCGAAAAACGCTACTCTGAAGCTGAGCGGGAAGCGCGCCGCGCATTCGAGCTGTACCGGAAGGATGCGCAGGTGCACTATCAGTTCGGCCAGGTGCTGCGAACCATGGGACGTTGCGGGGAAGCGATTCCGGTGCTGACCGAGGGTGTCCGGCTAGCACCGCTGGAGTCTAAGCTCCGGAGCCGTCTCATCGAATGCACGCTGGCGGCGGGTGATACGGCGGGGGCGAGGGCGGCGGCGGCGGAGGCCGTGAAGGCCGGACTGACCGAGTTTATCCCGACCCTTCGCCGGCTGAGCCCTGCCGGGCCGAGCCGGTCACCATGAGCGAGCCACCCCACGGCACCCGGATCACCGACGTCACGCGTTCCTGAATCCGGCTGATGATCCGGAGGGCGCTGTTGAACGGCTCCGGAGGCACGGTTGGTGGGCGGGGAGGTGACTTCCGCAGGCGCTCCAGCAATCGCAGCGCCAGCTTCGCCGGGACCAGCCATTGGAACAGGAACCGCTCCCGGGTGATGGTCATCCCGGCCTGCCGAGCCACCTCGCGGAATTCGCGCCGGTTGTAGCGGCGACGGTGGTGATTGAGCACGTCGTGGCTGGTCCAGAGCCACTGGAAGGCCGGCACGGTGCAGACAATTACGCCTCCGGGTGCGAGGAGTTCGACCGCGTGGTGCAGCGCGCCGGCGGGGTCATCGAGGTGTTCCAGCACGTCGAGCATCAGGATCGCGTCGAATCGCTGGTCCGGCCGGAACGCCTCATCGAACGGCACCGCGTGGATGGCGTGACGCCAGGGGCCGTGAGGATCCAGCAGCGCCAATTCCGGCTCCACCCCTTCGACATGTCCCAGCTCGTTCAGCCGGTCGAAGAACAACCCGTTGCCGCACCCGACATCGAGGATACGCGGGAAGCCGCCACCGGGGCGGAGGCGGCGAAGCTCGAGCAGGACTGCCGCCTCGCGGGCGCGCCACCACCAGTGTCGGCGGTAGAGGTCCTCGTACTTCGCGCCGTAGGCCGGATCCATGTCCCGGCCCTACGCGGCCGGCCCGGTGCGCCGCTCGCGCCCGGTGCGCCGATCGTGGCCCTCGCGAATGAGCTTGTCGATCACGTACAGGGGCCGCGCCTTGGATTCCTCGTACACCCGTCCGACGTATTCGCCGATCACGCCCAGGAAGAACAGATTCATTCCCGAGAGAAACGTCATCAGCACGATCAGCGAGGTGAAGCCCTGCGGTGAGCGGTCGAGGACGACCCGGGCGTAGACGGCATAGAGCGCGAAGAGCGCGGAGATGAGCACCGCGACGGCGCCGAGCACCGCCGCGGCGCGCAACGGCGCGATCGAGAAGGCGAAGATCCCGTCGAAGGCCAGCCGGATCAGCGCCCGGACCGAGTATTTGCTCCGTCCGGCAAATCGCTCGGCGCGCTCGAGCTCGATCCCGGTCTGCCGGAAGCCCACCCAGGTCCGGAGACCCCGGAGGTAGCGGTTGTGCTCGGGGGCGCGGCGGATCTGGTCCACCACCCGACGGGACATCACCCCAAAGTCTCCGGCGTCCACCGGGAGCTTGAGTTTGGAGAGCGATGCGATCAGTCGGTAGAACACGAAGTAGGCGAACCGGAGGATGAGGCCCTCCTTCCGCCGGACCCGCTGTGCGTACACGACGTCGAATCCTTCGTCAAGCCGGGCCAGCAGCCGGGGGATGTCCTCCGGTGCGTCCTGGAGGTCGCCGTCCATCACCACCGCGGCATCACCGGAGACCTGGTCGAGCGCGGCGGTCAGGGCGGCCTGATGGCCGAAATTCCGGGAGAGCGACACCACCACGATTCGCGAATCGGCGAGCGCCGCGGCCTGAAGCAGGTCCAGGGTGGCATCGCGGCTCCCGTCATCCACGAAGATCATTTCGTGGGGCCCGCCGGGAAGCGCGTCGAGCACCCCGCGAAGCCGATCCAGCAGCTCCGGGAGCACCGGTCCTTCGTTGTGCAGGGGAATCGCCACCGACAGACGCATCGTGCTCCTCATCGGCGCGGCCGGCCCCGGCCGTACACCATGCTCCACAATGTGAGGCCGCCCACGCCCAGCGGGTAGGGTTCGAAGAGGTCGAGCGCAAAATGCCGGGAGAAGAGCTCGCGCCACCGCTCCAGCGGCCGCGGGTAGTTCCCCCGGTCGAGCCGGGCCAGGAGCCGAGTCACGGAGGCCTGTTCCGGGAGCACCAGGTCGAGGATATGCACCGCACCGTCGTCGGTGAGCAGCGTGGCGAGATGCCCGAGCAGGCGGTCCACCGCGTCGTCGGGAAGATGATGCAACAGGCTGTTGACCAGGATGCAGTCCCAGCCGCCGCCCGGCTCCAGGCGCATCGTCGTCACGTCGGCCACCCGGAAGCGGGGGCCGTAGCGGCGCTCGGCGTCCCGGATGTAGCCGGGGTTGATGTCCACGCCGAGGTAGTCCTGCGCGAGGAAGTGACTCGCGTTGGTGCCCGGCCCGCAGCCCACGTCAAGCACCCGGCGGAGCTTCGCGCGTTCGTTGTGGCGAAACACCGGCGCCAGCTTCCGTTCGGCGAAGGGCGCCTGCCAGAAGCGGTAGACCAGCGTGTGCTCCATCGGGTGGCGCGCCATGCTCATTTCCGCCACCGGAGCTCGAAATGCCCCACCTCGTGCCCCTCCGGGAAACGGGCTCGCAGTGAATCCACCAGCTCCTGCGGCAGCGGGCTCGAAAAGAGCGGTGTCCGATTGAGAACAACCGCGCTGACCCCGTCGAGGCTGCGCAGCAGGGACATGTCGGGGCCGGCGTCTGCTCCAAGGAAGTCGAAGACGGCCCGGGATCGGTTCCGGAACCCGCCCAGGAAGTACACCTCGGGAGCATCCGGCCCGGCCCAGATGGCCCCACTCCCCGCGCGAGCCTGAAGCTCCGGGATCAGCGCACCATAGAGTTCCGCTTCATTGGGTTTAACCCGGAGACCGGCGCGGGGCAAGTCGAGCCTCACCGTTTCGTGGCGCACAATGGTGCGGAAGCCCATGCTCTCCACCGAGCCGGGGGTCACGAGCAGCAGGGCGAACAGTCCGTAGAACCCCAGCGTGCCTCCCGCCAGCGCCGGCGGAGTTCTTCCGATGCCCCGTACCAGCGCAACGAGCGTGAGCAGAAGCAGCGGAGCCACATAGAGAAAATAAATCGGCGCGGTGAACGGGAACTGGATCAGGCTGGTAAAGGCGGTGATCACAGCGAGGAGCACAAAGCGCGAAATGCTGCGGGGCTCCCAGGTGCGGGTCAGACCGGGGAGGGCAATTACCAGGGCCGCGAGGACGGACACCACCGGGATCAGCCCGCGAATCGATTGCCAGACGAACCGATGAGGAAAACTCCGGACATAGGCATACACGAGCAGGCCCGCGAGCAGCACACCCATCCCGAGCGCGGCTGTTTTCCATTGGCGGGCCGCCGGGTCAGGCCGGGGACGCAGCAGGATCACCAGAGGCACGGCGGCCAGCGCCCAGAACGGCGCCGGCGGACGCATGTTGGCAAAGGCGAGCCGGCGGAACGGCGCCACGAACACGCCGTGGTACAGCGCGGGCAGCGCGCCGGCCAGCGCGAACCCCATCCCGAAGAGCAGCACGGGAATCGCGACCCCGGCCAGGAACGGGGCCGCGGCGCCCAGGAGCGCATGCCACCGTTCGGACACCGGCGGGAACGGCGGGACCCATTCCCGCGCGGCGAGTGCCAGCGCGATCAGTCCGCCCGGCAACACGAAATGGTAGACGACCCGGAACAGATAGAACGGTGCGATCGAGCGCCACAGCAGGAACACCAGGAACAGGAGGGCAAACGAGATCACGGACGCGGTGACCAGTGGGCGGTGACCAGCGACCCGTGCGCCGTGACCAGTAACCAGTGACCGGTGACCGGCCGCATACAGGAGAAACAGTCCTCCGCCCGCGACAAAGAAGAGTCCCGAGAGCTTGAACAGGAACGAGATGCCGCCGGCCATTCCCGCCAGCACCAGCCAGCGGGGAAGCCGGGATTCTTCCCAGCGGAGCAGCGCCGCGGCTCCGAAGGTGGCGAAGAAGAGATTGTACCACGACGGCATCGACGCGGGATAGTTGGGCACGCTCCACGCGAGGGCGACGAGTGTCACGGCGGCTGCGCCGGGCGGCCCGGTGCTGCGGAGCGCGATCCGGAAGACCGCCACCAGCCAGAGCAAGGTCATCACGAACAACGGGATCCGGAGCACCGGCAGGCGGATACCTCCAATCGCGAAGGCCGCCGCGTGGACGTAGGTGAGCAGCCCGGTGTAAGGCTCGTCGAAATCGCGGTGAGGCACTTCGCCGCCGAGCACCCGCTCGGCGGTCTGGCCCAGCGCGCCCTCGTCGTGGGGATACCACATCCGGTTGAGGTAGAAGCCGAGGTACACCCCGCCGATCAGCAGGGTCGCCAGCAGCCACCCGCGCGCGGCGGCGCTCACTCGCCTTTTCGCCACGCGGCGAGCAGCGAGTCTCGGCGGAGCGGGCGGAATTCGGGTTCGGCGCCGACCCGTCCGGTAGCCGGCTTGAGGAGGTAGAGGGGCCGGTCGGGGTATTCCGCAATCAGCAGGCTATCTCGGGCGCCCAGGTCCCGCGCGTAGACATTGCCGTACCGTTGTGCCAGCAGCAGTGGCGGAAACAACGTGAAGCCGCTTCGATTGGCCTCGATCTTGGCGAGACAGTGGGGCGAGTACCCTATTCCGGGGGTGAGGCGGAGCGACGGGTCGCCGGTGACGGCCTCAGCATTTACCAGCTGCGCGGAATCCGCGAGCAGCGGATTGAGGCGGCGCATCCTGTCTTCAAGGGAACCCGGCGCGAGCTCGAGGGATACCAGGACAGAATCCAGCGCGCAGGGATCGGCGCCCCGGTAGATCGCGTCCGCATCGGGCCTGGAGATTCCCAGCGCCCACATCCTGACCACCAGCTCGGCGCCCCAGCTCTCCCGCACCAGCACCAGCGCGTTCCGGACCCCGGCCCGGTCGGCGGCCCGGTCGGGATCCCAGCGCAGCGAGATCATCCCGGAGCGGTACTGCCGGGCACGGACCGGTACCGAGGTCGTGGCGCCGAGTACCAGGGCGATGATCACCGCGAAGGTAGCCGAGCGCAGCAGAAGGCCGCTCCCGGCGGATTCGCGGAGGGCCGGCAGAAACCGCGCGGTCCAGAGCGCCAGCACGGGAAGCAGAGGGTACATGAAGCGAGGTCCCAGGTAGAACCCGTCGTGCCAGTACGCGGCGTATATCCCGATCAGGACGAGGCTGGCCGCCAGCAGGTAGCGGTCGAATGCGCGAAGCCGCCGTGCGAGTGCCAGCGCCATCGTCATGGGGATCAGCGCGGGCGCGGCGGTTTCGAGGAAATAGGTCTGGAGCCGGAGGAAATACAGGTTGAGGAGCTCCAGACCGCGTGCCGGCGTGTGCACCGGCCCCCACGGAGTGGCATGGAAGCCCAGGTCGTGGGCCCGACCCCAGAGCACGGTATAGCCGAAGCGGAACGGCGCTCCAGTCGTATGCAGATTGGCCCAGCCGAGCAGGACGATCGGAAGCGCGATGCCGAGCCCTGATCCGAGCAGCGCGGCGACGCGCCGGTGCGTGACGGCGCGGATCACCAGCCAGAGGCCGGCAGGGGCGGCAAAGGCCATCGCGTCCACCGGGCGAATCGTGGCCGCGATGCCGAATCCGATCCCCGCGAGCAGTCCGTCCCGGAAGCGCCCGCCGTCACTGGAGGAGGCCCGAGCCAGTCCCACCAGCCCCAGCATGATCCAGAACAGCGCCGTGACGTGATTCATGTGCGAGCCGGACATGAATACGGCAAACGGCGACAGTGCCATGAGCAGGAGCGCCCCCAGCCGGATCCCGCTGCGCGGCTCGATGCGGAACAGCAGCGCGCCGAAGGCCACCACGGTGAGTCCGGCGAAGAATGGGTTCACCAGCCATTCCGCTCCGGCCAGCGAGCCCAGCGCGAGCATCGCCGGGCCGCCGATCGGGAACTGGCCGTACACCCGGCCCTCCTGCTCTACCAGGTGCAGGCTGCTGAAGAACTCCTGATGCGGTGCGGCAGGAGTCCAGAGGTGACCCGACGCCAGGAGGCGGGCCTGGAAGACCTGGATAATTTCGTCGATCAGCAGCGGACGTCCGTCAAACAGCTCGAACGCGATCCACGCGTAGAGCACGGCGCCAACCGCCGCGACCGCCGCCGTCCACCCGGTCCAGTGCGTCTGGGCGCTCCGGTGCACCGGCTCGAGCAGCCCGTCACGCCAGAGCGCCCGGGCTCGGCGCGAGAGGATGCCGAGGACCAGCCCGCCGCCCACCGCGATGCTGAGACCGGTGAGGAGGTCCGTCGCGACGAAACCGTACCAGGGGGCCGCGTGACCACCGGGGATCCAGTTGGCGATAGGGAGGAAGCCCAGACAGGCGACCAGTGCCGCCACGGTGAGGGCGATGGCTCGATCCAGACGGGACATGCCTTACGGCGCGCGCTTCCTGGGCGGGAAGAGGTTGAACCGGAGGATGTGCCACAAGGCGGCTACGCCATCCTTCCAGCCGATTTTCTTGCCCTCCTCATAGGTGCGGCCGTTGTAGGAGATCGGCAGCTCCCAGATCCGGGCGTTGGCCTGCGCGAGGCGGGCGGTGATCTCGGGCTCGAAGCCGAACCGGTCGCTGGTGAGCACCAGCGATTTCATCAGCGGAGCCTTTACGATCTTGTAGCAGGTCTCCATGTCGGTGAGGTTCAAGTTGGTGAGCACGTTACGCTGAATTGCGCACGGCGCCTCGCTCTATCTCAGCCGGGCCGGTCAGCGCGCAACTGGCCGGCATGCCTTGTCGGCAACCGCCGATAGCGATACCAAACTCCC
>JANNGX010000111.1:0-8966 GCA_031404115.1 Gemmatimonadales bacterium | reverse complement strand
CTACCTCCATGAATTCTGGTCGGGCACCTTCCTGGATCTTTCCTCGAGCGACCTGCTGAAGCGGGTCTATCGTACCGCCGTGGACATTTCGGGGGCGCTGCCGCTGCCGGACTCCCTCGTACGCCCCAGATTCCTGATCCCTGCCTTCCTCTTCGGCGTGTTTGCGCTGCTCCGGGCGCGGGGCGCGCCGGTCGTGCTTCTGTGTCTCACAGGGCTCGCCCTGGCGCTGGGTGCCTCCGTGCTCGGCAGGTACCCGACCGTCGACCGATTCCTGCTCTTCGCGGCGCCGTTTACGCTGCTGATCTGGGGCAGCGTAGTCGCGTGGCTCGCCGGCCCTCTCGAACGGCGGGTGCCCGGTGCGACCGGGCTGGCCGCCGTGCTCCTGGTCGTGCCATCGATCGGGCGCATCAACGCGATGACACCAGTGCCGGTGGTGGTGGAGGGGCGCGACGCCATACGAGCGGTCACCGCCCTCCAACGGGGAGAGCCGGTATATGTGGCGCCCGGGGGCGTGGCGGCCTGGACCTTCTACCGCACCGATTGGAAGGACCCTGAGATCGATCACCTCGACTCGATCGCGCGGTTGGCGGGCCCCAACGGAATTTCGTTTCACAACGGGCCCAGCCGCCATGCGGCCGCTGGTGACTCGGTATCCGGCCTGAGATTCGATCGCCGGACCGGGGTCGAGCTTCTGGGAGTAAGGACGGGCATGCAGAAGTTTGCCTGGCTGCCGGCGGTTCGCTCGGTTCCTGACAGCGGCTGGGCGGACCACGAAGTCGCGCGGATCCTCGCCCTTTGCACCCCGCATGTGTGGGTTTTCTCCACCCAGCGCGTGACCGGCGAAGTGGAGCCGCTTTTGGCGCGGCTGCGTCGTGACGGCGCCGGGATCGAGTACCGGTTTCTCGAAGTGGAAGCGGAGGCGGTTCGGCTTCGTCTTCCGGTTTCCGCCGGGTGCCGTCCCGGGACGCCGGCACCGGCGGTTCTCAACGGTGGTCGGGTCGAATGGCCGGTCTACGGCGGCGACCCGGGCGCGCTCCGCTACTCTCCCCTCGAAGACGTCAACCGGTCCAATGTGGCGGGGCTTCGGCCAGCCTGGACCTGGCGGACCGGTGAAGTACTGCAGCGGAACGTGGACGCAGGCCGGCCGGCCCGGCCGGGACCATTCGAAGCCACCCCCGTCATGCTGGGGGACACGCTTTACCTCAGCACCCCCTTCAATCGCGTCGTGGCGCTCGACGCGAATACCGGCCGAGAGCTGTGGAGCTGGGATCCGGAGGCCTGGCGCTCGGGGCAGCTCATGGATTTGCGGACCGGCTTCGTCCATCGCGGCGTGGTGGTGTGGAGCGGACAATCCGAGCGACGCGTCTTCATCAACTCCCGCTGGCGGCTCGTCGCGCTGGATGCGGCTACGGGGCGGCCGCTACCGGGCTTCGGGAATCAGGGTGAAGTCGACTTGAGCCAGGGACTCCGGTGGCCGGTCGACCGGCTGGAGATCGCCAACACCTCACCGCCGGTCGTCGTCGGCAACCTGGTGATCGTGGGGAGCGCCATCAGCGACAAGATGATCTACCCTCGCGATCCTCCCGGCGACGTGCAGGCGTTCGACGTGATCACCGGCCGGCGAGTCTGGCGGTGGAGCCCTATCCCCGGGCCGGGCGAGCCGGGGAGCGAGACGTGGGAGGACGGCGCCGAGGAAGTGACCGGCCATGCCAACGTCTGGGCGCCGTTCACCGCCGATACCGCGCGCGGGCTGCTCTATCTCCCGGTCAGCACGCCGAGCAACGATTGGTATGGAGGGCGGCGCAAGGGAGACAATCTGTTTGCCGAATCGCTGGTGTGCCTCGATGCGAAGACCGGCCGCCGGGTGTGGCACTTTCAGCTGGTGCATCATGGACTCTGGGACTATGACCCGGCCGCGCCGCCCACGCTGGTTACCCTGACCGTCGCCGGCCGGCGGATCGACGCCGTGGCGCTCGCGGGGAAGACCGGCTTTCTCTATGTCTTCGACCGGGTCACCGGCGCTCCGGTCTGGCCGATCGAGGAGCGTCCGGCGCCGGCGAGCGACGTTCCCGGCGAGCGCGCCTCGGCCACGCAGCCGGTCCCGACTCGCCCGGCGCCATTCTCCCGGCAAGGCTTCGACACCACGGACGTCGTCGACTTCACACCCGGGCTCAAGGCGCTGGCCCTGGCGCGCCTCCGCCGGTTCCGCCTGGGCCCGATGTTTTCGCCACCATCGCTCGAGGGCTCGGTGGTGCTTCCCGGGTGGGGCGGCGGCGCGGGCTGGGGCGGCGGGGCCTTCGATCCCGAGAGCGGAATTCTCTATGTGAAGGCCACGAATCGCCCCGTGCTGGCCCGCCTGGTTCCGGCCGACACCGGCGAGAAGTCTCGCGCCGCCGGCTACACGCTCGATCTCTCTCGGGTGCCCGACGGGCCACTCGACATCCCGTTTCCGACCAGGGCCGGCCTGTTCCGGTTCAAGAACAAAACGGTGATGATACCGGTGATCCGCCCGCCCTACGGAACCCTCACCGCTATCGACCTGAACCGCGGCGAGCACGTCTGGCAGGTGCCCCTCGGCGACACACCGGAAGTACGCGAGCACCCGCGGCTCAAGGGGCTCGCGCTGCCGCCGCTTGGCGTCGCGGGTGCTCCCGGCGGTTTCGTGAGCCGGGGCGGGCTTGTCTTCATCAGCGGCGGTGGTCGCCGGCTCTACGCGATCGACAAGGTCACCGGCCGGGTTCTCTGGGAATGGGACCTGGGACAGGAGGGCTACGCCAATCCCATGACGTATCGTACGGCGCTCGGCCGACAGTTCGTCGTCATCGCCACGGGGCTTTCGGAAGGCGCCTCTCTCCAGGCCTTTGCGCTCCCCGGCAGCCATTGAGGCCACCGCCCATGTCGCGCTCTCGCGTGTTCTCGGTTGTCCTTGTCCTGGGGCTCGTGGCCCTCGGGTTCGAAGCGGGCCGCCGGTATCCGTACACCTTTCTCACCAGCTTTCTCCGCCCGCCCCGGGACCCGGTATGGCGTGTCATCGCTCCCTCGCCCATCCCGCGATTCGAAGCGGCGGTGGCCACCGTGGCGGGAAAGGTCTACGTCTTCGGCGGGTTCCATACGCGGGAGGTTCAGGCCTCGCCTCGCGTCGACGTGTACGACCTGGCCACCGGCTCCTGGTCGCGGAAGCACGACATGCCGAAGGCGTTCACGCACGCGAACGCGGCGCTGGTCGGTGAGACGGTGTGGTTTGCCGGGGGCTTCGTGGGCGACAGCCCGGGCCCCGCCACGGCGGAAGTGTGGAAATACGATCCCGCCGCCGACCGATGGAGCTCCGGCCCGCCGCTCCCGGCGCCCCGAGGCAGCGGAGTGCTGGCGCTGCTGGATGGGTCACTGCACTACTTCGGAGGATTCCTCGAGGACCGCAATACCGGTTCGTCGGACCATTGGGTGCTCCCGCTCGCGGACACGGCGCGTGGCTCATCCTGGACCCGCGCCGCTCCCCTCCCGACACCCCGGGGCCATCTCTCGGGCGTCGGGCTCGACGGCAAGCTCTACGCGATCGGCGGTTGCCGCGATCACGATCCCTACCCGGTCGATCTGGCGCTGGTCCACCGGTACGATCCGGCCACCGATACGTGGTCCGAGATGGCGAGCCTCCCGTTTCCACTCTCCCACGCGGAGGCGGGAACTTTCCTGCGTCACGGGAGAATCGTCGTCACCGGTGGCCGGAGCCGCCCGACCCGGCTCGATGCCTCTCGCAGCGTGTTCGAATACGATCCCGCCCTCGATCAATGGACCGCGCTCCCACCGCTCCCGGAGGCCCGGTTCGCGGTCTTTGCCCAGCCGGTGGGAGACGGGATGATCGCGGGCACCGGTGGCGTGGGTCGGCGAGACCCCCGGAAGGGACCGGTATGGGAGGGACATTGGGACGGCCGCTGGGTGGTCGGCGATTCGCTCCCGGTGGCCCTCGGCGAGGTGTCCGGCGGAATCATCGGAGACCGTCTCTACCTCGTGGGCCAGGGAGGCGAGGCTACCCTCGCGCTCGATCTACGCACCGGCTGGTGGGACGAGCCGGGACGACGTGCGGCACGAATCGCCCCCGGACACCATCACGCCGCACTGGTGTGGGGGGCAAAGCTCTATCTCCTCGGCGGATTCGGCTACGAGAGCGAGGGAGCGGTGCAGGTCTACGATCCGGCAGCCGATGGGTGGAGCATGGGGCCGGCAATGCCATTCAAGGCCGGCGCGAGCGCGTCGGCCGTCATCGATGGCATGATCTACGTCGCCGGCGGAATCGTGGGTGATTCGACGACCGCTCTGGGCGCACGGCTCGATCCGTCGAGCGGCGTCTGGACGATGATCGCGCCGATGCCGAGACCGAGGAACCACGCCGCGGCTGCGACGGATGGGCGCCGCCTCTTTGTCTTCGGCGGCCGCGGCCCCGGAAGCGGCGACTCGAATGTCGTCGCCAACGGATTCGACGATGTCCAGATCTATGATCCGGCCGGCAACACCTGGACGGTGAGCGGAACCACGAAGGATGCGCCGGCGCCGCTTCCCCAGGCGCGGGGCGGCGCGGGGAAGGCGGTTTTCGTCGAGGGGGAGTTCTGGGTGATCGGAGGCGAGACCCTCGATGGACCCGGGGCGACGAAACGCCGGGTCTACAGCCGGGTGGATATCTACGATCCGCGCACCAATCGCTGGCGGTCCGGTCCGCCCCTGCCGATCGCACGGCACGGGATCTTTCCGCTGTTCCGGTCCGGCCGGATCTACGTGGCGGGCGGCGGCCCGGAATCGGGCAAATCCAGGTCGTCGCACCTGGACATTTTCTACGTTCGGGGCGGGACGCCGCTGCCCTCAGCGGCGCCGTGACGGGGCGCTCGTCGAACGGTGTTGCCGCGGTGGGGCTGATCCTATTCGGCGCCGCCCTCCGCCTGCTCGAATACGCCGGCAACCGCCCGCTCTGGGCCGACGAGGCGATGCTGTCGCTCAACGTCGCCCGGCGCTCCTTTCGCGGCCTTTTGCAGCCGCTGGACTACGACCAAGCGGCCGCCCCGCTGTTTCTCTGGATCGCCAAGGCCGGCACGCTGATCGGCGGCGTGACCGAGGCGTCCCTTCGCGCCGCGTCGCTTCTGGCGGGAATCCTGGTGCTCGTTGCGGGCTGGCGCTTCGCGCGAAGGCTGGCCGGCGAGCCGACGGCCCTCCTCGCGACGGCCCTCGCTGCCGGTTCCCTGACGCTGATCTATTACTCCGGCGAGTTCAAGCCGTACGCGATCGACGCACTGGTCACCCTGCTCGTGTTCCAGCTGGCGTGGGCGGTGCTCCTCGAGCCGGACTCCGCACCAGCCTGGCGCCGTCTCGCGTTCGGCGGGGCACTCGCCACCGCAGTCTCACTCACTGCCCCGTTCGTACTGCTCGGCGCCGGCGCCGCGCTTCTTGCCGATCGCAGGATCCGGACGCCGGGACTGCGCTGGCGCGCGGCGGCCACCGGCGTCTCGTGGCTCGTGGCCTGGGGCGCGCTCTACCTCCTGCTCTACCGGGCCACCGCGGGAAATCCTTATCTGCACCGCTTCTGGGCGGCAACGTATCTCGATCCTTCGGCCGCCGATTTCCGGCTCCGGCTCTATCGCGCGGGCTCATCGCTTGCCGCCGCGCTTCCCGAGCCGCTGGACGGAATGCCCCCGATCGTGTTGCTCCTCCTGTTCGCGGCAGGAGCGTGGACGCTGTTCCGCACCGCGGGCCTTCCGGCCGTCCTGTTGGCCGTGGTGCCGTTCGCCGCGACGTTCGGCGCCGCTGCCGCGAGTCGTTACCCCATCGTGGACCGCCTGCTCATTTTCCTCGCACCGGTCACCTTCCTGCTGGTAGCCGCCGCGCTCACCGCTCCGTTGCGCAGGCTCGCGCCGCGGGGCGCCGAGCTGGCCGGGTTCGCGCTCGCCGCGCTCGTGATCGGTGCGGCGCTGCCCGGGCTCCGCGCGAACCTCACCGCACCCACGGTGCTGGAGGAGGGCAGGGAATCCATCCGCGAGGTGCAGCGGCTGGCGGGCGCCGAACCGGTGTACATCTTCGCACCGGGCCTCCCGGCGTGGGTATTTTACACCACCGATTGGCGCGATCCCGATCGGGCACGCCTCGACCGGCTGGCGCGGCTCGCCAGTGCCGGCGGGGCCGCGGCTCACAACGCACCCTCCCGGGGCGGGCCGGTTCCTGCCGAGGAGGGGCAGGAGCTGGTCGGCACGTATCGCGGGCGGAGAGAGATTCTCGGAATACGCTCGGGAATGGAGTATCAGGCTCGGCGGGGCCGGCTGCTGGCCGAGCCGGATTCAGGCTGGGCGGACCACGAGGTGGCGAGGTTACGCGCCGCGGCAACTCCGTATGGCTGGGTCTTCGTGTCCCATTGGAATGAGGAGGAAATTGCCCACCTGGCCGCGGCGTTGCGCCGGGCCGCCGCGAGGACGGTGTTCAGCGTGACGGAAACGAGGGCCGTCGCGTGGCGGGTCAGATTCGATACCGTACCGCCGTGATTTCCGCCATGATCGAGAGCGCGATCTCCTCCGGTGTGCGCCCGCCCAGGTCGAGGCCGATCGGGCCGTGCAGCCGGGCTACGTCGGAGTCGGAGAAGCCGAGCTCGCGGAGCCGCTCCCGCCGGTGCGCCTGGGTTTTCTTCGAACCGATGGCCCCCACGTAACACGCATCCGACCGGAGCGCCAGCTCCAGGGCAGGCTCGTCGAATTTGGGGTCGTGCGTCAGGAGGCAGACGCACGTGGCGGCATCGAGTCCCGCTTGCCGGAACACTTCGTCGGGCCAGCCCAGAATCAGCTCATCGGCATCGGGAAACCGCTCCCTGGTCAGGAAGCCTTCCCTCCCGTCGGCCACCACGGTCCGGTAACCGAGCGGTTTGGCCAGGCGTACCAGCGCGGTGGCAATGTGGACGCCGCCGAAGATGAGGAGCGTCGGTTTTCGCGGGAAGACTTCCAGGAACACTTCGACCGGACCGGCAGGGGACTCGATGGTTTCGACCCGGCTCTTGAGCCGCGGCAATGCCGCGATGGCAGCCCGGGTGACCGGCTCGACCAGCCCGTCGGGGAGGGCGCCGAGTGTGCGGGGGATTCCGCCCGCCTCGACCACGACACCCACTCCGACTGGCGCGGCGCCCCCGATGACCGTGGCGAGCACGGTGCTGTTGGTCGATCTTGCGGCTTGCAGCAGCTCGGGGCGAACCGCCGGCTCGACGAACACCTCGATGGTACCGCCGCAGGAGAGTCCCATTTCCCAGGCCCGCTCGTGGGTCACCCCCCAGCCGACCTTCCGGGACACGCCGGTCGCGATCACGGCGCGAATCTCTTCGGCGGCGGCGGTCTCGACACAGCCGCCGGACACCGAGCCGGCCATGCGGCCGTCGAGCGTGGCGAGCAGGCAGGCGCCCTCGGGGCGGGGGGCCGAGCCCCAGACCTGGGTCACCACCGCGCGGCCGACCGGGCCCGAGACGGCGAGGAGCTGGTATTCCTCGAGGAGGCCACGCATCAGGCGGTAGCCGGGCTGGGCTCGGCTTCGAGCAGCTTCAAGTCGTCGGGAGTGTCCACGTCGGGATTCTTGCCGGCGACCGGAATGGCCCGGACGCTGATCCGGCGACCCGCCAGCACCGGGGCGAATCCGGAATCGCCCCGCATTTCGTCGGCCAGGTGCCAGAGACTCTTGTCCAGGAGCAACGGATGACCGGGCTGGTCGGGGGCATCGCGGTAGGCGGGGCGCACCGCGGTCGCTCCGCCCCGGGCCCAGGATTCGATCATCGCCCTGATCACGTCGATTCGAATCATCGGCTGATCGCCCAGACAGATCAGGATGGCCTGCTGGGGATCGGCGGAGCCGCGGTTCCTGACCGATTCGATTCCGGCGCGGAGCGTCATGGACAGGTCGCCGTCGCTCATTCGCATGGCCTCGGCATGGCAGCGGTATTCCGCGGCGAGCGCGCGGATGGCGTCGTCGTCCGGGCGATGCACCACGACCGTGGCCCCGATGAGCCCGGCCGCGCGAGCGCCGCCGAGCTTGAGGAGCACGTGTCCGAGCAGCTCCCTGTCATGCCACTTGGCCAGGAGCTTTGCACCACCGAACCGCTCTCCGCGCCCGGCGGCGGGGACCAACCCGAAGACTCGCAGCGCAACCTGCCGTCGGAAGACGATATGGGACTGATCGGCAGGCTACCCAGCCGGAGGGGTGGGGTCAAGAGTCGCCATGTCGATCACGAACCGGTAGCGGACATCGCCCGCGAGCATCCTGTCATACGCCTCGTTGATGCCCTGGATCGGAATCACCTCGATATCCGAGACGATCCCATGCCCGGCACAGAAGTCGAGCATCTCCTGGGTCTCTCTGATCCCGCCGATCAGCGACCCGCCGATGCGCCGCCGTTTGGAGATCAGGGTGCCGAAGCGGGACGCCGTGTGCGGGTGCTCCGGCGCGCCGACCAGCACCAGGGTCCCATCGCGGCTGAGCAGCCGGGTGTAGGCCTCGAGGTCATGCGACGCGGCGACCGTATTCAGAATCAGGTCGAAGCTGGTGGCATGCTTCCGCATCTGCTCGGCATTGCCGGAGATCACCACGGCATCCGCGCCCAGCCGCTTCGCGTCAGCGGCCTTGCCCGGGGAAGTGGTGAACAGGACCGTCTCCGCGCCGAGCGCGTGAGCCAGTTTGACGCCCATGTGCCCGAGTCCGCCGAGGCCGACGACTCCGACCTTCTTCCCTTTCGCGGCGTCCCAGTGCCGGAGCGGAGACCAGGTCGTGATGCCGGCGCAGAGGAGCGGCGCCGCGGCCGCGGGGTCCAGCCCCGCCGGCAGGTGCAGACAGAATGCCTGGTCCACGACGATCCGGCTGGAGTAGCCGCCGTACGTCACCGGACCGGACTGGTGTTCGTCCTTGCTGTTGTAGGTCCAGGTGACGGCGTCGTTATCGCAATACTGCTCCAGGCCGGAGCGGCA
>JANNGX010000110.1:0-1670 GCA_031404115.1 Gemmatimonadales bacterium | reverse complement strand
TCCGCCCGTTGCTGAACCTGGTGGAGATGATGGTCATCAGCGGCATCTCCCTCTTCGGGTTCGGGTTCGTGGCGGAGATGATCGCGGGATTCCGGGAAGAAATGCGGGAGCTGGCGCGAAAGGCCGACGACTAGGCGTGCGTGTCATTTTCCTGACTCACAACTACCCGCGCTACCCCGCGGATCTGCCGGGGGCCTTCCTTCATCCGCTGGCCATGGCGCTCCGTGACCGGGGCCACGACGTCCGGGTGGTGGCCCCGGCGGACCGGGGAGAGGGCGGCCGTGAGGCCCTCGACGGAGTGCCGGTGCGGCGGGTCCGGTACTCCACCCCGGAACGGGAAGTGCTCGCCTATACCGGCCGGATGCAGGACGAGGTTCGCTCCGCGAGCGGGCTCATGGCACTGCGCGGACTGATCCGCGGCCTGCGTGAGGGCGCGCTGGCCGAGGCGGAGGGGGCCGACCGCGATGTCCTGGTGCACGCGCACTGGTGGATTCCGGCCGGCCTCGCGGCTCCCCCCGGCTTGCCTCTCGTGTTGACACTTCACGGCACCGACGGCCGGCTGCTGCTCAAGAGCGCCGCGGCCCGCTGGCTTGCCCGGGGACTGCTTCGACGCGCGGACCTGGTGACCACGGTGTCGAGCCATCTCGCGGGCATCGTCGAGTCGACGACGGGCCGGGAGGATGTGACCTCTCACATTCAGCCCATGCCCATCGAGTCGGGCGGGAGACCGTGGACGAATGGGGGAGCCGGGGCCGTGGTTGTCTGCCGGCTGACACCGCAGAAGCGGGTTCACCTGGCCCTCGAGGCCGTGGCCAGCATGGACCAGCCGGTTCCGCTCACTGTGATCGGCGACGGGCCCGAGCGGGCGGCGCTCGAGACGCTCGCCGGCACGCTGCATCTGCCCCGGGTCTCCTTTACGGGGCTCCTGCCCGCCACCGAGGTCGCGAAACGACTCGGCACCGCCGACATCATGCTCTTTCCCGCGGTGGGCGAAGGACTCGGCCTCTCGGCGGTGGAGGCCCTCATGGCCGGGGTCCCGGTGGTGGCCTGCAGCGACGGCGGGGGTGTCGTGTCGGCGCTGCAGGCGTACGGGGGCGGTGTCATCACCGCTCCGTCGCCGCAGGCGCTGGCGGCGGGCATTCTCGAAGCCGGAGCGCCGGCCGTCCGGGCGGCGGCCAAGACAGCCGGCGCGCGCTGGCGCGAGGAGCTCGACCCGGGGAAGGTGGCCGCACGATTCGAAGCGTGGTACCGTGAGGCGCTGAATGGTTAACGGAGAGAGCTGGACCCCCAGACGCGCCGGGCTCCTCGCGGCGCTCATTTTCGTCGCGGCGGCCCTGACGCTGTGCTGGCCGGTCCTCTCGGGTAAGGTGCTCGCCGGAGACGACTACCAGCTGGCCGGCTGGGCGTTCCGGCGGTTCGGCGCGGAGTACTGGCGGGAACACCACGCGATTCCGCTGTGGAATCCCTTCATTTTCGGCGGGATGCCGTACGTCGCTGGAATGCATGGCGATATTTTCTATCCGACCGCGTGGCTCCGGTATTTTCTCCCGCTGGATTTCGCGACCAATCTGACGTTCGGAGGCCACCTCGTCATCGCGGGCCTCGCGATGTACGCGTTCCTGCGCGGGTTGGGCTCCTCCTGGACCGCGGCAGTGACCGGAGGGCTGGCC
>JANNGX010000109.1:0-3283 GCA_031404115.1 Gemmatimonadales bacterium | reverse complement strand
CCGGCCAGGCCCCCGATCAGCGTCAGGGTGGCCGCTTCGACCAGGAACTGCCAGAGGATTTCACGGCGGGTGGCGCCGCAGGCCATCCGGAGCCCGATCTCGCGGGTGCGGTCGGTCACCGACACCATCATGATGGCCATCACCCCGATGCCCCCTACCAGCAATGCCACGCTGGAGATCGCGGTCATCACCAGGAAGAACATCGAGGTGAGGGAGTTCATCGTGTCCAGGATCTGGTCCTGGGTGATGAAGTCGAAGGTGTTGGGCAACCCGGGCCTGAGTCCCCGCTTCCGCCGCAGCGCCACCGTGGCTTCATCCTTGGCCTGGTCGACCGAGATCCCGCTGCGGCCGAGGACCACGATGAACAGGTCGTTGGTGTCGCTGTAGCGGAAGGCGTGCTTGGCCACCTGGTACGGCACCATCCCGCCGATGCTGAATCCCGGGGGCTGAAACGCGTTGTCGGGGGGCTGCCAGATGCCGATCACCCGGAACGGCCGGCCGCCGATCCGCACCATTTCCCCCAGTGGATCGATCCGTCCGAAGAGCCGGCGGGACAGCTCGAGCTCCAGCACCGTGACGTCGCCCCCGTTCAGCTCGGCGGGGGTGAAGTTGCGACCGGCGGCGAGGGTTCCCCCGTTGATTTCGAGAAAACTGTCGTCGGCACCGTAGATCAGCATGGGCTGCGATGACTCGGCCTGGTACTCGATCCGGTTGAACGACTGGTTCCAGATGCCGGCGTGGCGGATGTCGGCCCCCCGCGCGATGGCCCGGGCGTCTTCCTCGTCGAGCACTGGCCGGATCCGCACCTCGTACGGCAGGTTGTCGGGATTGACCGGGGTCGTAGAAAAGAACCGCATGACGTAGAACGCATTGGGAGAGGAGGCATTGAGCGCGTTGAAGATCTGGGTCTTCACCCCATCCACGATGGAGGCCATCAGCATGACTGTGGAGACCCCGATGACCACGCCCAGAATGGTCAGGAACGAGCGGAGCTTGTTGGCGCGTAGATTGTCCGCCGCCACGCTCACTCCTTCCTCGATATTCCGGATGAACACCGCCTACTCCTGCCGGAGGGCGGTGATGGGATCGAGCCGGGCCGCCCGGCTGGCGGGGTAAACCCCGAAGACGATCCCCGTCCCGGCGCCCAGCGCCAGTGCTACGCCCACCGACCAGGCGGTGACCCGTGCCGGCAGCGGGCTGATGGCCGAGATCAGCTGCGCGAGCATGGCCCCGCTGAGGATGCCGAGCACCCCGCCCATCATGGAGAGGAGGATCGCCTCGACCAGGAACTGCCGGCGGATGTCCCGCTGCCGGGCGCCCAGCGACTTACGGATTCCGATCTCGTGGGTCCGCTCGTTCACCGACATCAGCATGATGTTCATGATCACGATGCCGCCCACCACGATTCCGATGCACACCACCGCCGGGATGATGGTGAAGAGCACGCTGGTGAGCCGGGTCCAGAATGCCACCAGCGCGTCGGCCTTGTCTACGGTGAAGTCGTTGGCCTCGGCGGGTCGGAGCCGGTGGGCCAGGCGCATGGCCTCCTCGGCACGGTCCATCGCGGCCCGGAGCTTGTCGGGGTCTCGCATTTTCACCGAGATCGTCGTCGTGAGGCGCCGGCCGTGGATCGACTCGAACGTGCTGATCGGGAGCAGGGCAAAGCCGTCGAACGACTGGCCCAGCATCCGGCCCTTCCTGGCGACGACGCCTTTGACGGTGAACTCGGTGGCCCCGATGCGGATTCGCTTGCCTACCGCGAGCGACGGGTGGTCGAACAACTTTTCCGCCACTTCACTCCCGACGACCGCCACCAATCGCCGGTCGTCGATGTCGGGCTGCGTGAGCGGTTCTCCGTCGGTGAACTTGTAGTCCTGGACCAACTGGTAGTCGGGGGTCACGCCGAAGATCGTGACGCTGCCGATGGTCTTGTTCCGATAGGAGACGTCCCGGCTGGGCGTGGGCCATCCCGACTGGAGGGAGACGGCCTGCGCGTCGGGAAGCGCTTCGCGCACGACGGCCGCATCGGCCTTGGAAATGATGGGGCGCTTGTTCAATTCCCTGACGGTCGAATCGTCCATGATGCCCATGGCGATCGGCCACCGGCGCACCTGGAACGAATTGGTGCCGATCATGGCGCCACGGAGGTTGTCGCGGACGTAGGAATTCATGCCCTGGATGATCGCCACCACGGCCACCAGAAACCCGACCGAGACGATGATGCCGAGCAGCGTGAAGAACGAACGGAGCTTGGCGCTCCGGATGGCCTCGACCGCGAGGAGGAAGGCTTCGGCGAGGGGCATGCTGGAAAGTAGGCGGTAGGTCGGGAGGGCGGTAAGTCGGTACCAGGCGAGTCAGCACGCAGCGCGACCGACCTGCCGTCCTACCGACCTATTCGTACCGCAGCGCCTCCACCGGGTCCAGCCGGCTGGCTTTCGTGGCGGGATACATCCCGAAGAAGACGCCCGTAATGGCCGACATGGCCAGCGCCGCGACCACCGACCACAGCGGCACGGCCGCGGGGATCGGGGTGAATTTGGCGATGGCCCAGGCGAGCAGGGCGCCGACGGCGAGCCCGATCGCCCCGCCCAGCAGGGTGAGCGAGGACGCTTCGATCAGGAACTGGAACAGGATCTCGCGACGGGTGGCGCCCAGCGCCTTGCGCACGCCGATTTCCCGGGTGCGCTCGGTCACCGAGATCATCATGATCGCCACGACACCCACACCGCCCACCAGGAGGCCGACGCTGGAGAGCGCCAGCATCACCAGGAAGAACCCGCTGGTGACGCTGTTGAAGGTGTCCATCAGCTTGTCCTGGGTAACCACCGAGAAATTGTTCTCCTGCGCCGGCTTGAGCCCGCGCTTGACTCGAAGCGCGGCGATGACCTCGTCCTGGGCCTGGGCCACGGTGGCGGAGTCCATGGGCAGCACCACGAAGTCCATCCAGCCCTTGAACCAGTCGGCGACCTTCATGAAGGTGGAGTGGGGGATGTTGACGATCGGGCTCGACGCACCCCCGAACAGACTCGCCGCTTCGGCGTAAACCCCGACCACCGTGAACGGCTCGCCATAAAGCTTGATCCGCTTCCCGAGCGGGTTGAGCCCGGGAAACAGGGTCTCGGCCATTTTATCGTTGATCACCGCGACGTTATTGCCCGCCGCGAATTCGATGTCGGTCCAGTTGCGTCCCTGGGTGATGGTGCCACCCGACACATTGGGCCAGTTGGTGGTAAATCCGGTGATGTTGACGCTGGAGAGCTTCACGTCCTCGTAACTGACCGGC
>JANNGX010000108.1:0-11787 GCA_031404115.1 Gemmatimonadales bacterium | reverse complement strand
CATGACCGAGGCCGCCCACCAGATGTCTTCCAACCCCCTGCCCCCCGGCCCGCGGCTCCCCGGCTCGGTGGGACCAGGCACCGAGGTGCGCATCAGCATCATGGACGATCAGGGTCGCCACCTTCCCACCGGCGATCGCGGCGAGGTGGTGATCCAGGGCCCCAACGTCATCCGGGAATATGAGAACAACCCCGAGGCCAACGCGACCTCGTTCGTGGACGGCTGGTTTCGCACCGGCGATCAGGGCATGCTCGACGCCGACGGATACCTCACCCTGACCGGGCGCCTCAAGGAATTGATCAATCGAGGCGGCGAGAAGATATCTCCCCGGGAAATCGACGAAGTGCTGCTGACCCATCCGGCCATCGCCGAAGCGGTCTGCTTCGGCGTGCCGCACGCGACCTGGGGCGAAGAGGTTGCCGCGGCGGTGGTGCTTCACGGCGCCGCGACCGAGGCCGAGCTGCTCGGCTATTGCCGGGAGCGGTTGGCCGACTTCAAGCGACCCAAGCAGATTCACATCACGGACGCAATTCCCCGGACGGCTACCGGCAAGATTCAGCGGCGCGTGGTGGCGCAGGTGTTCGGGCCCCAGGCGTCGTGAAGATCGTCATTGCAGGCGCCGGCGCGATCGGCGGCTACATTGGCGCAAAGCTCACCCGGGCCGGCGCCGACGTGGTCCTGCATGCCCGTGGCCC
The DNA here is from genome assembly GCA_031404115.1 of Gemmatimonadales bacterium. GTDB lineage: Bacteria > Gemmatimonadota > Gemmatimonadetes > Gemmatimonadales > GWC2-71-9 > JABFSM01. The sequence continues at coordinate 11,092 of JANNGX010000108.1, read as the reverse complement.
GCACCTCGAGGCGATGAAGGCCCGAGGCCTCCGGGTCATCAGCCCCGAGGGAGATTTCGAAGTGCGGCCCGACGTTACCGGCAGCCTCGACGCGATCGGCCGGGCCGACGTGATCATCCTCGGGGTCAAGGCCCACAGCCTCACCGCCCTCGCGCCCGCGCTGTCCCCCCTCCTCGGTCCGGACACGGTCGTCGTCAGCACCCAGAACGGCGTGCCGTGGTGGTACTTCCAGGGGTCCGGTGGCGAGCTCGACGGACTCACCCTCGAGCGGGTCGATCCCGGCGGGGTACTCGCGGGGGCCATCGAGCCGCGGCGGGTCGTGGGGGCGCTCGCCTATTTTTCGACCGACCTGGCGGCCCCGGGTGTCATCCACCATACCGAGGGCAACCGGATCAGCGTTGGCGAGCCCTCCGGCGAACGCTCCGAGCGGGTCAAGCGCATCGCCGAGGCAATGATCGGCGCGGGGCTGCGCGCGCCGGCCACCACGCGCATCCGCCACGAGATCTGGGTCAAGCTGCTCGGCAACGTCGCGTTCAATCCGATCAGCGCCCTCACCGGCGCCACCCTCGAGGAGATGGTGCGCCACCCCGGAGTGTCGCGGGTCGTGCGAGCGGTAATGGCCGAGACCGAAGCGGTGGCATCCCGGCTCGGCATCGAGCTGCCGATTTCGATCGAGCAGCGGATGGCGGGCGCCGAAAAGGTCGGCGCGCACAAGACGTCGATGCTGCAGGACTTCGAAGCCGGGCGCCCGATGGAGATCGAGGCGGTGGTCGGGGCGGTGGTCGAGCTGGGTGATCGACTGGGGGTGGCGATGCCGGCGACGCAGGCGGTGTACGGATGCGCAAAACTGCTCGATGAGCATCGAGAACGGCGGACGCCGCGATGAAGCTCCACAACAAGTGGTTCCAGCTCATCGCGGCCCTGATCTGCATGATCATGATCGCCAACCTGCAATACGCCTGGACCCTGTTCGTCAAGCCGCTCCAGAACGCCACGAATTGGAAACTCTCGGACATTCAGTTCGCGTTCACCCTCTTCATCCTGTTCCAGACCTGGGTTCAGCCGTTCGACGGCTGGCTCATTGACAAATTGGGACCCCGCGGCTTCATCAGCGCCGCCGGCCTGCTCTGTGGCCTCGGCTGGGCGGGCATGGGATACGCCACCAGCCTGCCAATGCTCTATACGCTCTATTGCGTGGCCGGCACCGGCGCGGCCTTCGTGTATAGCGCGTCGATGGGATCGGCCCTCAAGTGGTTCAAGGGGCGCCGCGGGCTGGCCTCGGGCATCATGGCGGCCGGCTTCGGCGGCGGCACGGCCCTCTTCATTCCGCTGATCTCGTCGATCATCGCCCGGAGCGGGTATCAGTCGGCCTTCATCGCCACGGGCATCGCGCAGGGACTGCTGATCCTCATCGTCGCGCAGTTTCTGAGGCACCCGCCCCCCGAGCCGGCCGCCCCCGCGCCATCCGGGGCGGCGCCCGCGGCCCGGCGGCAGTTCACCACGCCGGAAATGTTGCGTACCCCGCGGTTCTACATGATGTATGTCATGTTCGTGCTGATGGCCACCGGCGGGCTCCTCGTCACGGCCAGCGCGGGGCCGATCGCCCGATCGTGGGGCTTCACCGCGGCGGCGCTCACCCTGGCAGCCACGCTCAGTCCGATCGCCAACGGAGCGAGCCGGATCTTCTGGGGCTGGGCCTCGGATCGAATCGGCCGGGAAACCACCATGTTCATCGCGTTCCTGCTGCACGCCGCCTGCCTCTGCAGCGTGGTGCTCCTCGGAGGACGTTCCGGCGGCTGGTTCGCACTGACCCTGGTGCTGGTCTACTTCACCTGGGGCGAGATCTACGCCTTGTTCCCCTCCGCGGTCGGAGACTACTTCGGCACCCGCCACGCCACCTCGAACTACAGCGTCCTGTACACCGCCAAAGGCGTCGCGTCGATCATCGGTGCCTGGTTCGGGGCCTTCCTCTTCGAGCAGACCGGCACCTGGGCGGTCGGCTTCATCGGCAGCGCGGTCATGGCGTTGACGGCGGCCTTCCTCGCGCTCCGGCTCCGTGGATCGGTCCGCAGGAGCCAGGGCCTGGCCGTCCCGATCCCGGCGGAGGCGAAGTAGCTTGCCCTTCGAACCACAGCAGCTCGCGAAGGAGCTGGCCACCGCCTACGCGACTCGTCAGATCATCCCGATTCTCCCCTCCCGACGGGATCCAGGACTCGATCTCGCCTCGGCCTATGCGGTCGAAGCCGAGCTGGCTCGGCTCCGCCGCGCGGGTGGCGCACAAACCGCCGGACGGAAAGTCGGCTTTGCGAACCGGGCACTCTGGCGGGTGTTCAAGCTCGACACGGTGCTCTGGGCCCACATGTACGACGACACCGTGCAGTACGCCACCGGGGGAACCGCCTCGCTCGATGTGAGCCGGATGGTTGCGCCCAAGATCGAGCCGGAAATCATCTTCCGGCTGAAGCACGGTCCCCGCGGAAACCTCGCCGATCCCGGCGAGGTACTGGCGTCCGTGGAATCGCTGGCGCTCGGATTCGAAATTGTCGACTGCGTCTACCCGGAATGGAAATTCCAGCCCGCCGATTTCGTGGCCGCCTTCGGCCTCCACGCCCGATTGATCGTCGGCGGGTTCAGGCAGCTCGAACCCCGAATGATCCCGGCGCTCCGCGACCTGCTTCCGGTCGCCGTGGCCCGGTTGTCCAAAGACGGGGGCCTCATCGCCGAGGGATCCGGCGCGAATGTGCTGGGAAGCCCGGCGCTCTGTCTCGGTGAGCTCGCCGCCGGGCTGTCCCGCCAGCCCGACGCGGAGCCGCTGGCGCCCGGAGAGCTCATTGCCACCGGAGCCCTGACCGACAACCAGTTCATCGCGCCGGGACAACGCTGGACCGCCTCCGTTGACGGCCTCGATTTGCCGGACCTGACGCTCTGCACCACCGCCTGATGCCGGCGGCGCTCCTGCAAATCCGAACCGGCGTGGCGGGTGAGTACCGCGATATCCTGACCCCCGAAGCCCGCCGGGTGCTCGACGCGCTGATTCCCTTCGATCAGGACCGGAAGGCGGTGATGGCCGCCCGGATCGAGCGTCGGGCGGCACGGTTCCGGAACCGGACGCCCATCGAATTCCTCCACCCTGACGAGCGGATCCCCAGGACAGCCCTCCGGGTCCGCGACGCTCGCGCCGGCGCCTTCATCGGCAGCAGCATCCCCCGCGACTTGCAGCGCCAGTGGATTCAGGGCACCGGCCCGGCGGCCCGACCGGGCGCCCCCGTGGAAGAAAGTCTCCGCAACGTGGCGTATGCCTTGCTTTCCGGAGCGGACGGCTGGATGTTCGACGGCGAGGATGCCCTGGGCCAGCTGGCCGCAATGTCGCTGGACAACCAGCGCAATCTGAAGCTGGCAATCCACCGGGACCCGCTGTTCATCAGGGTAGCCAGGTCGGTGGCCGCCGAGATGAACCAGTGGGCGACGGGCTTCCTGGGCCGGCCCATCGTCGGGGACGTGGAAGAGCAGCTCGCCTTCACGACCAGGATCTTCCGCCCTCGCGGGCTCCACCTCGACGACCGCCAGGTGCGCCGTGCCGACGGCGCCGGCTTCTCGGCGTCCATCGTCGATGCATCCCTCTACGTCGCCGCCAATCATCAGCGGCTCGCCGAAGCGGGCGCCTCGCTGGTGCTCTACCTCCCCAAGATCCAGACAGCGGAGGAAGCGGCACTCTGGCACGACATTCTCACCGCGATCGAAGAGCGGTTGTCACTGCCTTCGGGCGCCATCAAGGTCTACGTGCTGGTCGAGCAGCTCGAAGCGAGTTTTCAGCTGATGGAGATCCGTGCCGCGCTCGCGCCACGCTTCATCGGATTCAACACCGGCCGGTGGGACTACATCAACAGTGTCTCCGACGCGATGGCGTGGGACGCCGGGTTCGTCAATCCGAACATCGACGCCATCACGATGACGTATGGGTACATGCGGACCTACGAGGACCGGGTCAGGCGCGCGGTCAACACCCCGGACCTGCAGGGGCACTGTGCGCTGTGGCAGGGCGGCATGGAACCCAACATTCCGGTGGGATCCGAGGCCGGCGTCGCCAGCGGGATGACACGTGCCGTCGCCGGGGCGGAGCGCGAGCAGCGCGCGCGGGTGCCAGCGGCACATGGGTGGCGCACTGGAAAATGGTCCACATCGTGCGGCCGGTATGGGAGCGGATCGGGCAGGACAATCAAGCGGGACGGAGTTTCCCGCCCCTCACCAGCACCCCTGCCGACGCTGAGGGCCTCCGGCTCCTGGAGCCGGCGCCCCGCACCGAGCGCGGCGCCCGGGACCTGCTGAGTGTGGCGCTGCAGTACGGCAACGCCTTTGGACAGGGAATGCAGGCCGCGGCGCTCAAGCCCGCCGACTCTTTCGGCAACGACGACGTGTTGTACCTGATGGAAGACATGGCCACCGGCGAGATCCGGCTGAGCATCCTCTGGGAGTGGCTCCACAAGGGCGCGGTCCTGGCCGATGGGCATGAGTTCACCGCCGCCCTGTGCTCGCGGCTCCTCGGGGAGGAGTACCAGAAGTTGCGTCACGCCGGCAATCGGGACGTGCACGACAATTCGAAAGAAACCACGCTGCCCATCGCCCGCGAGATCGTCGAGCGCTATCTCGCCGCCATGCCGAAGTTTCCCTGGTACATCGATCTGCTCAACATCACGCTGGGCAACCACGACCTTGCCGAGGCCGGGCGGCGCATCCACCTGCTGACCGAGGCGTTCCAGCGCGACGGGACCCGGATGACCCAAAACCTCGACTTCGCCTGAGCCCCATCAGCGGGACAAATCCGCCACCGCCTTCGACATCATCTGCAGTTTGGCGCCGTCACGGCTCCCGGCCACGTACCCCGACAGCTGGCCTGAAAGACGGGCCAAGGCGTCCCGCCGAGCGGCGCCCGATGCGTTCTCGGCGGCGGTGAGCGACCGGCGCACCGACGCAATCCGTTCCGGTGCCAGCCCCCCGCTCCGCTCGAGCTGGTCCGCGTAGGCCCGCGCCAGAGCAAAGCTGGCAGGCCAGGTCATCTTCGGCTGGCCCTGGGCGTTCAGGTAGTCGTAGTGCACGGTCTTTGCCGCGTCGATTTCGTTTTGTGAGATGAATCCGCTGGGCTGGAGCTCGAAGATGTCCAGGCCACGCGCGATCTCGGAGCTGACCATCACGCCGTTGTACCAGTAGACCGACCACGATCCCGCCACAATGAACCTGGCCGGGTCCGCCGGGCCCCGGTCGAAGAAGGCAATCTCCTTCGGGCGCGCCGCATCGGTCCAGTCGAAGATCGAGATGCCCCCCTGGTACCACCCCTGCACCATCACGTCGCGCCCCGGAATCGGAATCAGCGAGCCATTGTGCGCCACGCAGTTTTCCAGCGCCGTCTGCGGCGCCGGCAGCTTGTAGTAGCTCTGGAAATGCATCGTGCCGTCGACCAGCGTAAAGATCGCGTTCGCGCCCCACTCGGGTTTGTCGGTGACCCGGCACTTCGGCTGGGTGCCGCCGCCCCACTCATCGGTAAACAGGATCTTGGTCCCGTCGTTGTTGAACGTCGCCGAATGCCAGTAGGAGAAATTCGAGTCGGCCACGGCACCGATGCGCTTCGGATTGGCCGGATCGCGGATGTCGAGCAGCAAGCCGTATCCGCCACACGCGCCGCCGGCCAGACCGATCCCCGGGAACACCGTGATATCGTGGCACTGGGTGGGCCCGGGACGCGGGCCCGGCCCGGTGTCCTGAGCGCCCACCATCTTGTCGATCAGGTCCTGAATTCCGGCACGCAAGGCCGCGCTGTCGGCAGCCGTCACCGTCGTCCGGGGTTTCCCGTCCACGATGATCACCGGCGCACCGCGCGCTCTGGCGATGCTGTCCAGCATTGGGCCGGTCATCTGCATCGGCAGGACGAAGTCCACGCCGTTGACCTTTGCGGTGAATCCCCCGGCGGCCCGCGCGGCCGCGGCGGCCTTCGCGGCGGCGGCGATGTCCTCCGGCGCCTCGCCGTGCGCCGCCGGTGCTACCAGATCGTGGAAGATCCTGGGAGAGCTCACGATCGCCGCCTGCTCGGGGTGGGCCAGCGGCACCTTGATGACCTCGATGCGGAACAGCGAGGAATTGGGGTCCTGGTCCGGTGCTGAGCTGGTGCAGCCGGGCAGCTCGCTAGCCGAGCGCACTTCCGCCGACCCCGAGATGTAGACGTACACGTTTTCCGGATCCTTGGGGTCGACCAGCACCGAGTGGGTATGCGAGCCCCGGCAGGTCTGCACGTTTCCCACGTTCCGCGGTGCGCTGATGTCGCTGATGTCGAAAATGCGCACCCCGCGCAGTCGGTCCTTGCTCACCGTATCCGGGACCCCTTGCGCTCCGCAGTCGAGCCGACCGGTCAGGCTCTCACCCGAAACGAACAGCAGGTTCTTGTACACCGACACATCGCTCTGGGACGCCGGGCAGAAATACGCCGTCTTGAGCGTGGGTCGGCTCGGATTCGTGATATCCCAGATCTGATAACCGTTGAAGCTGCCCTGGATGACGTACTTGCCGGTAAAGGCAACGTCGGAGTTCCACGCACTGGCGAACTTGGCGGAGGGCGGGGTGTTCGATACCAGCCTCATGTTCCACGCTGCTTCCGCCGCATCCAGCAACCCGCCCCGGAGGCCGACCCGCGGGTCGGGGCTTGGGGCGGCGGTGGACATGCCGGGCACCGGCGACGGCACCTGGCTGCCCGACGAAGTAGTAGAGCCGGAGCACCCGGCCAGCGACAGGAGCCCGAGCCCGAGCGTGCGCGAGAACGACGATGCCATGACGATAACCTCTTAGTTGGGCCGACTGGAGAGTGCGGCGAGCATCTTCTCCATGCGGTCGATTTCGGTAGCCTGATCGACGTTTACATCGGAAGCAAACCGGTACACGATCTCGTCCTGCGCGGCGCCGTGGGTGCCCAGCAGCTCCTTGACCATGGTAACCGCGCCGCGGTGGTGCTGGATCATGAAGGTCAGGAACCGGCGGTCGAATTCCGTCCCCCTGGACTGGTCCAGCTGCGTCAACTGGTCCGGGGTGAGCATGCCGGGCATCAGCATCACGTGCTCCACTCCGTCCATCATCATCTTCATCCCCTGGGGGATCGCCTCGGGCACCCGTTGGCGGCGATCGGCAAGCCACCGCTGCATCGTGGTGATCTCGTCCTGCTGGGCGTTGATGATCCGCTCGGCCAGAATCCGCACCGAGGAGCGCGCGCCATGCGTGGGCGCCCAGTCGGCCATCTGAATGGCCTGGGCGTGATGACCGATCATCGCGGACATGAAATGCACATCCGCGCTGGTATAGGGATAGCGAGCGCTGTCCGCCTGCGCCTTGGCGATGGCCACGAGGTCGGCCTGGGCGGCCGCAGCCACCGTCGGGGTGGTCTGCACTCGTCCCGCCGCAGTGCTGCCGCAGGCCGCCATCGCTCCCGCAAGTACCGCCACCGCCATTCCGGGGGTGCTGGATCGAATCACGCCAGTCAGTCTCCTGCGGATCTGGGTGAGAAAACTCGGGAAATATACTACCTACGCCGAGCCGTACACCGGCATCAGGGCACCAGACGTGAGCCGGTTCTCCGGAGACGCGAGCCAGAGAATCGCGCGGGCCAGATCGTCCGGTTTGGGCCACTTGCTCGCGTCGGCGCCGGGCATCGCGGCCCGGTTGGCGGGAGTGTCGATGATCGAGGGCAGGACCGCGTTCACCAGGATCCCGTCGCCGCGCACCTCGACCGCCAGCGAGCGTGTCAGCGCCGCGACACCGGCTTTGGATACGGAGTAGGCAATCGATCCGCCCACCGGCGCCTCCACCACTCGCGCGCCCACGTTCACGATCCGGCCGCCGCCGTTGGTGCGCATGGCCTTGACCGCTTCCCGGCAACAGAGAAAAGCCGTCACCAGATTGAGCTCGAGCTGCCGGTCAAGATCGGAGCGGGACGTGTCGGCCATGGGCTTGGACGCGTAGCCGCCGGCCAAATGCACCGAGCCCCAGAGCGCGGGCAACGTCGCATAGAACGCCGTGACCGCCGCTTCGTTGGTCAGGTTGACATTGCCCGCAAGGTGAACGCCGGGCATCGGCTGGGCCGTGGCGGGCCCGAGAATCGGCAGGTGGCAGACGGCGCCCGCGGAAACGAATGCCTGGACCACCGCCTGGCCAAGCGCGCCGTCCCCGCCGGTAATGACGAGGGTGAGGCCTTCGAGGGTCAGAGCCATGGGAGGAATCTAAGGGGGGCCGATCGCGGTGGTCGGCGCCGGGGCGGTGAGCGGATAGGTCGGGCTCAGCGTCACGGTCAGCGTGTATGCCCCCGTCGCCCCGGGAACCAGCGATGAAGTCTCGATGGTATAGTTGTTGTCCGGCCCGGTGTTGGTGTACACGATCCGGGCCGAGGTCCCTCCCCCGCCATTGTCGTCGGCAGCGAGCACCGTTCCGGCCCCGGTCACCAGCCCGGCCAGGAGCCTGAGGTGCGGATCGAAGGCGGTCGCGCTCATCGTCACCGTGATCGTCTGGCCCGCACCGAGGACGACGTAGGTGCGGTCCGACTTGGTGCCGGCGGTGATGCCGGCGCAGTCCGTCCCCGCCAGTTGCAGGGTCACGCTCGCTCCGCCAAAAGCCAGCCCCGTATCGCAGCTCCCGAAGTTGGGCGAGACCGTCGCCACGGTAATTCCGTAGCTCTGCCCTCCACTGCCACCCGTCCCGTCGATGACGTCGACGTTGTAGGTATCGGGGCCCATGAATAAGACCAAGCTCGATCCGCCCGGCGCGTTGAAGTATTGGGCAATCCCGGGAGACGGCGTCTGGTTGTTCCAGACTCGGAGTGCCCGGTTGTTCGTCGTCGACACGTTGAACTGCACCGTCTGCTGGCTCCCGACCACGAGCTGGAGGCGATCCCGGAGCGTGGGAACCTTGCAGTCGCTGACCGAGTTGAGCGTGCCGTTCTTGGTGAGCCCGATCGTCAGGGTCTGCTTGGCGCAGGCGGGATGGTTGGCCACCACGTTCAGGAAGACGTCCTGATATAGGGAGGCCCCGTAGATGACGCCGTACCAGGTCTCTCCCGGCGTGAAGATGGCCGGAAGCAAGTCACAGTTCTCGGCCGTCCCCGGACCCTGCGAGACGCAGTTGAAGCTGTTGAACGTCGGATAGGCGCCCTTCTTGAGGAACAGGTCGGGGTTTCCCTGGGCGCCCCGCAGGTTGTAATGGAGATCCGTCGTCCCCGCCGGTACCAGGAACGAGAAATACAGCGTATGCTCGGCCGCCTTGGCGAGCGGTCCGAAGAAGTCTCCGTTCTGCAGCACGCTGACCGTCACCGGGCCCACGGTAATCGGGCTGGAAAGGACGCTGGCATACCCCGGCGCCGAGAACTGCAGGGTGTAGGGGCCGCTGCCCGAAAGAGAGAGGTCGGTGAAGCTCGCCAAACCCAGGTTCGTGGTGACCGTTTGATTCCCGAACAGCGTGCCCGCCCCCCCACCACGCTCACCGTGACCGGGACACCATCCTGGGTAACCGGGTTGCCGGCCCCGTCGGCCAGGTGAATCCTGGGTTGTTTGAAGAACGGAATGCCGGTCCGGACGTCCACGGTCGGGGGTCGCGCGATCGTCAACTGGGCCGGCGACACCAGGGCGATGGCACCAGACGTCGCGCTCCGCTGCTGGCCCAGGAGCGTTGCGGTAAAGCGCAGGGTCACCGGGCCGGTCGCCCCGTTCAGCGCAAGATTGACGAACGTGGCCACGCCGTTTGCGTCGGTAGTCGCGGTCGTCGACCCTTGGAGCGTGGCGGTGCCGGTGGCCACGGTGGCGGTGACCACCACCCCCGCCTGCGCGGCGTTGTTGGTCGCCGCATCCCGGAGTTGTACGGCCGGTTGTTGAGAAAGAGCCGCTCCGCTGCCCGCATTGGCGCTGGGCTGCACTTTCACCGTGAGATCCGCGGCCGCGCCCGGCGCCAGCGCGATGGTGCCCGAGGTGACGGTTGCCGTGCCGCTCGCAAGGGTCGCCGTGAACCTGAGGGTACGGTTCCCCACCAGCCCGCTGATCGCCAGATTGCTGAACACCGCAGCCCCGCTCGCATTGGTGTTCACCGTGGTGGTGCCGCTCAGGGTCCCGCCCCCGGACAGAATCGTCGCGGTGATGGTCATTCCGGCCTCCGGCACGTTGGCGCCGCCGGCATCCTTGAGCTGAACTGCCGGCTGCTGGGCCAGTGCCGCGCCGCTCAGGGCGTTGCCGGATGGCGCAACGGACAGGACCAGCTGGCTGGCTGGCGGTTGGGTGGCCGTGACGCTGACGTCGGCAAATTCCGTGGCGGACACGGAGCCGCGGAGGGTCTGGGCTCCGAGCGTCGTGCCCAGCTGCCAGGTGATCGCCACGCTCCCGTCACCGCCGCTGGTAACCGTGGTCGTGCTGCCGCCGCCCACGGTGCCTCCTCCGGCGGTGACGCTGAAGGTCACCGCCTTGCCGCTCACCGGGGTGGTGGCGCCGTCACTTTCCTTGTGCAGAATCTTGAAGAGAATCGGGACCGCCGTGCCCGCCGCGGTACTGCCGGGAGGAGCGGTGAGCACCTGCACCAGGAAGCCCAGGTCGGGACCGGGGTTCGGGTTGGGTCCCGTGCTCGAGCTCGTGCATGCCAGGGCAACGAGTAGGCCCGCGAATACGATCCGAGTTGAGGGCATTGTCCCAGGCTCCGCGTGAGGTCTCCCGGCCAAGGGGCTCCGGCCGTTACCTCACCACGCGTGGAACCGGGAAAAACCGGCTCACCAAACCTTCCGACGCCAGCCACGGGGCGGCTGGGCCGTGGTGACCGTCGACGAGGTTTCCGACTACGTCGAAGCGGGAAAGCCCCTCACCCTCACCTTCATGGTCCGCCAGCACGGAGTCGAACCGCTGAAGGGAGTGCACCCCACGCTCGAGGCCCGCTCCGGAGGGAACACGGCCCGGGCGGCAGCGGCGCCGGGCAAGGAAGCCGGGCAGTACGTCGCTGTGCTGCCCCTCAGGGAGCCCGGGGATTGGACCATCACCATCCACAGCGGTCACGCGAACAGCAACCTGACCCTGCTGCCGATCCGGGCGATTCC
>JANNGX010000107.1:0-23066 GCA_031404115.1 Gemmatimonadales bacterium | reverse complement strand
GGAGCGATTCGCGCTCGACGCGCTCGGAGCCATCCTGGACATCCGGCTCCGCGAGGAGCTGCGCGAAGCGCTGGGCGGCACGTACGGCGTGAGTGTGAGCGCCTCGGCGACCCGGATTCCCAAGCCCGAGTACACGGTGTCCATCAGCTTCGGCTCCGCTCCGGAGCGGGCCGACTCGCTGGTGGGCACGGTCTTCTCGCAGATCGATTCGCTCAAGGGGGGCGGGCCCCGGCCGGCCGACCTGGCGAAATACAAGGAAACCTCCACTCGAACCCGCGAGACCGATCTGCGCCAGAACGGATGGTGGTTGTCGCTGCTCACCGGCGCCCGTCGCGAGGGCGAGGATCCCGCGACCCGCTTCGCGCTCGCACCGGAGCTCGAACGCCTGACACCCGAGGTGATCCGGGAGGCCGCGCGCACCTATCTCAACCGCTCGCGGTACGTGCGGGTTACGCTGTTGCCCGAGGGGCCAAAGCCATGATCGGGATCGCTGTGCTGGCAGTGCTCCTTGCCGGGACGCCAGGACGCAAGGACGCGATGACGCAAGGGGCGGACAGCATGCTCATACGCGGGGTCGATTCGCTCTTCGCGCCGTGGAGCCGGACCACCACGCCGGGCTGCGCGGTCGGGGTGGACCGGGGCGGCGCGCCGGTGCTGCGCCGGGCCTACGGGATGGCCAATCTCGAGACCGGGACCCCGTGGACGATCGGCACGATCTCGGAGAGCGGCTCGGTGGCCAAGCAGTTCACCGCCGCGGGACTGGTTCTGCTGACGATGGACGGTGTGCTCAAGCTGGACGACGACATTTCCCGGTGGGTTCCGGAGGTAAGGGGTTTCGGAAAGCTCATCACCATCCGCCATCTCCTGACCCACACCAGCGGGCTGCCCGACCGCTATACCCTGCACGATGTCCTGAGTCGGCCCGCCGGCGAGGTGGATCATCCCAACGCCGAAGTGCTCGACATGGTGTCGAAGCTCCGCGAATTGAACTTTGATCCGGGGGATGACTACGAGTACAGCAACACCGGACTGATCGTCGCGGCTGCCGTGCTGGAGCGGGCCAGCGGCACATCGCTGGAGGCGTTCACCGACGCTCGCATCTTCAAGCCCCTCGGCATGGAGCATACCCGGTGGCGGGAGGATCATCGGGTCGTGGTTCCCGGCCGCGCCTCAGCCTACTCCGGCACGGTTGCGACCGGATTCCGGAACGACCATCCCTTTACGCGGGTGATCGGCAGCGGCGGGTTACTCACCACGGTCGGGGATTTTCTGAGGTGGGAGGCCGCGCTGCAGTCGGGCGACGGGCCCTGGGGCGCGGTGCGCGATTCGCTCGAACGGGTGGGGCGCCTGGGCGACGGCACCGAGCTGACCTATGCGCTGGGCGTCGGGGTGAGCCGCTGGCGTGGAATACGAGCGGTATCCCACACCGGAGCCACCGGGGGCTATCGTGCGGCGCTGGCCCGGTATCCCGAGCAGCAGGTGACCGTGGCGCTGCTCTGCAATCTCGGTAGCATCAACCCCGGAATCATTGCGAACCGGCTGGCGGTCCTGGCGCTCGGCCCGGCGCTCGCGGCGGCGGAGCCCGACCCTGCCGGCGTGTCAGTTGACCCAGCGGCGCTGGCCGCGCTGGCGGGAGCGTACTTCTCGCCGCGCACCGAGCAGGTGATGGTGCTGTCAGTCCGGAACGGCGTGCTGACCGACAGCGCGGGGACGACCCCCCTGATCCCGTTGTCCCCGACGAGCTTCCGGTACCGGGGGAGCGACCGTGTGGTGCGTGTCGTGGCGGCGGCCGCCGCGGGCGGGGCGGTCCGGCTCCGGGTGGAGGCTTCTCACACGCGTACCATCGATTATGTCGCCGTGGACCGGCCGAAACCCGATTTGGCAGCGCTCGCCGGACTGGCGGGGGAGTACCGGAGCGCGGAGCTCGACGCGCGGCTCCGGCTGTCGGTGGTCCGGGACACCCTGCGGCTCGACCGGGGCTGGCAGGAGCCGATTCCCTTCATGCCGCTGTACCGGGATGGATTCTCCGCGGGCAACGCGGGAATCGTCCGCTTCGAGCGGGACCGCCGCGGCCGGGTCACCGGCTTGGTGCTCTGGGCCGGGCGGGTTCGTCATCTGCGCTTCGAACGGGTCCAGCGGCGGTGACCTTCACTCTCTCCGCCGAGGCGCCATGACCACCCCGCGCTACAATCGCCCCGACAGCACGGAATACGCGTCGTTCTATGCCGGGTACGTGGCGCTGGTGCCGGACGGCGACCTGCTCCGCACGCTGGAGCAACAGGATGAGCAGACGATGGCGCTGTTGTCCGGCGTCCCGGAGTCGAAGGGCAGCTTTGCCTATGCGCCGGGCAAGTGGACCCTCAAGGAGGTGGTGGGCCACATGGCGGACGCGGAGCGTGTGTTCTCCTACCGGGCGCTCCGGATTGCCCGCGGGGACACGATGCCGCTTCCCGGCTTCGACGAGCAGGCCTGGGCGCCCAATGCAGGGGCCAACTCACGGACCCTGGCGGATCTGCTGGGGGAGCTTCGGGTCGTCCGGGCGTCCACATTGGCGCTGCTCCGGCACCTGCCCCCCGAATCGGTGGGGCGGGTGGGGACCGCGAGCGAGAATCCGGTCAGCGTCCGGGCCCTCGCCTGGATCATCGCGGGGCACGAGCGGCACCATCTCGGAATTGTCCGGGAGCGCTATCTTTCCTGACGGAAGATGAGCGATAGCCTGCAGCGCATCACTTCGGCCCTTGCCGGCCGCTACCGCGTCGACCGCCTGGTCGGCACCGGCGGCATGGCCACCGTCTACCTGGCGGAAGACGAACGGCACAAGCGGCACGTCGCGGTGAAGGTCCTCCGTCCCGAGCTGGCAGGCTCCATCGGCGTGGACCGTTTCGAGCGCGAAATCGGGATCGCGGCCCGGCTCAACCACCCGCACATCCTCCCCCTTCTCGACAGCGGAACCATCGAAGCGGAAGCCGGCCAGCCGGCGTCGGCCTACTATGTGATGCCGTTCGTGGAGGGCGAGTCGCTCCGGGACCGGCTCACCCGGGACAAGCGGCTTCGGCTGGACGAGGCGCTGCGATTTGCGCGCGAAGTCGCGGACGCCCTCGACTATGCCCACAAGAACGGGGTGGTCCACCGCGACATCAAGCCGGAGAACATCCTCCTCTCGGGAGGCCACGCCGTGGTGGCCGATTTCGGGATCGCCCGGGCACTGGATGAGGCCGGCGGGGCCACCATCACCCGTCCGGGGATGGCGCTGGGCACGCCGGCCTATATGAGCCCCGAGCAGGTCACCGGCGAGCGCGCCATCGACGGCCGGTCCGATCAGTACGCGCTGGGATGCATGCTCTTCGAAATGCTCACCGGCCAGCCCCCGTTCACCGGAGCGGTGACCTCCGTCCTCACCCGGCGGCTGGCCGAAAATGCGCCCCGGGTGCGCACGCTCGTGCCGGCGGTGCCCCAGGCCGTGGACAACGCGCTGGCGCGCGCGCTGGACCGGGACCCGGCCAAGCGCTTCGACACCCCGGCGGAATTCGCCGCGATGCTCACGGCCGCCCCCACCGCGGCTCCCCCGCGCCGGCACTTCGCGGTGCGGGTCGGAGCCGGCGCGCTGCTGCTGGCCGCGGTCCTGTTTGTCGTGACGAAACTGGCCCGGCCGGGGAGCGCCGAGGCGATCAGCTCGCTGGTCATTGCCCCCGCTGTGCCGGAGAGCACGGTGGCCTATCTCAGCGACGGCATTCAGGGGGCCGTTGCCGATCTGCTCCGGCGGCTACCCAAACTCCGGGTGACCGCACCCAGCCTGGTGGCGCAGGTGCGCCGCCAGCAGCCCGAGATGAACAATCTGGAGCTGGGCCAGCGGCTCAAGGTCGGTGCGGTGCTCACCTGGGACCTCTCCAAAGTCGGCGATTCGGTGCGGGTGAGCGCGGAGCTCTTCCGGATTCCCGGGGGCGACCTGATCACGACCGTGCGATACGCCCGGCACGTCTCTGCCGTCGCTTCGATGCAGGGCGACATCGCCCGCCTGATCTCGGAAGCGCTCCAGCTCCAGCTGACGGGCAGCGAGAAGGCCGCGATTGCCCGCCGACCGACCGCCAGCGCGGCGGCGTACGAGGAGTACCTGCGGGGCCGGCGGTTGTCGCTCCGCGGTGTTGCACTGGGGGCGGAACACGCCAAGATCCTCATGGATTCGGCGGCGTACTACGGGCGGCGCGCCATGGCGCTCGACTCCGGTTTTGCGCAGGCGCAGGGACTTCTCGTCAATTACTACTTCGTCACGGCGTTCCGGGGGTGGGGGCCCTTTGTCCCGTACGTGGATTCCTCGATGGGGGCGGCCCGCCGGGCCCTGGCGGCGGACAGCACGCTGGGGGATCCCTGGACCAACATGATGAGCAAGGCGATGTACCTGGACGACGACTGGAGCGAGGCCATCGCGTCGGCCCGGCGGGCGCTGCGGTTGGCCGCGCACGATGCCCAGGTCCTCCAGTTCACCGCGATCGTCGTCGGCGAAGTCGAGGGCCGGGTGGACTCCGCCATCGTGCTGGCCCGGCGCTCGGTCGAGCTGGAGCTCTTCAACCCAGGTCTGAATACGCTGGGCGATCTCTACATGCGCTCCGGGCGGTATGACTCGGCCGCGGCGGTACTCCGGCGCGCGCTCGAACTCGATCCCAGCGTGCCGGGACCGAGGCGCCGACTGATCCTGAGCCTCGAGCATCTGAAGCGTTTCGACGAGGCCATCGGGGTGCGGCGCGAGGGTGGAGATACCACGGGCGCGGCGGCGTATGCCAAGGCGTTCGCGGAGGGTGGTGCGGAGGGATACGCACGGGTCCGGCGGGAGGACCTGACGCGTCAGCTCGACGCCCAGCTTGCTGCGGCATCGGCGCCGTACCGGATTCCGCAGGATACGGTGCCGCAGCTCCGGGAAGAGCGGATTGTTTATCTCTACGCCCAGCTCGGGGAATGGACCAAGGCGATG
Organism: Gemmatimonadales bacterium; assembly: GCA_031404115.1. Classification (GTDB taxonomy): domain Bacteria; phylum Gemmatimonadota; class Gemmatimonadetes; order Gemmatimonadales; family GWC2-71-9; genus JABFSM01. The sequence continues at coordinate 18,100 of JANNGX010000107.1, read as the reverse complement.
GACTGGGTGATAAAGCTTCGGGAGCGTCGGCCCAAGCGGTTTCTGCTCTATGTAACCAATCCGCAGTATGCGGGGCTGCGGGCGGATCCGCGGTTTGCCCAGATGGTGGAGAAAGACGGCCTGCAGGGCCTGATCAGCCGGAAGCGGTGATCTTCACGGGCATACCCGTCGGAACTCCCGTTTCACCGCGCCGGGATCGTTGATCAGCTTGAAAAACTCGTCCAGGAACTCGGTCGCCTCCTTGAGCCGGTCGGGTGTCAAGCCCTTGATGCCCGTGAGGACGCCGTAGATCTCCCCCTTTTTCGCCTTGAACAGTGCCGCCGTCTCGGCCAGCAACTCGGGGCTGTGGCACCCCCCGCGGTAGAGCCGGTCGGTGACCCGCTTGATCGCCAGCCGGTAGTCGGGTTTGGCATAGGTGGCCGAGACCAGCCCGGACCAGTCGAAGTCGTAGGCCATCGGATAGAAATTCATCGAGGTGTCGGTCTGCGCAATGCGGTAGTTGTGCAGGTAGCTCAGCGAGAAGTCGGTGTTACCGATCATATACTGGAACAGGTCGGTGATGGCCATCTGTCGCGGTTCCATCTCCTCCGCATGGCCGCCGGTCTGCATCAGGATCTTGCCGCGGTTCCGCGCGGCCATATCGTCGTCGTCCTCGGTCCAGAAGGCGGGCCGGGTGACCGCGAATTTGGGGTCGTTGATGTCCTGCCATTCGATGGTGGCAAGCCGCGCCCGGAGACTGAACGGCGTCAGCAGGTTGTACATCGCGTACGCGGCGTACTCCATGTAGATGTTCTGGGCGTAGCGCTCGCCCTTCTGGCAGTGGGTGGTCAGCTTGAGCGAACCCTGCCCGGCAAAGGGGGTGCCCTTGGTCTTCTCCTTGTCGAACCAGACCTTGAGCGGAGGCACCGAGCAGGAGTTGGGTTTGAGCCGGAAGTGCCCCCGGGTCGAAAGCCGCACGTCGAGCGACACCGTGTCGGATTTCTCCCCCAGGAATCGAAGCGAGGCGGGCGTCTGCTTGGTACTGGTGGAATCCCGGTCCTTGAAAACCGTCTTGAAGTCGGCGCTCAGCCACATGACCACCGGATCGGTGGCTCGAAAGAGCCGGCTGAGCTTCTTGGCCTCCGAGTCGCCCTGCTGCGCGGCGAGGAGGGCGGGAATCATCAGGGCCGGCACCAGCACTGAGTGCCGCCAGCGGGCGCGGACAGGCATGGGTCCTCCTCTTTTCGGGAGCGGTTCGATGATAGCGCCCCGCCCTGCCCCGCGGGAGGGGGACGCCCGGCGCTCGCCCGGGACCGGCGGAATCCAGTATTATCCCTCTCGATCCGGCTCCTCGAACCCCCGACTCCCCGGCCTCCACTCATGCATCTGTCCCGCCCCGCGCTCACCGGCTCCATGCTCGGCGCCCTGTTCTGCACCGCGCCCCTCCACCCTCCCGGAGCCGTGCCCGCGGAGCAATCGGGGAAGCCCACGCTCGTGGTGTTCATCACGGTAGACCAGATGCGCGGCGACTACCTCGATCGCTGGCGCGGCCAATATACCGGCGGCCTCAAGCGACTGGCCGAAGGGGGAGCCTACTTCACCAACGGCTTCCAGGATCACGCAATCACCGAAACCGCGCCGGGCCACGCCAGTCCCATGTCGGGCCGGTTCCCGCGCAGCACCGGCATCGCCCGGAATCTGGCCGGTGTGGGAGATCCCAACTCCAGGCTCGTGGGCAGCACCGGTTTTGGCGCGAGTCCCTACCGGTTTCGCGGGACCACACTCACCGACTGGCTGGCCAAGGCCGATCCGCGGAGCGACGCGCTTTCGGTGAGCATGAAGGACCGCGGCGCGATCCTTCCGATCGGCCGCTCGAAGCAGCAGGTGTACTGGTGGGGTGGACGGACGCTCACCACCAGCGTCTGGTATCGCGACACGCTGCCGAGCTGGGTGCAGGCGTTCAACGCGCGGCAGACCCCCGCGGCGAATGCCGGCCGAGTGTGGAACCTGCTGCTTCCCGAGAGCAATTATCCCGAGCCCGACAGCGTGCCCACCGAGTCGTCCGGGCGCAATTTTCAGTTCCCGCACCCCCTCTCGGCCAGCGTCGATACCGCGACGGCGCTCTACTTGACCTTTCCGTGGATGGACGACCTGCTCGCGGATTTCGCGCTGGCCGGTGTCGAATCGCTGGGCCTCGGCAACGGTCCGGAAACCGATGTGCTCGCGGTGTCTTTTTCCACCACCGATCTCATCGGTCACCAGTTCGGCCCCGACAGCCGGGAGCTGCACGACCAGGTGCTGCGCCTCGACCGGGTCATCGGCAGGTTCATCGATTCGCTGTACAAGCTGCGGGATTCCACCCGCATCCTCTTCGCGCTGACGGGCGATCACGGCGTCTCGTCGTTTCCCGAGCTCAACAACGGTCGTATCACTCCCGCGCCGAGGCGGGTGGACCTGCGGCCGGCGCTCCAGGCGGCGCAACAGGCGTTGCTCACCGGCGGCGGCAACCCCAATGCCGTGGAGCTGGAGAGCGGCTCGATCGTGATCAACCCCGACTCGGCCAGGGCCAGCCCCGCGGCAATCCGCGTGGCGACGGATTCGTTCCTCTCGGCGGCGCGACGGATTCCCGGAGTGCTGCGCGCCGACCGGTACGCCGACCTGGCGAAGGCCGACCTCGGAAAGGACACCATCGCGCGGCGCTGGGTCCACATGTTTCCTCCCGACGTGCCGGTCGTCGCGGTGGTGACGCTGACGCCGGGGAGCTACTGGTGGTACATGACGGTGGCCCAGCACGGCACGCCGACCGATCTGGAGGCGCACGTGCCGATCATTTTCTACGGCCCCCCCTTCAAGCCGGGCCGCTATTCCGAGTTCGCCCGTACCGTAGACATGGCGCCGACGCTGGCGCGGGCGCTGGGCGTCATGCCGCTGGAGCCGCTGGACGGCCACCCGCTCACCGCGGCCATCCGATGAGGGCCGGGGTGATCGTGCTGCTCACGGCAGGACTCGCGGGAAGTGTCGCGGCGCAGGGTGCGCCGGGCATTCAGTCGGGGGTGCGTCCCGGCCGGTACGTGATCCGCAACGCCCTGGTCATTGCAGGCAACGGCACGCCGGCCTCCGGCCCCTTCGATATCGTGATCGAGGGCAACACCATTGCGGAGATGGTTCCGCTCGACCCGGTGGCGGTCAAGGCGGGGCAGGCCCGGCGCCCGACCGCGAGTGTCGAGATCGACGCGTCGGGCAAGTATGTCATGCCCGGGTTGATCAACGCCCACGGCCACGTGCAGGAGTCCCGCGGCGGGCTGCCCCAGCCGCTGGAATACGAGCTCAAGCTCTGGCTGGCTTCGGGCGTCACCACGGTGCGCGATGTCGGGAGCGTCACCCGGAAAACCCTGCAGCTCCGCGCGGCGAGCGCCGCAGGTGCCGTCGCGGCGCCGCGGATCCTGGTGTACGCGATGTTCGGCGGCGGCGGCGATGCGGTCAACAGCCGCGGCATCAACACGCCCGCCGAGGCGCGCGCCCGGGTGCGCGAGCTCAAGGCGCTGGGCGTCGATGGAATCAAGATCGTGGGCATCGATCGCGACCTGCTGCAGGCGATGGAGGACGAAGCCCATGCGGTGGGGCTGCCGGTCGCGCATCATGCCGGCGTCGAAGAAACCAACGCCTGGGACGATATCAAGTTCGGCACCCGGAGCATCGAGCACTGGTACGGCGTACCCGATGCGGCGCTGGCCGACGGCGTGCAGCACTTCCCGTCCGGCTACAACTACGACAACGAGGTCGACCGGTTCCGCTGGGCCGGCCGGCTCTGGCGCGAGGCCGATCCGGACCGGCTGGGCAAGGTCCTCCAGGGAATGGCGGACGGCAATGTTTCCTGGGTGCCCACGCTGGTGATCTACGAGGCCAGCCGCGACCTCACCCGGGCTCAGAACCAGCCCTGGTTCAGGGACTACCTGCACCCGACGCTGGAGGAATACTTCCGGCCGAACCCGGCGAATCACGGGTCCTACTTCATCGGGTGGAGCTCCACCGACGAGGCCTACTGGAAGGAGAATTACCGGATCTGGATGGCGGCGCTACGGGAGTTCGAACGGCGCGGCGGAGTCATCGGGGTGGGAGAAGATGCGGGGTTCATCTACCAGCTCTACGGCTTTGCCCTGATCCGCGAGCTGGAGCTGCAGCAGGAGGCCGGCTTCCATCCGCTCAAGGTGCTGCAGCACGTGGCCCAGAACAACGCCCGGATCCTCGGCATGGAAGACAAGATCGGCCGGGTCCGTGCGGGCCATCTGGCCGATCTCCTTGTGGTCAACGGGAATCCGCTGGAAGATCTGAAGGTGCTCTATCCGACCGGCACCGAGACGATCCGGGACGGCAAGGCGGTGCGCACCGGCGGCATCGAGTGGACCATCAAGGACGGCATTCCCTATCACGGGCCGACCCTGCTGCGGGAAGTGAAGGAGCTGGTGGCGGCGGCGCGAGCGGCGCGTCCCTAGGGCCCGTTCACCAGACGCGGTCGACCATGCGGAACGTCCTCCTGTTGGTGTTCGTCCTGGCGCTGCCCGGCAGTTTCCGGTCCGGCCAGGCTGTGGGTACCCAGGTCATCGTGCTCGGCACCGGCAATCCCAACCCCGACCCGGAGCGATCGGGCCCGGCGGTGGCGATCGTCGTCAACGGTACTTCCTACCTGGTCGATGCCGGGGCCGGCGTGATGCGCCGTGCCGAGCAGGCTCGGCGCGGTGGGGTGGCCGCGCTCGACCCCGGCAAGATCGGCGTGGTGTTCCTGACCCATTTGCACTCGGATCATACGATCGGACTGCCCGATGTGATCCACACCGGATGGATTCGGGATCGGGTGGGGGCGTTGCAGCTCTACGGGCCGGCTGGAACATCCGCCATGGCCATGCATCTGACCGAGGCGTATGCCGCGGACCTCGAGAACCGCCGGACCGGACTGCAGCCGCACACCGAGGATGGGTGGCGGGTCGACCCGCATGACATCACGGCGGGCGTGGTCTACCGGGATTCGAACATCACCGTCACCGCATTCGAGACTCCCCACACCAATTGGCCCAGGGCCCTCGGCTATCGTTTCGACACGAAGGACCGGAGCATCGTGGTCTCCGGCGATACCCGCGCGAGCGACGCGGTGGTAACGGCCTGCAACGGCTGCGACGTGCTGGTGCACGAGGTGTATTCCGCGGAAAAGTTTCTGGAGCAGAAACCGGAATGGCGGACGTACCACGCCGGATCGCACACCTCCGCGACACAGCTTGCCGAGCTGGCTGTGCGGGCGCGCCCGAAGTTGCTGGTGCTCTATCATCAGCTCTATTGGGGCGCGACCGACGAGGATTTGCTACGCGAGATCCGGAAGGGGTACGCCGGCGCGGTGGTCTCGGCGAAGGACCTGGGGATCTACTGAGGGCGTGCCATGACCAGTCGCCCCAACGACCAGATCGGCGATTGGCTCGCGGAGCTGGAGGGAATCGAGCTGGAGGTCCGCTGCAGACTGGAGCCGCTTACGGACGCCCGGTTCAACTGGCGGCCCGGCGCGGGCCGCTGGTCGGTGGGTGAATGCCTGGATCACCTGGCGCTGACCACGAGCCTCATGCTGGCCAATGTTCGCCCGGCATTGGACCGGGCCAGGGCGAAGGGAAAGCTGGGCGACGTGGGGCCTTCTCCCTACGGGCTGATCGGCGGGTGGTTCGTCCGGATGATGGAGACCCCGGGCAAGCGGCCGATGCCGGCGCCCAAGAACTTCGTGCCGTCCTCCGGGCTGCCGAAGGGCGCAGTGCTGGGAAAGTTTGCCGGCGCGATGCAGGAATTCCGGGAGACGCTGGAAGCGGCGCGGGGCGTGGCGATTGATCGGGTCAGGGCCCGGTCGTCGGCGCAGGGCGGGGGATGGATTCGCCTCAATCTGGCGGCGTGGTTCGCGGCGAGCCTGGCCCATTGCAGGAGACATCTCGGGCAAGCCAGGCAGGTGGCGGAATTGGAAGGGTTTCCGGGAGATCCGATCCCATAGTCCGATCTGGTTGCCGGGCTGCGGGGGCTTGGTCGAGTATTGCTGGCCGTGGCAATTTCAAGCAAATTGGTGGCAAATTCGCTGAAATTGGAGGGAATTCAGACGGATTGAGGGGAAATTAGCAGCATTTAGAGCGTTTTTTGCCTGAATTGGGGACAATTAGGAGGAGAATTGGTGGCTGTTTCCACTAATTTCCGGCCGCTATCCCGTCCTTTCTGGGGTCAGACCGCGCTGCCCATCCCTTGATCAGCCGCATCACCACTTGACCGCCGCCGGCGTCGCCCGAGTGTAGGGCGACGATCGTGTTACTACGGATGAGCGAGTGCGACGGGCCTGGCCCCAAAGGAGCCGGGGACAGGCCGCCGCCTGAAGGGTGCTCCTAGAATCCGTCTTTGTCGATGTCGCCGGGAATGGCTCGCTCCACGCGGTGCCACGCATCGCGTGAGGCGTTGCGGGCTTTTTCCCATGACAAGTTCGCGGCGTGGGGAGTGGTCTCCCAAACGGTACGCAGCTCCGGCTCGACCTCCTCGAAGGTCCGGCCGTGGTTGAGCCCGTACGCTTCCCACCCGTAGCGGTAGGCGGGCTGGAAGACCTCGTAGGTGTCCACCACCACCACGTACGGCCGGCTCCTGAAGTTCTCACGCCAATAGGCGTCTTCGACCGTCGGGTTCGCCGATTCCGCCGCATCCTTACCGGCCAGCCCGCCCACGACCGCTCCGACGGCGCCACCGACCAGCGCGCCTATGGGGCCGCCCACCACGGTGCCGATGCCGGCACCCGCTGCGGCTCCGCCCAAGGCGCCGGTGCCTACTCCAACGGGATGGGCGCCGGGTGCGCCGGTCAGGGGATCCTTGTTGGCGTCCGGATTTCCAAATTTATCAGCCATTCTGGCGTCCTTGTTCGAGTTTGATGGGGTCACACGAAAGCGCCCTACCAGGAGGTAGGACGGTATTTCACCCATGACCCGCACACGAACTCGTCGCGCTACCAGTCGGTCGGCCGATAATCCTTCAGGAACTGTCCCCAGATATGCTGGCCGGTGTTGATCCCCGAGATGATGGGATCGACGATGCGGGCCGCCCCGTCGACGAGGTCCAGCGGCGGATGGAAGCGGTGCTCCTCGACTTTCCGGGCCGCGATCTCGACCGGATCCTCGTCGGTCACCCAGCCGGTATCGACGCTGTTCATGTGAATGCCGGCATGGTGATAGTCGGTAGCCGAGGTGCGGGTCATCATGTTGAGCGCCGCTTTGGCCATGTTGGTGTGGGGATGCCGCGTGGTCTTGTACCTCCGGTAGAACTGTCCCTCCACGGCAGAGACGTTGACAATGTGTTTGTCACGCTCCGGCGTGCCCATCATCAGCGGCTTGAGCCGCGCGTTGACAATGAAGGGCGCAATGGCGTTCACGAGCTGGACCTCCATCAGCTCGACCGACGACACCTCCGCCAGCAGCAGCCGCCAGGAGTTGCGCCCGCGCAGATCCACCTGCTGGAGATCCTGGTCGAGCCTGCCTTGCGGGAAGAATCGGGTGTCGGGGGACTGTTCCTCCGGAAGCAGCGGCACTTGGGAGAGACGGGCCGAATCGGTCAGCCCGGCCATGTCTCCGAGGCGTCGATCCAGGCTTACCGGGGTTGCGTCGGTGCCCTGCAGCAGGTTGTACCCACGGAGTCCCTCGTAGCTCCCGACCAGCCGGCGGACGCCCTCGGGAAGGCTCGAGAGCGAGGTTGTCTCGTGGGCCATCATGTGCTCGTAGAAGCTCGGCGGCCGCCGCACCGTCTGGCAGGCGTTGTTGATGATGAAATCGAGCCGGTCGCGGGTGGCGAGCAATTCCCGGCAGAAGGCCTCGACGCTGGGCGTATGGCGCAGATCCAGCCCGAAGATCTCGATCCGGTCGCTCCATTCGGCGAAATCCGGCTCCTTCGCGTAACGCGCCGCGGAATCCCGGGGGAAGCGCGTGGTGACGATGAGCCGGGCGCCGGCGCGCAGCAGCTTGAGCCCGGCCTGATAGCCGATCTTCACCCGCCCGCCGGTGAGCAAGGCAACCCGGCCGCGAAGGTCGGCCAGCTCGGTGCGCTTGGCAAAGTTCAGCTCGGCGCAGGCCGGACAGAGGGAGTCGTAAAAGTGGTGGATCGTCGAGTAGTGCCGCTTGCAGGTGTAGCAGTGCACCGGCTCGATTGCCTCCCGCCCCTGCGGCTCCGCTTCCTGTTCCTGCGGCTCGAATCCATCCGGCGGGTACACGTTCGGCGTGGTGAAGACCGTCTGCCGGCGCAGGGTGCGTATCCCGGTCCGCCTGAGGGTGGATTCGTCCTTTTCGATGCGGGCCGCCTTGCGCAGGCGCACCGTGGCCTTCACCAACTGGCGGCGCGACTTCGCGTCGGGGTGAAACACCTTTCCGACGGCGTCGAGGAAGTGCCGCCGGTCCTCCCCGGACACCTCGGCCAGGAGCCCCCGGTCGGCGGCGATTGATTCGAGGAGGTCGGCGGCATCGCGCAGGCGCTCGATGAGCCGGGGGGTGCGGAGATCCTCAGGGGCTTTGGGCCTGATAGTCACGGGTCCCTTGTCGTTGGTTTTCTGGTACTATTATCGCACCACCGTTCTCCGGAGAGTAGCATGACCAGGATCCTCGTCGCACTCACAGCCTTGCTGGTTTTCGGCGTGCCGTCGGCCCGGGCCCAGCGCGGCACCATGAGTTTCTTCATCACCAGCGTCGGCCCCGGCAATGGCGCCGCCCTGGGCGGGCTCGAAGGGGCCGACGCGTACTGCACCCAGCTGGCCCGGGCCGTCGGTGCTACGGGCCTCACCTGGCGCGCCTATCTCAGCGCCAAGGCCGCCAACGGCCAGCCGGCCGTCAACGCGAAGGACCGGATCGGTCCGGGGCCGTGGTTCAATCAGGCGGGCGTCCGGATCGCCCGGGACGTGGCCGATCTCCACGGCGATAGCAGCAACGTGACCAAGAAAACCGTGCTCACCGAGAAGGGCGACACGGTGAACGGGCGCGGCGACACCCCCAATCGTCACGATATCCTCACCGGGTCGGCGCTGGATGGGGCGCTGGCCACGGACACGCTGGATACCACCTGCCTGAACTGGACCAGCAGCGCCGCCGACGGGCACGCGCGGGTCGGGCACTTCGACCGCCAGGGTGGGGGGCAGAATCCGACGTCGTGGAACTCGGCCCATCCGTCGCGCGGGTGCGGGCAGTCGAACTTGCAGGCGACCGGCGGGGACGGGCTGTTCTACTGCTTCGGCGTGCCCTGAGTCGCTGAGCCGGTGCGTTCCGGCCTCCCCTCGATGTCACCTTTTCCTACCCCCAAGCGTCTTATCATAGTAACTTGGTGGAAACCGCGCCTCCCGGTTTCCCGTCTCCGGATTGTGACCAATGGCCCTGCTCAAAGGCACGCTCGACGTGCTGGTTCTCAAGGCCCTGTCCTTCGGCCCCATGCACGGATTCGAGATTACCCGCTGGATCGATGACGGTTCGAGTGGCGAATTCGACATCGAGGCCGCGGCCCTGCTCCAGGCGCTCCACCGGCTGGAGGAGCGACGGTTACTGAACGCCGCCTGGGGCACCACCGAAAACAACCGGAAGGCCCGGTATTACAGCTTGACCCCCGCGGGCAAATCGCACCTGCGCTCGGAGGCCGCAGCACTCAAGAGCTCGGTGGCGGCGCTGGCCGCCATCCTCAATACCCGATGAAACCCGGCGAGATCCGGCCCGGGGTGCCCCGCGACTTCGAGCTTCCGGTGCGGCGGCCCGGGGAGGCCGGCGTCGACGCCGGTGCCGAGCTCGCCTCGCTGCTCGAGGAGCACGCCCGTCACCTGATAACGCGTGGCATGCCGGAAGCCGAGGCGATGCGCCGGCTACGACCGGGCCTTTCCGAGACCGCCGCGCAGGTTCACCGGCGGTGCGCCGCGTGGTCGCGGGGCTCGACCCCCTGCTGGCGATCTCGTCGATTCGCACCATGGAGGACGTTCGCTCCGCGTCCCTGGGCCGGGACCGCTTCCTCACCGTGCTGATGCTGTCGTTTGCGGGCGTGGGCCTGGTGCTGTGCATCGTGGGGGTCTAGGGCATCGTGGCCCAACTGGCGCGGCGGAGCATGCGGGAAATGGGAACCTGGATCGCGCTGGGCGCCAACGCCACGCAGGTGCAGTGGCTGGTCGTGCGCCACGGCATGCTGCTCACCGCGGCAGCGATCGTGGCCGGGGTGGCGCTGGCGCTGGGCACCACGCGGATCATCCGCACCCTGCTCTACGAGGTGGCGCCCGCCGATCCGGTCACTTTTGTGGCGGTACCGGCGCTGGTGCTGCTGACCGCGGCCGTCGCCTCGTGGATTCCGGCCCGCCGCGCCAGCCGCTCCGACCCGGTCAGGTGCTGCGGTCGGACTGACCTGTCAGTCGCCGCGCAGCGCGATGAGCGGATCGATCCGGCTGGTGAGGCGTCAAGGGGAGGGGGAAACGGAGCGGCCCACCGGTTACTTTCACCCCATGAATACCGCTCGCCGCACCCATTCGTTCACCGAATCGGTTATCCGCGGCATGACCCGGCTGGCTACCGAGCACCAGGCCATCAACCTGGCCCAGGGGTTCCCGAATTTTCCGGCGCCTGATGTCCTCAAGGAGGCCGCGGCCGCCGCCATCAGGGCCGACATCAACCAGTACGCCATCACCTGGGGTTCCAAGCGGCTCCGGGACGTGATCGTCCGCAAGTATTCCGAGTGGTACGGGATGACGGTCAACTCCGAAACCGAGCTCACCGTCACCTGCGGCGCCACCGAGGCGATGGCGGCGACGCTCCTGGCCATTGTGAATCCCAGCGAGGAAGTGATCGTGTTCGAGCCGTTCTACGAGAATTACGGCCCCGACGCGATTCTCTGCGATGCCAAGCCGGTCTTCGTGCCGCTCCTTCCCGGTCAGCCCCTCGACCTGGACCGGCTGGCCGCGGTGTTTTCGAACCGGACTCGCGCCATCGTGGTCAACACCCCGGGCAACCCATCGGGGCGAGTGCTCACCCTGGCCGAGCTCGAGGGCATTGCCGAGCTGTGCCGACGCCACGGCGCCTGGGCGGTAACCGACGAGATCTACGAGCATATCCTCTATAGCGGCGAGCACATTCCCATGGCCACGCTGCCGGGAATGCGGGAGCGCACCATCACCATCTCGGGGGCGTCCAAGACCTTCAGTATCACCGGCTGGCGGATCGGCACCATCGTGGCGCCGGCAGGGGTCACCGAAGCGATCCGCAAAGTCCACGACTTTCTGACTGTGGGCGCGCCGGCGCCGCTCATGGAAGGCCTCGCCGTGGCGATGGAAGTGCTGGGCCGGGACTACTACGAAAATCTCGCCGGGGAATACCGGGCCCGGCGCGAGATCATGATGGGCGCGCTGGTGAACTCCGGCTTCCGGTGCGTGGCGCCGGAAGGCGCCTACTATATCCTGGCGGATTTCTCCGGCCTCTCGGATCTTCCGGCGCCTGAATTCGCCCGATGGCTCACCATCGACGGCGGGGTCGCGACCGTGCCGGGCACCAGCTTCTGGAACGACCCGGAAGACGGCACCCGGTTTACCCGTTTTGCCTTCTGCAAGACCCACGATCTGCTCGACGCGGCGGTCCAACGCCTCGCAACGCTGCCCCGCTCCGGAGGACGCTGAATGCGCCTGACCCCACGGCTGCTCCTGCTCCTTCCGCTGGCCGCCGCTCCCCTGGCCGCGCAACTGCCGAAAGCGGCCCCCGAGGCCGCCGGGGTGTCCTCGGACCGGTTGCGGCGGATCCGGCCGATGCTGGACGCCGCCGTCGCCGCCGGTGAAGTGACCGGGGTGCTCACCTTCCTGGCCCGCAACGGCACGCTCGTTGCGCTGGATTCCGCGGGTTATGCCGACGTCGAAGCGGGTACGCCGATGCGCTCGACCACGCTCTTCCGCCAGGCCTCGATGACCAAGGCGGTGACCAGCGTGGCGGCAATGATGCTGGTGGAGGACGGGAAGCTGCTCCTCTCCGACCCGCTCTCCCGCTATCTCCCCGCCTTCCGGCAGATGCGGGTCGCGGTGCCGGGGGCCGACTCGGGGAAGCCGATGACGTACGAGCGGGCCAACCGGCGGATCACGATTCGCGACCTTCTCACTCACCGCTCGGGGCTGGCCTACGGCTTCATCGATGATGGCCCCGTGGGCGACGGCTACCGCGCCGCGGGAATCTCCGACGGCATTGCCCGCGCCGACATGCCCACGATGGCGGAGAACGTGGACCGGCTGGCCCGGCAGCCGCTGCTCTTCCAACCGGGCTCCCGGTGGAATTACGCGCTCAACACCGACGTGCTGGGCCGGGTGGTGGAAGTGGTCTCCGGCCAGACGCTCGCCGAGTTCATGCAGGAGCGGATCTTCACCCCGCTGGGCATGCACGACACGGGTTTCTGGGTGCCCGACGCCAAACTGGGCCGGCTGGTAGTGCCGTACATGCCGGACTCCATGGGCACGCTGGTACCGATGCGCGCCGAGACCCAGTCGTTCAGCGAGGGACGGCTGATGCTGGCCGGAGCCGCGTCACACGGTTCGCAGACCTTCTTTTCCGGTGGCGCCGGGCTGGTGGGCACCGGCGGCGACTACCTCCGCTTTCTCACGATGCTGGCCAACGGTGGCGAGCTGCACGGCGTCCGGCTCCTCGCGCGCAAGACCGTCGAGCTCATGACCGCGAGTCACACCGGAGACCTCCCCGGTGATCCGCTCGGCCCGGGAGCCGGTTTCGGGCTGGGATTCCACGTGCTGCTCGATCCAGGAACGGCGGGGGAGTACGGCTCGCCGGGAACTTATTCGTGGGGCGGGATCTACGGCACCAGCTTCTGGGTAGATCCCAAGGAGCACCTGGTGGGCATCATGATGATCCAGCGGTTTCCCACCACCGGCATTCGGGTGGGCGCCCTCTTCCGGACGCTGGCGTACGCGGCGCTGGTGAAGTGAACCCCACTCCGGTCGTGCTCTACGGCGACGCGGTGAAGCTCGAGCCGCTGGATCCGGCCCACGCGGACGATCTGCTCGCGGCGGGCGCCGATCCCGAGATCTGGCGCTACATGCCGATTCCCCAGCCCAACTCGGTGGCCGAAGTCCGGAAGTGGATCGACGAGGCCTGGAAGCTGGCGGCCACGGGGGATCAGCTGCCCTTTGCCATCCTCGACCCCGAGACCGGGCGGGCGGTGGGCTCGACCCGGTACCTGGAGATCCATCGCAACTGGCGGACCCTGGAGATTGGCTGGACCTGGCTCGCGGCGTCCGTGCAACGCTCGGCGGTCAACACCGAGACGAAGCTGATGCTGCTCAAGCACGCATTCGAGGATCAGGGCGCGCTCCGGGTCCAATTCAAGACCGATGGACGGAACCTCCGCTCGCAGAAGGCCCTGGAGCGCCTGGGCGCCGTCAAGGAAGGGGTGCTCCGGAAGCAGCGAATCAACCACGACGGCTACGTGCGGGATGCGGTGTACTACAGCATCCTGGACGACGAATGGCCGGCGGTGAAGCAGCGTCTGGTCACGAGGCTCGAGCGGTAGGACGTGATTCCCGTTCCGCCCGCCGCGCCCCGCCGCCCCCACCCGATCACCATCCATGGGGAGCGGCTCGAGGACGACTATCACTGGCTTCGCGACCGGAACGATCCGGCCATGCTGGCCTACCTCGAGGCCGAGAACGCCTACGGCGATGCGGTGCTTGCGCCGATCACGCGGCTGAAGCAATCCCTCTATGGCGAGATGCTCGGGCGGATCAAGCAGACCGATCGCTCGGTGCCGTACCGGGACGGCGGCTACTGGTACTACTCGCGCACCGAGGAAGGAAAGCAGTACCCGATTCATTGCCGGAAGCGGGGTTCTCTTGCGGCGCCGGAGGAGGTGCTTCTGGACCTCAACGTCCTGGCCGCCGGACAGTCCTTCATGGCGCTGGGGGTCCTCGACATCAGTGACGACGGCCGGCTCATGGCCTACTCCACCGACCCCACCGGATACCGCGAATTCACTCTGCTGGTCAAGGACCTGGACACCGGCGCGACCGTGCTGGGCCCCATCAATAAATGTGGCGCCACCGCCTGGGCCGCGGACAATCGAACCCTCTTCCATACACTGGAAGACGATGCCAAGCGGTTCTACCAGGCGTGGCGGGTGGAGCTGGGCGGCGCGCGGGAACTGGTCTACCAGGAGGACGACGAGCGCTTCCGGGTCGGGCTCGAGCGTACCCGGAGTCGCCGACACATCCTGCTCTCGAGCGAGAGTCACACGACCTCGGAGCTGCGCTCCCTTCCCGCCGGGCGGCCGCGATCCCCCTGGCGGATGCTGGTGTCCCGGGTGGCGGAGCGGGAAGTCGAGGCCGATCACCTGGGCGACGGATGGCTGCTTCGGCTCAACGATACCGGGCCGAACTTCCGGGTGGTGCGCGCGGCCGAGGACGATCCCGACTCCTCGCGCTGGGAGGAACTGCTTCCCCATCGCGACGACGTGATGATCGAAGGGGTCGACGCCTTTGCCGGGCACTGGGTGGCGTGGGAGCGCGAAGGCGGGCTGGCCAGGATCCGGATGACGCACCGGAAGAGCGGTGCGGCGCGCCATGTCACCTTTCCCGAGCCGGTCTACGAGGCCTACTCCGGTCCCAACGCGGAGTGGGAGACCGGCGCGCTGCGGTACGGCTACGAGTCTCCGGTCACCCCCGCCTCGGTGTACGAGTACGATCCGGCCACCGGTGAGAGCGCGCTGCTCAAGCGCCGCGAGGTCCTGGGCGGATTCGATCCCGGCGACTACGGCTGCGCCCGGCTCTCGGTGCCGGCCCAGGACGGCACCGCCATTCCCGTGTCACTGGTGTTCCGCCGGGAACCAGGGGTTGCGGGTGCGGCGCCGATGCTGCTCACCGGATACGGAGCCTACGGCATTCCCTACCCGGTGGGCTTCTCCTCCAACCGGCTGTCACTCCTGGACCGCGGGGTGGTGCTGGCCTTTGCCCACGTCCGGGGCGGCGGCGAGCTGGGCAAGCGGTGGCACGACGCCGGCCGCATGGCCTTCAAGCGGAACAGCTTTGCGGATTTCATCGCCGTGGCGGAGGCGCTCATTCACGAGGGACGGACCACGCCCGCCCTGCTGGCGGTCGAGGGGGGCAGCGCCGGCGGGCTGCTGGTGGGCGCGGTCACCAATTGCCGGCCCGACTTGTTCGCCGCGGTGCTGGCCCAGGTACCCTTCGTGGACGTGATCAACACGATGCTGGACGATTCCCTGCCGCTCACGGTGGGGGAGTACGAGGAGTGGGGCAACCCGAAACTGCCGGAGCAGTACGCCTGGATCCGGCCGTATTGTCCCTACACCAACCTGTCGCGGAAGGCCTACCCGACGATGCTGGTGCGCACCTCGCTCAACGACAGCCAGGTGATGTACTGGGAGCCGGCCAAGTACGTGGCCCGGATGCGCACGCTCAAGACCGACTCCAACCCGCTGGTCTTCCTCACCAACATGGGCGCGGGACACGGCGGCGCCTCGGGCCGCTATGACCGGCTCCACGAGATCGCCCTCGATTACGCCTTCGTGCTCTGGCGGCTCGGCGCATGGCCCCCCTGATCAAGGAGCTGATGCCCGAGCCCGATATCGTGATGCGTCACGTCCGGGGGGTGAACGCGCCACCCGAGCGGGTGTTCGCCGCCCTGGCCACCACGGATTTCGGCAAATCCGGGCTGATCTCCCTGCTGTTCGCGCTCCGGGGAATTCCGGCGCTGCTGCTGGCTCCCAGGGACACGATAGGCAAGTTCCGGAAGCGAAAGGCCAATTCGGCGCTGACGCTCGAACGGCTCACGAAAGCCGGCTTCGGGCTGGTGGCGGAGCGTTCCGGGGAAGAAATCGTTCTGGGGGTGACTGGGCGCTTCTGGAAGGCATCCGCGAAGCTCCAGCCGGCGGACCGGGCGCAATTCCGGCTGGGGCCCCCTCCCGGCGAAGTGCTGGTGGCGTGGAATTTCCTGGTCGAGCCGGCGCCCGACAATCACGCCCGGATTTCCACCGAGACCCGGATCAAGGCGGCCGACGTGGACACCCGTCTGACCTTCAAGCGCTACTGGCTGGTGGTCCACCCAGGCAGTGCCCTGATCCGCCGATCGATGCTGGCGTCCATCGCGCGGGAAGCTACCCGGCCGGCATGACGGCGGAGTCGCCCAGGCGGGCGCCCAGCAGGATCCCCGCCGGGTAGAGGGCCAGTCCGGCCACCCAGAACCAGACCGGGTGAGGGATCGCCAGCATATTGCCGACCGCCGCCGCGACCAGCAACACGCCCAGGAACCAGGCCGGCCGGTGATCGCCCCGCGCGATCCGGGTGGCCACCCACGCGCCCGTCAGCGCGGCCAGCACCCACCCGACCAGCTTCCCGATCAGCGCCATCGCGGGGAGCTGCGCCAGCGCGGCCTTCACCGCCACCGGATCGCGCCGGTTGATCCCCGGCGGCAGTGGATACAGCTGGCTGTTGACCAGCTCGATGCCGAGGCTGACGACGAACCCGACGATCAGGCCCATCATGACGGCGGCGAAGCCGCGCCACCAGGCAGACTTCATGGTTCCCCCGGGTCCAGGAATTCCACGGTGCGCTGACGGCGCCGGTCCACCTCGAGCCGGAGCACGTCCGGCCGGGCGTAGTGTCCCGCCGGATCGAAGTTCTGTCGCTCCGCCCGGACATGGTCCATCATGATCTCGGCGACGAACACCGTCTCCTGGCCGATCTGGGGCTCGACCACCCATTCGCCGTCGGGCCCGGCCAGGCAGGAGCCACCGTCGAGCAGCAGCTCTCCCGGCTCCGGCAGAAATTCCTCGCGATCGGGGAAGTCCTCCGCCACGTCGGACTCCCGGAGCAGGCCCGACACCGAGAGGACGTAGCTGCGGGATTCCCGCGCGATGAATCGGGTGATATCCTGCGTGTTGACGGCGCCGCCCGGCCACAGCGCCACGTGGAGGTTTTCTCCCAGGGCGTAGAGCGCCGAGCGGGCCAGCGGCATCCAGTTTTCCCAGCAGAGCAGCGATCCCACCGTGAATTCCCCGACCGGATGGGTCACCAGCCCCGCGCCGTCGCCGGTGCCCCAGGCCAGCCGCTCCTCATGCGTCGGCATGAGCTTGCGGTGCACGCTCAACACGGTGCCTTCGGCCCCGATGAACACGCGGGTGCAGTAGACGGTGTGTCCGCCCCGGTCCGCGGGTCGCTCGGCGATGCCCAGCACGACGGCGATTTTTCCGCGGCGAGCCGCCTGGCAGACCGGATCCAGGTGGCCCGCTTCAAGGGAAACCGCCTGCGCGAGGTAGCGGGCGTGGAGCGCCTTCTGATCGGGCGCGTCGAACCGGGCGCCATCGGTCCGGGAAATCCAGGCGGGGTAGCCGGGCACCAGCGTCTCGCCGAAGGCGACGAGCGAAGCGCCCCGGGACGCGGCATCTTTCACCGCGGCGACGACCTTCGGGATGGTCGCGTCGCGATCGAGGAACACGGGGGCGAGTTGCGCCGCGGCGATTCGCATTGAGCTAACAGGCTACAGGAGAACTCCATGCCGGGCAAGCTGCTCAGCGACGCCGAATACCTGCGCCATGACGCCACCGCACTCGCGGCGCTGATTCGGGACCGCTCGGTCAGTCCGCCCGAGCTGGTGGAGACCGCCATTGCCCGGATCGATCGGCTGAATCCCCGGGTGAACGCGGTGATTCACCGCATGGACGGCGCGGCGCGGGCCGCGGCCGCCGGTCCGCTTCCCCTGGGCCCGTTCCGCGGGGTGCCCCTGCTGCTGAAGGATCTGGTGGCGAGCGTGGCGGGGGAGCCGCTCCACTGCGGCAGCCGCTTCCTCGACGGCTACGTTCCGGCCCACGACAGCGAGCTGGTGAAGCGTTACCGACGCGCCGGCTTTGTGCTCCTCGGGAAAACCAACACCCCCGAGTTCGGCCTCACGCCGGTGACCGAGCCGGTGCTCTGCGGGACCACCAACAATCCCTGGGATCTCACCCGCACCAGCGGCGGCTCGAGCGGCGGCTCGGCCGCGGCGGTGGCGAGCGGGATGGTGCCGGTGGCCACCGGGGGCGATGGAGGCGGGTCGATCCGGATTCCCGCGGCCTGTTGCGGCCTCTTCGG